>CAKZKQ010000355.1 GCA_937123825.1 uncultured Pseudomonadota bacterium
TAACGGCTTTGGTGCAATCATCATCTGCCACTACGGTAATGATTGTGAGTTTTGTTAATGCCGGTCTGCTAAGCTTGATAGAACCTATTGGCGTTATCATGGGCGCCAACATCGGCACCTCGGTCACCAACACCTTTGTCTCCATGGGCCACGCCAGCAACCGCGAAGAGTTCAAGCGGGCCTTTGCTGGCGCCACCGTCCACGACTTCTTTAATGTCCTCTCTGTGGCAGTGCTGCTGCCGCTGGAGATGGCCTTTGGCATCATCGAGAAGGTCTCGGCCTGGATGACCACCCTCCTGGTCGGCACCGGCGGCGCCACATTCGACTCGCCGTTGAAGATGATCATCAAACCCGTCGTCAAGCTCTTCATCTCGGTCGACAAAGCCAAGATCAAGGCCGCATCGGTGGGACAAGAGGTCGACGGCTCGCTGCTCAAAGGCGGCATCTTCCATGACACTGGCCTGAGCGACGGCGCGGTCGGCGGCATCATCCTGGCGGGTTCAGCTGTGCTGACCATCTTGGCGCTGATCGGCATCGTGAAGCTGATGAAGGGACTCATGGAGGCGCGCGCCGCCACCTGGATCAAGAAGGCCCTTGAGAAGAACGCCTATGTCTCCATGGGCGTGGGTGCTGGGGCCACAGTGGTGGTCCAGTCCAGCTCCATCACCACCTCGACCCTGGTCCCCATGGTCGGCATTGGCCTGGTCAGCCTGGAGGCCATCTTCCCGCTGACCCTTGGCGCCAACATTGGCACCACCATCACAGCGCTGCTGGCCTCCATGGCCAGCACGGGCGAAACCGCCACACTGGGCCTGCAAATCGCCCTGTGTCACCTGCTCTTCAACATCCTGGGCATCTTGATATGGTTCCCGATCCCGTTCATGCGTGAGGTGCCGCTGAACATGGCCCGAAAGCTCAGCGGCATCGTGGCGCAGCACCGCTGGGCAGCGGCGGTCTACATTGTGGTCCTTTTCTTCCTGGTTCCGCTGGGCATCCTGGCCATCGACAAGTACGTCTTTGCCTGATTCCCCGCCCTGCTCGCCGTTATCCCCTCCCACAATTCTGCCAACCAAGCCCCTCAGGGCCGTGTCAACCGCGGCCCAAACCCCTTTCTGGCATACTCGCCATCCCCCCTTTATCATGCCGCATCAAGCCTGGGAACGCGGCCGCCGCTGGCGGCACCTGCGGGGCCTATGAGAGCTTCAGGGAGGAGCACAGTGAAAGCCATGCAAAGAGCGTTGTGTGCGGTGGTCGCCGCGTTGACGGTGCTGACGTTGATGCCCGATGAGGCGCAGAGCCAGGACCGACGCTATCGGCGCCAGGGTTCGGTCACCACGCGCCTGGGATTGGGGGCCTTTGTCTTGCGCAGCGTCACCACCGACGAGCAGGGCAACACGGTGGGCGAAGACGCATCGGTGGGCGTGTCGCTGCTGGGCGGCCTCTCGTATGCGCTCCATCCCAGGCTGGTGGCGGATTTTGATGTGGAGGGGCTCTTTGGAATCAACGACGGGCTGGAGTTGATTCAGTTGGAGTTGACCCCCGGGGCGCGGCTCTTTTTGCTGCCCGAACTCTACTTTCGCGGGGCTTACGCGGTCCGGACCAAGGATCCCACCAACCAGCTGGGGCTCCTGGGTGTGGGATACTACTTCAGCCGCAACCGCTCGGTGGGCTTCTACATCGAAGTCAACGCTGTGGTGCAGCGAAAAAGAGGTCGACTCCCCCATCATCCCCAGGCTCGGCATGGAGTTGAGGTTTTAAACCACACCGTCGACGAGGCGATTCAGGTCGTGTAAGCTCCCCTCGCCGGTTGATGGCGCCGGACGTGCCCGGTGGGCACCGCGGCGGCCCGTGCAAAAGCGCGCTGAAGAGCACAGCGCAGGCATTCAATGCCCCATAAAAGGTCGCCAAGCCCCTCCATCAACCGCAACAGATGCACACAACGGATGTGGATAAGACAGGGAGTCATGGAGGGCTCAAGATGAGCATCATCGTCCAGAAATACGGCGGCAGCTCGGTCGCCACCATCGAAAAAATCAAGGCGGTGGCCCAAAAGGTCGTCACAACGGTCAACAAGGGCCACAACGTGGTCGTGGTGGTCTCTGCGATGGGAGACACCACCGATGAGTTGCTCTCATTGGCCAGCCAGATCAACCCGGAGCCCGCGCGCCGCGAGTTGGACATGCTCTTGTCGGTCGGCGAGCGCATCAGCATGGCGTTGCTCTCAATGGCGATTCATACCCATGGGCTGGACGCGATCAGCTTTACGGGCAGCCAGTCGGGCATCATCACCACCGCAGGACACTCCAACGCACGCGTCATCGAGGTCCGCCCCTACCGCATCCAAGACGAGTTGGCGGCAGGCAAGGTGGTCATCGTGGCCGGTTACCAGGGGGTCAGCTACAAGCGCGAGATCACGACGCTTGGCCGCGGCGGCTCGGACACCACGGCGGTGGCCCTGGCGGCGGCGCTGAGCGCCGAAGCGTGTGAGATCTACAGCGACGTCGACGGGATCTTTGACACCGACCCGCGCAAAGTCCCCGAAGCACGGCGCCTGGATGACATCACCTACGAAGAGATGCAAGAGATGGCGCGCCTGGGGGCCAAGGTCCTCCACGCCAAAGCCGTCGAGTTTGCGCGCAACGCCCAGATCGCCCTCTACGCGCGCTCAACCCACCACCCCGACAGCCAGGGGACGCGCATCCACGGGGGCGGCTCGCTGCGCCGCGTAGATGGATTTGAAGAGATCTGCCGTCGCCAGGAAGAGTCCATGGGCGTTCGGGCGGTGGCATCGCTCAAAGAAGGCCTGTGGCTGACCCTGGAGGCTTGTGACCACGCGGAGTTGGATGAGTTTGCGTTGGCCATTGAGCGCCTGGAGACCCCGTGGTGTCAGTTGGACCCGCAGGGCAGCGCGGTCTTGCTCAAGCTCGACGACCTGCACGATCAAGAGGGTTTGGTCGCTCGCCTCAAACAGCGCCACGGCCAACGGCTGACGTTGCGCCGAGGTCTGGGCATGGTCAGCGCCATCGGAACGGGTGTCGGAAACACCCCGCGCGCGCTTCGCGCGGCCAGAAACGCCCTCAAAGCGTTGCCGCTGGAGGCCACACAGGCCTCGGGACACTCGGTGCGCTGCCTTTTGCCCAGCGAGCACGTCGAAGAAGCCCTTAAACACCTCCACAAAGCCCTCATTCAGGGCTGAGGCAGGCCGCCGCCATGTCGCCTGCCACACCAGCGCCGCCCCACCACTGCCTCAACGACAGGCCATGCACAAGCTCACCCCTTGAGCGCTTGAATGTGCCCGCGCGGTTGGTGGCGGCCCTGGCTACCGCGAGCCTGCTGATATTGGGGCAAGCCGCCCCGGTTTGCGGACAAGAAATGTCCGCCAACACGCTGACCACTGGCGAAGAAGGCACCACGATCCTCTTTGTCCCTGTGCTCCAAGGCGAGATTGTCACGGGCTTTGGAATCCACTCGAGGAAGGTCTTGAGCAATGACGGCGCCCCCAATCCGCGCACCATGGCCTCGGGGTTGATCGGATACCGGCATTATTTTGATGATGTGGGACGCTTTGGGCTGGGATTTTACGCCGCCGGCTCGACCAGCCTGAACAACACCGTGGGGCGATTTGACGACTTTTCCGGGGGCTTGTCATTTCAGTACCGCGCCATGAGCCCCGACTTTATTTTTGCGCTCATTGGCGCCTTTGCGCAGGTTGGCGCGCTTTGGGCCCCCATAAGCTCCACCCCGAACCCCATCGACGGCAGCCAGGACACCCTGGACGAGGTGGGGCTGCGCATGGTGGTGGGCATTGAAGGTGGGTTTGGATTTTTGGGCTACCTTGACCCATACATATATGGAGAATCCGGGGTCAGCCTTGGCATGGAGTTTATCAACGTCGGTGGACTCAAAGCCACGTCCCTTCTCTTTGCCTATCAAATAAGACTCGATTTCGCATTGCGTTGATGCACCTTCACCTGGGTTGATGTCTTCTGGTAGGATAGGAAATGTGATGGGGCAAGAATCGATGCGGTGTGCTCCAATCGTGACCTCGGATCATTGTCCGTATGGGACAATGGGCGCGCTTTGATGAGATCTGGCACGTTGCGCCCAACAATTTCCGAGTTGCCTATGTGTCGCCGTGCCGATTCCAAAAGCGACCTTCAACAAAGCTGGGTTCATGGACCAGAACACACAATTCGGCCAATACTCACTCGTAAAGAAACTTGCCTCGGGGGGCATGGCCGAAATCTACCTCGCGCGTGCAGGCGGTATTCGAGGGTTTGAAAAACATCTCGTCTTAAAAATGATCCACCCAAAGTGGAGCCAGGACGAGAATTTCATCTCGATGTTGATTGAGGAGGCCAAACTGGCCGTTCACCTCAACCACGCCAACATCGCCCAAATATTCGATCTCGGCCTGCACAACGACACGTACTACATCGCCATGGAGTACGTGAACGGCCGGGATCTCTTCCAGGTACTGGTGCGCACCAGCGAATTGGACACGTACGTGCCCTTTGACGTGGCGGCCTTCTTGACCGACCAGGTCGCCGCCGCGCTGCACTACGCCCACACCCGCTGCGACGCCAACGGGCAGAGCCTGAACCTGATCCACCGGGACATCTCGCCGCAGAACATCATCATCTCGATGAACGGCGAGGTGAAGCTGATCGACTTTGGCATCGCCAAGGCCTCGATGCGCCCGGGGCACACCCAGGTGGGGATCATCAAGGGCAAGTTCTACTACATGAGCCCCGAGCAGGCCTGGGGACGGCAGCTTGACCACCGCTCGGACATCTTCTCGTTGGGCATTTGCCTCCACGAGATGCTCACCGGGCAGATGCTCTACGCCGAAGACGACCAGCTCCAACTTTTGGAGAAGGTCCGGGCCGCCGACATCCCTCGCCCCTCAGAGATGCGCCCGGGGGTTCCCCCGGAGTTGGAAGCCATCACCATGCGCGCGCTCTCGCACGACCCCGCGCACCGCTTCCAGACCGCCTTTGAGTTCCAGCGGGCGTTGGCCGGCTACATGCACCGCAACTCGCCAGGCTTCACCCCCACCCGCGCAGCGCGCGTCATGTGGGAGCTCTTCCCCGAAGCCACCCCCAAACACACCCAGGAAAAACCCGAGGTGATGAACTCGCGGGACTTTGGCGCCGTGCGCCCCCCCGAGTCGGTCATCTTCGACGTTGGCGCGGCCATGGGCGCACGGGCGGCACACCGCAACCCCTCCCAGCCCACCCCGCCATCGCCCATCTCAACCGCATCGGGCAGCGCTCCAGCACAGCCCAGGAGCCCCAGAGAGTCCACAAAACCCGTCCCTGCCGTCAACGGAAACCACGACAGCGACGTCTTCACCAGCTCCGGCGGGCATTTTCCGCTCTCCAGGCCAGGCAAGGCCCCCAGCGCGGGCCCCGCAAGCCACCCGCCGCCGCCTCTTGCAGGTGGCGCCGGCGAGGACAGCACACAGATCGTCAACTGGAACCAGTTTAAAGAGCGCCACCCCGAGCGCAGCGCCGAGTTGTCGCAGCTTCAACGCACCGCAGGCTCAGGCAACCCCGCGCCGCCGCCCGCCGGACTGCGCCGCGCCACCGCGCCGCCCATCTCCAGCAACAACGACGACGCCTCAACCGCGCTCTTCAACCCGGCCACCATGAGCCCGGGCGCTCCGCGCCCTGCCCCGCGCCCCGCACCAATCATGCCCGACCATCTGGACGCCAGCGAGCGGACCATGATGTTCAACCCCAACAAGGTGGCGCCGCCGCCCTCGGCCCCTGCTCCCAGCACGCCGCCCAGCGGCGCCCGGCCCGCGATGCCACCGGCAGGGCTGCGCAAACCAGCGGCCCCCATCCCCGTGGAGGCGCCCGAGCCCGAAGACCGCACCACGCTCTTTGACCCCAGCAAGTTTGGTGTCCTGCCCTCCGAGGACGACGACGCCACCATCAAACCCGCGCCGGCCCCCAAAAAGCCGCCAGCGGGTCTGCGCAAGAGCAACGCGCCCGCCCCTGCACCTTCCAAACAGGAGTCGCGCACCACGCTCTTTGATCCTTCGATGGCGCCCCCAATGCCAGAGAAGCCAGCGCCCAAACCCGCCAAGAAACCCGTCAAAAAACCGGCCCCTCCAAAGGCCGACACCAACGACGACCCATCCACCGAACCCGCGCGTCCAGCCGACAAGCCCATGACCCGCGAGGAAAAAATTGCCGCCGCAAAGGCCAAAGCCAAAGGCGGCGGAGGTGGGTTGGCAGCCAAGATTAAAAAGAAAGGTGAGGATGGCGGCGGCGAGAGCGCCAAACCCATGACCCGCGAAGAAAAGATCGCCGCTGCCAAGGCCAAGGCCGCCGGCGGAGGGGGTCTGGCGGCCAAGATCAAAAAGAAAGGCGCAGGGGGCGGCGACGCCAAACCCATGAGCCGCGAAGAAAAGATCGCCGCCGCCAAAGCCAAAGCCGCAGGTGGCGGCCTTGCCGGAAAAATCAAAAAGAAAGGCGCTGGCGGCGGCGGACCCAAACCCGCCGCCAAAGCGGGCTCCGACGATCCCATCAAAAAGGCCAAAGCCAAGGCGCGTCAGCGCTCCGGCAAAGCCGACGTCAAAAAGCCCAACCGCGTCGACAAATCCAAAGGCAACAACAACGTCCGCATCGCAGGCCAAAGCAGCACCTTCAGCAAAGTCCTGCGCGTCCTGCTCGTCGTCGGCGGCATCGCCTTCATCGGCTGCGGACTGGGCGCCTACGCCCTCTACGCCGAATTCTTCAACAAACCCGCTGTGCCCGAGTTTGGCGCCATCGAGGTCACCTCCTCACCCACCGGCGCCACCATCGAATACGACGGCATCGACCTGGGCGCCAAAACCCCCTACGTCATCGACAAAGTCCCGATCGGCTCCATCCACCGCATCCGCGTCACGCTGGAAAACCACCAGGACGAAATCCGCAACAACATCACCGTTCAGACCGGCTCCCTGGAGTCCGTCCACTTCGTCCTCAAACCCAGCCCCGGCAAACTCATCGTCTCCTCCAACCCACCCCAGGCCGACGTCATCGTCGATGGCAGCACCAAGTGCGTCACCCCCTGCAACGTCGAGGACCTCCCTCGCCAGGACGGCACCTTCTTTGAAGTCATCCTGCGCAAACCCGGCTACCAAGACAACCTCGCCACCCTCAAATGGGAAGCCGGCGTCCTCGAAATCCCCCACCACGCCGACCTCGAACCCGTCGAAAACGACTGAGCTCTCAGCTGGGCTGAGAGCGGTTCGGTTGCCGCGCTTCGCTTGGCTGCCCTTTTGGTTCGGTCGCCGGCGCTGCGCTTGGCTTCCTTGCGGTTCGGTCGCTGCGCTGCGCTTGCTTCCTTTTGGTGCGGTCGCTCGCTGCGCTCGCTTCCTGATAGCATTTGTGATGGGTGGGTTCTTGGCTTCGCCGGTCGGAGTGGGGCATGTAGGCGAAAGTGGTTCGTTTTTTGGTGG
>CAKZKQ010000356.1 GCA_937123825.1 uncultured Pseudomonadota bacterium
TGGCCCTCCAACGTCTATCTCAAGGCCGACCCCGAGCGCGCCACCGGATTTCGCCTTGAATTTGAGGGCAACTCCTTGCCGGCCAACACCTCGGGCGTCCACATGGACCCGGACGGCTTTGCGGGCTACGACGGCTATGGGGTCGGCAGCGCCATTGTGGCCTATTTCCCCAACGTGGACGTCTCGGAGTTGACCGCCGAAGAGGACATCGTCTCCTCGCTCGACCCCGCGTCCAAGACGGTCTTGCTCGAAGTCACCCAGGACGGCACACAGCGCGTCCCACACTGGGCCGAGGTCGACCTGCAGGAATCTGACGAGGCCATGCGCGGCTTCATCATCCGGCCAGCGGTGATCCTCAAGGAGTCCACCCGCTACATCGTGGCCATGCGCGGCTTGAACGACACCAGCGGCCAGCCCATCGCCCCCAGCGACGCCTTTGCGGCGCTGCGCGATGGCAATGCGGCGACCTACAACGCCCTGGCGCCGCGCGAGGAGCACTTTGAGAACATCTTCACGACCCTCGAAGACAACGGCGTCCCCAGAGATGACCTGACGCTGGCCTGGGACTTTGTGACCGCCAGCAGCCAGGCCCTGCACGGCCCGGCGCTGACCATGCGCGAGGACGGCCTGGAGGCACTGGACGCCGAAGGGTACGAGGTCGTCATTGATGAGTTGAACGAGTTCTCTGAAGAGCAGAACGCCGAGATCGCCTTTGAAGTCGTGGGCCGCTACCGGGTGCCCCACTTCATGCGCGAGGTCCCGGTGAGCGACTTGATGGGCTGGCGCTTCAACACCGATGACCAGGGCAACATCGTCCAAAACGACTGGGTCATGGCCCCCTTCATCGCGCGGATCCCTCGCTCGGCCATCGACGGCGAGCCTGCCGGGGTGGTCCTTTATGGCCACGGCCTCAACGGCTCGATGGACCAGGTTCGCGGCGGCTTCAACCGCGCCGTGGGCCAGCGCCACAACCTGATCTTTGTGGCCACCGACATGTGGGGCATGTCCACCGAGGACGTCCCGGCCATTTTGCGCCTGATCACCGACATGGGCCTCTTCCCCGCGCTCTCTGAGCGGCTGGTGCAGGGGCTCTTCAACCACGTCGCGCTGGTGCGCGCCGCACGCGACCACATGGCCTCGCTGCCCGAGTTCCAGGAGCGCGGCGTCACCATCGACACCGAACGCGTCTACTACTCGGGCATCTCTCAGGGCGGTATTTTTGGGGCCAGCTTCATCGCCCTGAGCCCCGACATCACTTTGGGGCACCTGGGCGTGCCCGGTCAGAACTACAGCACGCTGCTGCACCGCTCGGTCGACTTTGAGCCCTTCTTGATCCCGCTGGAGGTCTTCTACCCCAACAGCATCGACCGCTTGTTGGTGCTGGGCGCGGTGGGCACCCTTTGGGAGCGCGCCGATCCGGTCAGCTACTACCGCCACATCTCGGCCGAACCCTTCGCCGACACGCCGCCTGGGGCCGTTTTGCTGGCCTCGGCCACCGGCGACTATCAGGTGGCGCTGGTGACCAACGAGATCACCGCCCGCTCGGGGCTTGATGTCGCGCTGATGACCGATTACGGCAAAGAGGTCCCCGGGATTGAGCCCACCGCCTACCCACACACCGGCTCGGGCGTGGTCAACTACACCTTTGGCAACCCCTGGCCCCCGGTCGGCAACCTTCCCCCCAGCGACGACGTGGGCGATCCCCACGGCAAACCCCGCAACCTGCGCAACCACCAGGATCAGATGGTCCACTTTTGGGAGAGCGGCGGCGAGATCATCGACGTCTGTGGTGGCGACGCGTGCACTCCGGAGTGAGACCATGAGCGATGCGCCGGTCAAACCCTTTGACGAGCCCTACTTCATCTTTGGCTCGGCCGACTCCATCGACACCGATGTCCTGGTGCAGGTCCAGACCATCGGGGACCGCAAGACCGCCTACGACCGCGTCATGGCGCTGCGGCAGGTCAGCCCCGAGGGCTGGAACATCAACCTGGTGGTCATTGAAGGGGGTTACATTACCCAGACCGTGACCTCCAACGGGACCGCCGATGGTCTCAACAACGCCCTGCTCCAGACCTACGACAACCACTTGCCCCGGCAGCTCCACCCCAACCCCATCAAAGGGCCGGTGCGGCGCAATATGGCGCTGGCCATGTACCGGGCGCTGCGCTGCATGCTTACCTACTGCACCCGCACCAAGCATCGGAGCATCATCAAGCCCCACCTTAAGGGCATCCACCCCTTTCATCACAAACCAGCCATGATGGCACAGATCGATTTTGAGTCGATCGACGACTTTGGCAACAAGTACAGCAAGACCACCGAGATCTGGAAGTCGCTGGCCTTCTACCTGGGTCAGGCGGTGTCGCTCCTTGAGGGCGTGGAGATCTACACCAAGGCCGACCTCATCGCCCACCACCCGCAGTTGGCGCCCTTCATCCTGCGCCAGCCTCTGACACGGGCGCACAAGGCCGCGTTTGCACGCACGCGCGACCGCTGGTTGGCGTTGATGGCTCCGCTGGACTTTCAAAACCCCAGCTCGGGCATCTTGACCCTGGACGGCGATACCATCGATATGGTCGCCGAGCGCAGCCTGACCCCACACCAGCTCCCCCAGGCCGCCCAACAACCCATCGACCCGCAGGAGACCCCGTGACCGAGCAGCAGGCCCAGACCAGCCCTGGCGGCTTTGTGGATGTGCACACCCACCTGATCCATCCAAAATTTGAAGGCGAAGAGGACGCCGCCGCCCAAAGGGCCGCCGCCGCGGGCGTGGAGATGGTGATCGTCAACGGTTTGGAGCCGGTCTCCAACCGGCGCACGCTGGAGTTGTGCGCCAAACACCCCAACCTCCAGCCTGCGCTGGGCATCTACCCCGTCGATGCGTGCTGCAACTTCATTGACCCGCAGACCTGGCCCCATCCCTTCGATTCGCCGGCGCGCTTTGACGTCGACGCCGAGGTCGATTTCATCGAGAGCGTCGCCGACCAGATCATCGCTGTGGGCGAGTGCGGATTGGATGGGTATTGGATCAAGGATGGGGCGGCGTTGGGGGAGCAGGAGCGGGTGCTAAGGCGGCTGTGTGAGGTGGCCATCAAGCATGACCTGCCCGTCATCCTCCACACCCGCAAGGCCGAGCGGCGGACCTTTGAGATCATCGTGGAGATGGGGGTCAAGAAGGCGGACTTTCACTGCTGGGGCGGCAAATCCAAGCTGGCCGTCAAGATCGCCCAGCAAGGCTACAGTTTTTCGATCCCGCCGGTGGTCGAGCGCTCGCAGGCCTTCCAGTCGCTGGCCCGAAAGCTGCCCCTTGAGTGCATTTTGACCGAAACCGACGCGCCCTACATGGGCCCAGACCAGGGCCAGCGCAACGAGCCCGCCTATATCCCCCGAGGGGTCGCCGCCATCGCCAAGGCCCGCGGGGAAGACCCGGCGGCGGTCGCTGTTGCCATCCGCGACAACTTCAAGCGCCTCTTTGGCTGCTAACACCACCTCTCAAACTTGCCCAAAAGCAGCGCCGACGGCCTCCAGACCTCCCAAACCCTTTCAGAAGGGGCACTGACCGTTTTGGAGCAGGTCAAAGTCGGCCTCTTCGGCCCTCATCATCACAAACGACGTGCTGCCCTCCAGCGGCAACTCCGGCTCCACCACAAAACCCCCCATCGTCCCGCACAGGAAAGGGCCATCGGACCGGTCACCGCTCATCGAGAGCTCTTCGATGATGAGCGGCTGACCAAAGGGGCTCGCATCGGCGGGCACCTCAATGTCCCCAAAGAAGACAAAGAAGTTGTCGGGATCCCCTTCCCCTTCGCCCTCGATGAAGAAATTGGTCGGCTCAAAGCCCTGCACATCCAGCAGCTCCATGCCAGCGAACACAAAGCCCGAATCAAACTCCATGAAGACCGCCGCCGCCAAAATTGGCGGGCCGCCCATCAAAGACACCACCATGATGTAGTCGCCAGAGAACTCACCACCGAAGTCGTTGTTGAAATCGTTGTTGGCGTCATTGTTAAAGTCGTTGTTGACGTCGTTGTTGAAATCATTGTTGACGTCGTTGTTGGGCTCCGGGTCGTTGTTGAAGTTGTTGAAGGGGTCGTTGTTGCCTGTGTTGTTGGGGTCGTTGTTTTCGGGCGTGATGGGCGAGGGGTCGTTGTTGGGCTCGATGATGGGGCCGCCAGGCAGGTTGCCTTCCAACTCTGCGGCGCAACCCACCGCCATCAACGCCACACAAGACACCAGCAAGGACATCCTCAGAGATTTTTGAATCCAGCGCTTCATCACAAACTTCCTCATTGAGCACGTAAAGTTGAGAGGCCGCCCACAAAGCGCGCGTCAAAACGCCGCGACATCTTGCCCAACCTCTTGCATTCCATAGGTGCGCAAGACACTGACACAAAGCCACATCGTCCCGCAAGCAAGCCGCCGAAGACATCAGCAATCGTTTCACTTTAAGTGAGAAGTTATATACCATGTGCGATGTCAACCCAGGGCGTCAGCGCGCCCCATCCACCAACCCGCACGCGGAGCACCACCGCCAGTGAGCGACCAGGACGAGTTTCTGAAGTGGCCATCCTGGGAGGATCGTCAGTCATACACCTCCCCCAATACACCCGCCATGACCCCCAACGCGGGGTATGAAGCATGGCTGGTGGTCATTGCAGGGATGCACCTTGGGCGCCGTTATGCGCTGCCTCGCTCTGGCAACGCCGTGGTCGGACGCTCCCACAACGCCGACATCCACATCGCCCACGACTCCATCTCCAGACGCCACGCCGAGTTCCTGTGCGGTGCTGACCAATTTAAGGTCCGCGACCTGGGCAGCACCAACGGCACCTACGTCAACGACCAACAGATCCACACCACCGCCACACTCCAGGACGGCGACCAGATCCAGATCGGCAAGAACCTCTTTAAGCTCCTGCACCGCCGCCACCTCG
>CAKZKQ010000357.1 GCA_937123825.1 uncultured Pseudomonadota bacterium
TTGCCGGCCACCTCGGCCAACTCCCGCAGCGGGAAGGCCAGAGAGCGGGCCACCAGGAACGAGGCGATCCACAAGACACCAAAGAGCAGCGAGACCATCAAGACAAGGTGGAGCGGGCCGCCCTTGACCGCGCGGTTGGAGCACACCCGCACTGTCCCCATCTTTTCGCCGTCGAGCGTCTTGACCGGGATGGTGTGGGGGCGGCGGAAGCACTCGGGGCCACGCGAAAAAAAGGTCCTGCCGGACGCGTCGTCCAGTTCGACCTGGATGTGCAGATCCCGGCTGACCATCTCGGCCTTGATGACCCGGGCCTCGTGGTCGTTCCACACTGCGGCGAAGTCGTGCCCGATGAGCGTCTCGATCCGGGAAGACTCCTGCTGCCAGTAAGTCTGACCGGTGGCGTAGACAATGGCCATCACCACGCCCATGACGGCGATGGTGGTCAAAATGGCGGCGCCAAACCACCCAAAGATGCGCCGCGTCAGCGTGGCCCTCCAAAAAGCCAGCAAGGCGTTCATCGCTGCTCCTTGGCCATCACGTAGCCCACACCCCGGACCGTCTTGATCAGACGCGGGGAACGGGGCGGATCGCCCAACTTCTGGCGCAGATGAGAGATGTGCACGTCCACCGTACGGTCGCCCACAAAGACGTCGCCGCGCCCGGCGGCCTCAAGGAGCGCCTCTCGGGTCACCACGCGCCCCGCACGCCGCGCCAGCGCCACCAAAATATCAAACTCGGCCGCCGTCAACACCACAGACTCGCCGTCACGGGTGACCTCGCGGGTCCCCATGTCGATCAAGACGTTCTGGATCTGCAGGCGCTCGACGGTCATGGTCGAGCGGGCGCGGCGCAGCACGGCGCGCAGCCGGGCCAGCAACTCGCGGGGGTTGAAGGGCTTGGGGACATAGTCGTCGGCGCCCATCTCCAGGCCGATGATGCGGTCGGTGTCGTCGCCCCTGGCGGTGAGCATGATGACCGGCGTGGCGCCCCGGCTGCGCAAACGCCGCAGCACCTCCAGACCGTCAATGCCGGGCATCATGATGTCCACAAGAACGGCATCAAAGGCCTCGCGGGAGAACGCCGCCAGGCCTTGATAACCATCCGAGGCGCACGTCAGCGCCATGTCGTGACTCTCCAGATAACTGGTCAACAGGTCGTGAAGCCTGGTGTCGTCGTCAATCAGGAGGATTCGGTAGCTCGCCATACCCTGTTCAACCTCTTGGGGCCAACCCCTGATTCGGGTTCTGCTTTGGTCCCTGTCATCGGTCCTCACATCAGGACCAAGGGGTGTCGAAGTGCGGCGCGTTGGCATCCACACACCGCGCATCAACGGTCTAAAGCGTAACTTAAAGTGCCCCATCGGGGTAGTCCCAGCACACGCGTGAGCGCTGGGACACTTTGTTGCAATCGCCGGACGAACCCTCATACCAAGCTGCAGACGAAAGGCTTGCTTTGAGGCGAGCAATAACGGATGGCAGGGACCGAAGCTCTTAGGCAAGAAGCCACAGGTTTGGGGCGAGCAATGATGGATGC
>CAKZKQ010000358.1 GCA_937123825.1 uncultured Pseudomonadota bacterium
CAGCGCCTTGGTCTCAAGCTGACGGATGCGCTCGCGTGTCAGGTTGAAGTCCTTGCCGACCTCCTCAAGGGTGTGGTCCGAGCGCTCGCCGATGCCAAAGCGCATGCGCAGGATGCGCTCTTCGCGGTCGGGCAGGGTGGCCAGCAGGTGGTCGGTGGTCTCCTGGAGGTTGGTCTTGATGGCCTTCTCGGACGGCGAGGGGCTGGAGACGTCTTCGATGAAATCGGACAGCTCGCTGTCGTCGTCGCCGATGGGGGTTTCGAGGCTGACGGGGGCGCGGGCGATTTTCAGCGCGCGGCGGACCTGTTCGGGCTCGATCTCCAGGCGTTCGGCCAGCTCTTCAGGGGTGGGCTCGCGGCCGATCTCCTGCTCCATGTAGCGGCTGGTGCGGACGATGCGGTTGATGGTCTCGATGAGGTGGACGGGGATGCGGATGGTGCGGGCCTGGTCGGCGATGGCGCGGGTGATGGCTTGGCGAATCCACCAGGTGGCGTAGGTGGAGAACTTGTGGCCGCGCTGGTACTCGAACTTATCGACGGCGCGCATCAAGCCGATGTTGCCCTCCTGGATGAGGTCCAGGAAGTGGAGGCCGCGGTTGACGTAGCGCTTGGCGATGGAGACGACCAGGCGAAGGTTGGCCTGGATCATCTGGGCTTTGGCGCGTTGGGTGAACTTTTCGCTGCCGCGCAGCTTCTGACACATGACGCGCAGGGATTCGCGGTCGGTGCCCAGGCGAGCTTCGATGTTCTCGATGATTTGCTCGCTGCTGAGGTGGACCTGCTGGACTTCGGCCATGAAGCGGTTGATGCCCTGGTCGCCGTAGCGGCGCTGGGCGCGCTGGTTGAGGTCGCGAAGCAGAGAGCAGTCGTGTTTGCCGCTGCGGTGGGAGTTGAGGGCGGCGCAAAGCTGCTCCAACTCCAGACCAACGCGCCGTCCGTAGCGGCGCACGTTGTTCTCGCACTCTTCGATGGTGGTCAGACGCTGGCGCAGCTCGGCGTAGAGGCTGTCGAGGAAGTCCTGGTTCATGTCCAGGCTGCGGACCTGCTCGATGAGGTTCTCTTCGGCTTTCTGGAGTTCTTCAAGGAGCTTGGCGTCGCCGCCTTCATCCAATGAGGCGCGAAGCGACTCGAGATCTTGGCCCGCGCGGCGGATTTTGTCGAACTTCTTCAGAAAGCGCTTGGAGAGCTTGCCGTCTTTGAGTTCGATTTGACCGTTGAAGTGGTCTTTGGCGCGGATGGAGCCGCTCTTGGCAGCTTCTTCGAGGTTCAGGACGGCCTGGAGCCCAGGGGCGTGCAGGCACAACGCTCTGAAGGAGCGCTCGCGGCCTTCTTCGATCCGCTTGGCGATCTCAACCTCTCCGTCGCGGTTGAGCAGCGCCACGGTGCCGATCTTCTTCAAGTACATCTTGACCGGGTCAAGATCCTCGTCACCGGTCGAGGGGCGCGGGGCCTTGGGCTCGGTGCGGGCCTTCTTTGTACTTTTGCGACGGCGACGTTGCGGCTTCTGGCTGGCCATTGCGAGTTCGTCAGGAGCGACTGCTTCATCCATCATGGGTTGACCTCCTGCCGCATCGATTGTCGATGCTGCTGCCTTGTGCGTGCTAGGTTCACTGGCTTTGACCCCAGCTGGTGCCTTTTTTTGTCGCCGATCGCCGGATTGTGCTGTGTTTACAGACACTTAAAGACCCTGGTTCGACAATGAATGCCGTTTGTGGTACGTTTCATGTCCGGTCTCCGAACGGTCACGGCTCCCAGCCCGGTGCTCTCCCTAAGCAACCGCTGTGCCATGTGGGTCCTTGATGACACACTTTGATCGGTTTTAAGCCTGTCGAGCCCGCCATTGCGGCGTTGAACTTCCAGGCCATGGTTTGATTGCGACTGTTGATCCAGTTCAAAACGGCGTTTTCCTTGTCGGATGCCTCAAGTCTTTGCGTTTTGCCCGCTTAAACCGCGACAATCGTGTCATAGGATCCCGCACAAAGGTTTTTCGGTGTGCCTGCGTTGGGCAAGGCTGCCTTTTTAGATCCCCGCCGTGACGGGCTCCATCTCTAAAGAGCGGGTGCGAACTTTCCTGCATACCTCGGCGCGGTGCCGGGGGCGCTGGTGCGGCTTTTGTCCAGTGCGTTGTGGGCGAGCAAGACAAGCTTGCGGGTGTCTATCGGCACAACGGGGCGCTTCTTAAAGGCCATTGAGGCCGTCAGCATCGGCGTGGACCACCATTTTAAAAGATGCTTCGGGTCGATGGTGTGGCTTTTGGGGCGATTGCAGGGGCGCGTTGGGGGATGTGGGCACCGCTTGGGCGTCATTTTGGCTTGTCATCGCTTGTTGCGCAGGTTCGATGCCGATGAATAGGGGGTCGAAAATGATAAGGGGCGGTTTGGATGTCAGTGGTGACAACACGAATTGACATCCCAAGGGGTCGATTGGCCCTGTGGCATGACACCTGGGCTTGTGGAGGCGTCGTTCGCGGGGGTGGTCAAGCTATATGGTGATGGGGTTGGTGTGGTTGAGGGTGGCCAGGCGGCGTTGGAGCGCGCGGAGGGTCTGGCGGTGGGCAGTGTGGTCACGGCGAGCGGGTGGGGGGAGGCTGGCGCCGATGTGGAGGTGGAGGCTGGAGCAGGGTTTGGGGATGAGGTGTTGATCCCAGCTTTGGGCCATGATCCAGCCGTCGTGGTGCTCTGCGCCCAGTGGACAGATGGGGACCTGGGTCATGGCGGCCAGCCCCACGGCGCCCGAGCGGGCGCAGAAGGCGGGGCCTTCGGGGCCATCGACGGCAATGAGCGTGCTGGCGCCGTTGTTGATGGCCCGCGCCAACTCGACCAGCGCACGCGGGCCCCGGCGCCACGTTGAGCCCCAGACCACCTTGACGCCAAAGTCTTCGAGGATGTGCGAGAGCAAACGGCCCTGAGGGTGGTCCATGATCAGGGCGACCAGGGGTTGTTGGGCGCTGATGATGGGCAGCAGAGGGCTCAGGGCCAGCATGCGGCCATGCCAGAGGGTGTAGATGCGTCGGGGGTCTGCGTCATCGAGGGGAAAGGCGCCGTGCTGGTGGATGTCCCAGGTGCGCCACAGGAGTTTAAGGGCCGTGGCCATGGTCTGGTGGCACCAGGGGGGCAACTGGGTCCACCAGGGCTGGGCGTTCATGGGGCGGCCTTGGTGAGGTGGATGGGGTTGCTGTAAATCCAGGGCATCCACTGGCTTTGGCCACCGGGCTTGTCGACCCTCAGGTCGACCTCGGCGCGGTAGACCCCGGGGTCTTCGAGCGGCATCTTCAAGGTGCGGTCTGCTTTGAGGGTCAGCAGGTCCCCATTTTTAAAGACCGAGATGCGCACGCTGACGTTCTTGGGCAGCGGTGTGCTGATGTTCAACTCCATGGTCTCATTCAAGGGCACGCGCGCGCCCATGCTGTGCCGCTGCTGTCCGTCGGCGACGTGCATGGTGAAGCCTCTGGCCTCGCCCAGCAAATCCAGCGCGCAGTAGCTGTTGCCCGAGGTGAGCGCGTCCAGGATGGCTTGGCGGCGCGCTTTGGGGTCGGCAGATCGGCTAGTTCCGGAAAAGCGGCGGGCGCCATGGCAGCGTAAGGTTCGGGCGTGGTGTCTATGTTGAAGCGCAGTACATGCGGCAGGACCAGCGCGTTCGACAATCCATGCGGCACCTTGAAATGCCCGCCAATCGGATAGGCCAGTGCATGTACCGCCGCCACCGGGGAATTGGCAAAGGCCTGCCCGGCCAGAAGCGACCCCAGCAATAGTTGACCGCGGGCTGCGATGTCGCCGCCGTGCCGCACCCCCCTCAGCAGGGACGATCCAAGGCGGCGCAGCGCGTCCAACGCTAGTGACCGGGACAGCGGATTGTTGTTGGCATTGGTCGATGCGAAGGCCTCGATGGCGTGAACCATGGCGTCGATGCCGGTCGCGGCCGTGATGGGCGCGGGAAGGCCAAGCGTCAGCGCCGGGTCGAGAATTGCCATATCCGGCAACAGGGCAGGGGACACCACGCCCATTTTTTCGCTGCTTGCCGTTGTGACGATGGCAATCGGGGTCACCTCGGACCCGGTGCCCGCCGTGGTCGGGATCAGCACCAGGGGCAGGCGCTGGCCGGTGGCCAGACCCACGCCATAGATCTGCGCAAGGCAGTCCTGCGTCCCCGCAAGATACGCAACGAGCTTCGCGACATCGAGAGACGACCCGCCACCAAGACCGATGACGCTGTCCACATCAGCGGCCCGCGCCATTTCAGTGGCGTCCAGAACGGTCGCCTCGGACGGATCGGCCTCGACCGCGCTGAAGATTTCGGCCGTGATGCCGGCGGCGGCAAGGCTTTGCAGCGCCGTATCCACCATGCCGGTTTTCACAATCCCCGCATCGGTCACGATCAGGCATCGCGCGCCAAGCCTTGACGCGCCGCGGTCGCCCAGGGTGTGAAGAGACCCGACGCCGAAATGCAGGACCGGCGCTGTCGCAAAGGTGAAACTGGATTCGGGGGCAGGCATATCGGGTCTCCGGTGCAAGAAAGGTCTGGCCGCGACGTGAAAAACATACTACGTAGTATGTTGTCAATGAATATA
>CAKZKQ010000359.1 GCA_937123825.1 uncultured Pseudomonadota bacterium
TTTGAGCCGTCGGGAGGATCGATGCCCAGAGGGCAGTTGGTCTTGCCCGCCGCTTTGCCGGGGGGGCGCTACGAGGTCAGGCTTTCTTGTGGGGCAGACGTGGCCAGCCGTCCGGTGGTGATCAGCACCTCCAGGCCGGGCAAGCTGCTTAAAGAGCTTCAGTTTACCAGGGACGCTTATGGCGCGGGCCAGGAGGTGACGGCGGCGCTGAGCTTTGCGCGCGTTGGCGGCGGCGCCGTGGCGGGCAAGCCGCTGTCGGTGGTGGCCACGGTGGGCGGCCAAGAGGTGCCGGTGGACGTGGTGAAGACCGACGGGCAGGGGCGCGCCGTGGTGCGTTTTGTCTTGCCGGAGGTCTTGGAAGGGGAGCAGGGGGCGTTGACCGTGTCTGTGGAGGACGGCGGTTTGACGGAGGCGATCTCCAGGCCGATCCCGTTGGTGGCCTCGCAGGTGTTGTTGGAGATTTTGCCGGAGGGCGGCGAGCTTGTGGTGGGGCTGCCTGGGCGGATTTACTTTCAGGCTTTGCGGGCTAGTGGGGAGGCCGCCAGCGTGTCGGGCCGGGTGGTGGATGATCTGGGGCGCGTGGTGGCGCATTTTGAGAGCGTCCATGACGGCATGGGGCGCTTTGAGTTGACGCCGCAGGCGCACCGCAGGTACTGGGCCGAGGTCACCGAGCCGGTCGAGGGCAAGGTTCGCACGGCGCTGCCGAGCCCGCTGGCCGAGGGCTGCGTGATGGCGGCCGACGACGGGTTGCGTGTGGAGGTGCGGTGCACGCAGCGCCGCCGGGTGTCGGTGGTGGGGGTGATGCGCGAGCGCGTTTTGGATGGGGCCACGGTGGAGGTGGTGCCGGGGCGCGCGGCGCAGGTGGTCTTGCGCGCCTCGGAGCCTGCGATGGTCCACGCCCAGGGTGTGGTGCGGGTGACGGCGCTGGGTGAAGACGGGTTTCCGCTGGCTGAGCGTCTGGTCTACCGCAACCGGGGCAAGGGTTTGCAGATTGAGTTGAAGGCCGACCGCGACGCAAAGACCCCCTACAGCCTGCGGGACAAGGTCACGGTGAAGATCCGCACCCGAGACGCCCAGGGCAAGCCGGTGCCCGCCACGGTGGCGCTGGCGGCGGTGGACGAGGCCATCTTGAACCTGGCCGACGACAAGAGCGCCCACATTTTAAGCGCCCTCCACCTGCTGCCCGAGCTTCCCGGGCCCGTTGACGAACCCAATGCCTACTTTGACCCCCAAAACCCCCAGCGCGCCCAGCACATGGACCTGCTGATGGGCGTGCGCGGGTGGCGGCGCTTTGATTGGGCCGTGTCGTTGACGGGCGACGGTGACCGCGACGGCGTGGCCGATCCTTTTGACCGCTGCCCAGACCAGAGCGAAGACCTGGACGGCGTCCAAGACCATGATGGCTGTCCTGAAGAGGGCGACCAGGACAACGACGGGTTGGTCGACAGCCTGGACAGGTGCCGCGATGAGCCAGGGCCAGCGCGCTTCTACGGCTGCGCCACCGAACCGGTGGACGTAGACCTGGACGGCATCAACGTGCCCGACGACCGCTGTCCCGAAGAGCCCGAAGACCTCGACGGCTTTCTGGACGACGACGGCTGTCCGGATGTGGACAACGACCACGACGGCATCCTGGACGTGGAGGACAAGTGCCCCAACGAGCCCGAGGTCCTCAACGGCTTCTCCGACGAGGACGGTTGTCCCGACAGCGGCCGTGTCCTCGTCCACAGTGGACCCGCGCCCGTTGTACCCGTGGTGCCTGTGCCGCAGGCTTCGGGGGCGCCGCATCTGGCGCCTGCTCGGGCTGGCGCTTCGGCGCCACCTCCAGCGGTGAGCCAGCATCGGGTCATTGTCCACCGCTCGCAGATCCAGATCCTGGAAAAAATCTACTTCCGACCCGGCGCCGCCCAGATCCTGCCCAAGAGCGTGCCCCTGCTGCGCGACATCGCCCGCGTCATGCAAGTCTACCCCGAGCTGCGCCGCGTCGTCGTCGAAGGACACACCGACGATGCTGGCAACGCCCGCGTCAACCTCATCCTCTCCCAACGCCGCGCCGAAGCCGTGCGCAACAAGCTCATCGAGTTGGGCGTCGACCCCAACAGACTCATCGCCAAAGGTTACGGCGAAACTCGCCCCTTGGTCCCCAACGACAGCGATGACTCGCGGGCCGTCAACCGGCGCGTTGATTTCAAGATTGAGGGCTTTGACGCCGGTTTCAGCCCCGGCCCTGTCATCACCGCCGTGCGCAAGTTCCCTGCGCCCCGGTCCAGGCCGCTGCGCCCCGGCCAAATCCGCGACGACTTCCGGCGCACGCTCCATTGGGCCTCGGGCATCCAGACCAACGCCGCAGGCCGCGCCACGGTCTCGTTTTTCCTCTCGGACGCCCCCACCACCGTTCGCCTCACCACTGAAGGCCTGGGCGCGGCCAGCGTCGGGCGCCAGACCCTCAAAGTCCGCGCGCGCCTCCCCGTTGAAGTCGACCTCCAGGTGCCCGCCCACATCAGCTCCGCCGACGCGCTCCAATTGCCCGTCGTTTTGACCAACAACACCGCCAAAGCTCGCCCCACCAAGCTGGAAGTGAATGCTTCCGGGGCTGTTGAGGTCGGCCAGCGGGCTTGGGCGCTGACGCTGGCGCCCCGAACGCGCCAGACCGTCTGGGTGCCGATGGAGGCGGTCAAGTTGTCGGGGCAGGGCGCGGTGTCGGTGCGGGCACAGAGCGACGGGCTCTTTGACGGGTTGGAGCGCACGGTGGAGGTGCACCCGGCGGGAATGCGCGCCCACCAGACCCACAGCGGCACGTTGGGGGCCGGGGAAGAGGCAGGGCTGGATGTGGTGCTTGAACATGCTCAGGCTGGCAGCGTGGACGCCCACCTGGTTTTGTTGCCCAGCACACTGAGCCTGATTTTGGACGGTTTGGAGGGCATGTTGACCTTCCCTTCAGGGTGTTTTGAGCAAACCAGCTCCAAGCATTACCCCAACCTGTTGGTTCTGGAGCACCTGTCCACACAGCCCGACGCCGATCCTCGCGCGGTGGCCCGCGCCCGCAAGCTGGTGAAGGCAGGCTACGAGGCCCTCCAGCGTTTTATGGTCGCCGACGGCGGCCTGACGTGGTTTGGACACGGCAAGGGCGACGCTTTGATGACGGCCTTTGGCCTCTTGCAGTGGACCCAGACCCACAAGGTCTACCCCGTGCCGCGCCGCCAACGGCGAGCACTGGCGTCGTGGTTGCTGACGCGGCGCGATGGCCGGGGGGGCTTTGCGACCGACGTGCATGACGAGCGCCGTCAGGTGGCCGTCAACGCCTACATCACCTACGCGCTGTGCGAGTCGGGCTTTTGCCACACGCTGGGCGCCGAGCTTGAGCGCGCCGCCGAGCTTGCCGCCAAGACCCAGGACCCCTACCTGTTGGCGCTCTCGGCTCTGAGCCTCCAGGCCAGCGCCAGACACAGCGCCCAGGCCGACGCCGCGCTCGATCGCCTGGAGACCCTTCAGCAGGACGACGGCGGTTTTACGGGCAGCGCGATGGGGGCGATGCACAGCATCGGGCGCAGCCTTGATGTGCAGGCCACGGCGCTCTCGATTCAGGCCTTGATGCGGGCCAGGCGAGCGCAGGGGCGAGTGGAGAAGGGCGCGCAGTGGCTGGCCAGGCATCGGGTGGGCAGCGGCTGGGGTTCTACGAGGGCCACGGCGACAGCCTTGACCGCTCTGGTGCGCTACGCCGCCTACCATCGCTCTAAAAAGCCGGGTGACGTGATGGTCAGCGTGGGAGACGTGACCCAACGTGTGACGCTCAAAGACCACGGCGGCGGCCGCACGCTGGTGCCGCTCGGTGGGCTCTTCAAGGCCGCCACCAACCCCGTCAAGGTGACTTTTGAGGGGGAGGAGGGGGTCTTGCACTGGCGTTTGAACGTCTCAAGCCTCTCCAAGCGGCCGCCTGACCATCCCCAGGCGCAGGTGACTTTGACGACCTCGCTCTCGGCCACGCGCGTCGAGGTGGGGCAGCCCGTTGAGTTGACGGTGACCTTTGCCAACCAGGGCAAGACATCCCTCTACATGCCGCTGGTTCGGGTGGGCATCCCGTCCAACCTTGAGATCCCGCTGTGGCAGTTGGAGGCGCTGCAAAAGTCTGGGGTGGTCGACATGGTGGAGGTTCACCGAGAGGTCCTGGCCCTCTACATGACGCGCCTTGTTCCGGGTCAGTCGCAGACCCTCAAGCTTCAAACCGTGGCCCACACGCCGGGGCGCGCCCAGGGCATGGCGTCCAGCCTCATGCCCTATTACCGGCAAGAACGCGTGCGCTGGCAGCCGCCGCTGACCGTTGAGGTGACCGGCTCCAAGTGACGCCGAAGTCGTGTGCCGGTATATATTCGCAGGCTCAGCGCCGGGCAACGCGATGGCCTGGTCAAAGAGGGAGGAGAATTTTTGGAAGCACAAGAGCAGCAACACCCCGAAGGTTGGCCCCAGAGCGTGCAGGTGGAAGAGCACCCCGAACTGGACGCGGCGTGTTTTTTGACCGTCTTTTCGGCGCCGCTTGAGACGCTGGAGGTGCCCGCTGCGCTGCGGGCCTTCTTTGCCCACGGCGTGCAGACACCCATGGACGAGGTGGACGCCAAAGGCCCCGTGCGCGACCTGCTGCGCCACGGCGGTTTTAAGCCCACTGGCCGCAACAAGCCCGCCTGCGAGTATCTGACCAAGGCCATCGACAAGGGGTGGTTTGGCCCCGACAAGGGCATCAACCTGGCGGTGGACGCCTGCAACGTCGTCAGCCTCCACAGCAGCCTGCCCATCAGCGTCATCGACGCCCACCGGGCGCAGTCGCCCTGGAGCATCGCCATTTGCCCCAAAGGCACCAGCTACGTCTTCAACCCCTCGGGTCAAACCATCGACATCGGCGGATTGCTGAGCTTCCATGACGAGCAGGGTCCTTGCGGCGGCCCCGTCAAGGACTCTCAGCGCACCAAGACCCACGAGGGCACCACCCACACCATCAGTGTCATCTGGGGCACCGAACGCCTGCCCGGACGGACCCAGCAGGCCCTGCAGTGGTACCGTCAACTCTTGCACGACGCCGGCGCCCAGACTTTCTTGCTTCAAACCTGAACCGCTTGGCGCACGGCCCTGAACAACGCGCCAAATGATCCACGAGGCCCCTTTGTCGCGGGATTTGTGGATCTGCAACTGGCGTTTTTGCCAGGGCGTTTCAGTTCGTACCAAAGCGCACAAGAAGGGCTTGGTTTGGCATTATGGGACGATGGGGTCAGGGCTCCACTTGTCGTATTTGGTCTCTGGACCGGGGTCGGCAAAGATCTGCACCGCTTCGAGCGGCTGGTCGCCGTTTTTGTAGGACACCGTGGCCCCAGCCGGCATGTAGATGACGCTCTTGGGGCCCACGGCGGTGGTGACCCCGTCAATGGTGATTTCTCCGCTGCCCGACACCACGTAGATGAATTCTTCGGTGGGATCCTGGTGCTGGGGCACGGCGGCGCCGGCGTCCATGGTCAAAGTGCCGACAAAGGCCTGCTGACCGGTGGCGTAGAGCCGGGCGGTGGCCTTACCATTGGGCGCAAAGCGCATCACGGCGCTCTGAGGCCCAACGACCTTGCCCACAGGCCCCTTGTTTTCTTGTGCTGCCACGGATCCAGGCGCAGGGGCCGAATCCTGGGCGACCACCGCGGTGGTGGCGCAACCCAGGCCCAGGCCGGTCAGAAAGCCCACAATGAGCCACGAAGAGGGTTTTTGCATGGCGACGCTCCTTCAGTACGGGTTGGAGGGATCTTTGACCCGTCATCTATACCAGACTTCTGCGCTGCGCAGGGTCACGATCGCGCTCTGTGCCTGCTTATCGCTCCTGATGATGTCCGGCTCGGCTGCGGCGCAGTCCCACAACGTCGAACCCGCAGGGATGAGCGAGGACGAACAGGAGTTTTCGGGCCTGACCTGGGGGATGACGCTTTATGTTGATGTGGTGATGCCGCTGACGGTCAAGATCATGACCGAGACACAGGGCGCCCCGCTTGGAGACGGCTTTGATGACCCGCTGACCATCGCCAGTGGCCCGTTGGTCTCGGTGGCCGGGGTGGGGGCGGCGGTGGGCTTTGGTTTTGCCATGGGTCCGTGGTTGGAGATCCCCGCCGACGTGCCTTTTGTGCTCCACAACGCGGCCTGGGGCGCCATCGGGCCGATGATGTTTGGGTGCGGGCTCCAAAAAGACAGCAAAAACTGCCTGCGCCAGCCCGAGGTGCTGGTGATGGGCGGCCTGGGGTTTGCCACCATGGCGGCCTACAGCGCGCTGCGGCTCGATGACTTCATTCAAAGCGGCGCGGCCCCGGCCCTTTTGATGATCCCCCAAGGGGCGGCCTATGGCGCGTTCCTAATCGGTGGCGGCATCATCGCTTTGGCGACCACCGTCCAAGGCAAGCCCTTCAACACCGAAGCGCTCTTGCTTACAATGGGGGCGACCCAGACCCTGTCTTACGCCATTCTGCTGCCCTTGCTGGAGAACCTGGCCTTTGAGGACACTGATGTGGTTTTGCTCCCCACCCTTGGCAAAGGTCGGTGGGGAATGTCGGCGCTCGTATCGTTTTGACGCGCCAGCTCTTCAATGCAACTGCCGGTACTGGCGTTTGACCGGTGGCCTCAAGATGCTCAGCGGCATCCTGGGCACATCGGGGTTGGACGACGGGATCATAGGTCGGGCCTGGGCGAGGGGCTGAGAGAACAGGGCGTATGATGGTTGCGCGGGTGAGGACACGGGTTCAGGGAGGGAACCTCGGTCTGCGCGTGGTGGGATCATCAGCGGGAGCCCCTCGCCAGGGCCGACCGGAATGAGCGCCGTTGTGACGTTGCGTCGCAGGCGCATCAAAACCTGGTGAATCTGTTTGTACGTGCCCAGTTGGGCGGTATCGATGGCGCCGGTGCCAAAGAGCAAAGGCACGTTGGCCTCATCAAAGCTGCGCAGCACGCTCGTTGCTGGTTGCCGAGGGCCTTCGTGGATGCAGAGCATCGCGTGGTTCTTCTTGGCGGTGCGCGCCAGCAGCCTGACCACCGCGCCAGGCACATCAGCGCTGCTGAGGCCGACGTGCTCAAGCAGGTCAAAGGGCCGGTTGAGGATCACGCCCGGGTGCTTGTGCAAGACGTTGAGGTAGGCGCGGGTCGTCTCGGCCAGGAACATGCTGGCCGACACAAACCCCGTGGCGATCTCAAACTTGGCCTCGGCCATCGAGAGGCAAGCCTGACCAAAGGGCAACTCATAAGCCCTGGCAAAGAGTAGGTCGATGTGGTCGGGCAACTGCGCCGGCGCGTCCAGCTTGCCGGAGCCGTCGATGATCCGCGCCTCGATGGCGCTGTAGACATCGATGTCGTGCCCATCGTCCAAGCGCCTGCACTCAGCCCCAAAGCGGTCGAGCCAGCCTTGGCTGCGTCCCTGGGACGGCTCCACAAAGCAAATCCTCTCCAGACCCATCGCCGCCGCCTGCTCAACGCACGCTTCCATGCCGGCCACGCCCTGGTTGCGGTAGATGGCGTAGAGACACATGTCTTCGTGGGGGTACATGGCGTTGCTCCTGGTTGGGGCCGTGGGTTTCATCTTCAACGGGGCGTTGGGGTCAACCTCTTGTGGTCTCCCGTTGCCGGACGCTTTCCCTTAGAGCACGGGCCGTGCCAACAATGCCGATGCCGTGTTAACGGGGGTCTATCAGGACATGTTTTGGTTGTGTTTCGTTGTGATATAGCCTGGGTGTTTTGTTTTGAGAGGGTGTTTCATCTTGAAAACCACGCCGTCACACAGGAAACGCACACAAAACCATGCCAAGGCGTTGGCGCGGCGCAGGGCGGCGCCAGCTCGCCCGGTCGCCGCTGGTCATCAACGCTCCGAATGCAGCGATGCGCTCGGATTTTGTGCGGGTTGGTGGTGGGGGGAAATGGGGTTGAGGGGGAGCGGCGAGTTCAGTCGCGGATGACGACGCGCTCCAGGTAGCCGTTGATCTCGGCGATGATGGCTTCCAGGTCGTGCAAATCGCCGTAGACGGCGGCCTTCTCCATTTTGGCGCCCAGTTCTCCCAGCGCCGTAAAGCCATACGGGCTGGCGGTGCCTTTGAAGTTGTGCCCGGTGATGCGCAGCGCCTCCAGATCCTTGTTGTGCATCATGTTGTGCACCGTCGTCATGGTCTTGCGGCAGCTTTGGAGGTATCCAGGCACCAGGTCCATGATGTCGGGATCGACCTCGATGTAGATCGGCGGCAGAGTTTGCTTGCGGCTGGGGGGTCGCGTCGGCGGCAGCGGGCCTTGCGTAGAGGTTTTGGGGGATGGCGATGTCGGGGCCGATTCTGTGGGACTGGCCTGGGAGGTCTTGAGGTGGCGTTTGAGCGCTGTGGTGATGGATTCGGCGTTGACCGGCTTGGTCAGCACTTCATCGCAGCCCACATCCAGGCAAAGGCGCCGGGCGTGGGGGTCGGTATGTCCCGTCAGCGCCAGGATCGGCAAGTTGGCAAACTCGGGCATGTTGCGCAGGCTGGCGGCGACCTCCAAGCCGGTCATCACGGGCATTTCAATGTCCAAGACCACGACGCTGGGTTTGAGGCGCTGGACCATTTCCATCGCCTGCCCCCCATCGACGGCAAAGTGGGGCGTGCAGATGGGATCGCGGCTGAGGTAGCGCTCCATGAGCTTGCGCATGGGCGCCGCATCGTCGGCGATGACCACCGCCGGCAGTGGGAAGAGCCACTTATCGACGGCCTCCAGCAGGCTGGCGCGGCGGATGGGCTTGGTGAGGTAGTCGTTCATGCCCGCAGCGAGGCAGCGCTCGCGGAAGCCCTCGATGGCGTGTGCGGTGACGGCGATGATGGGCACTGGTTTGCGGCCCATTTCAGCCTCATCGATGCGGATCTGCGCGGTGGCGTCAAAGTCGTCCATCCTGGGCATCTGGAGGTCCATCAAGATGGCGTCGTAGCGTCTTGTGCTGGCCATGGCGACCGCGATCGACCCATCCTCGGCCTCATCCAGCGTGTATCCGGCGCCTTCCAGAAAGCGTCTGGCCAGCAGGCGGTTGGCCATGTTGTCCTCGACCAGCAGGAGGTGGCGCTTGTGGCGCACGAGAGACTCGCGGGCCACGGGGCGAAGCTCGCTGCTGGAGCGACCAAGCGTGCGGGTTGAGGGGCCGATCGGCATCGCCAACGGCATCGTCACCGTGAAGGCGCTGCCCACACCCAGGGTGCTGGTGACCGAGATCTGGCCGCCCATCATCTCCACAAGGTGCTTGGAGATGCTCAGACCCAATCCCGTGCCGCCAAAGACGCGCCGCGTGGAGGCGTCTCCCTGGTAGAAGCGCTCAAAGACCCTCATCAGGCGCTCGGGAGGGATGCCGATGCCGGTGTCCTCAACGCGGATCGAGACGTTTGCGCCCGTCTCCTCGTCCAGGTCCACGTCCACCATCACCCGCACCTCGCCTTTTTGGATGAACTTGATGGCGTTGCCAATGAGGTTGACCAGGACCTGCCGGATGCGCTGGGGGTCGCCCATCAAGCGGCGCGGCAGGTTGGTGTCTACAAAAGAGCGCATGCTGTGCGGGATGATCAGGTCTTCCATGGGCTGACCCAGCGCCTCCTGGCGCGTGTGCCCAAAGATCTGCTCGGCGGCCGGGTTCCACTCGACCACGTCGCCTTTGCTGTCGATGGTGATCAGGCCGTCGATGGAGGTCTCCATGACAGCGCTCTTGAGACCCTCGCTGTGTTGGAGGGCGCGCACCGCGCGGCGCTTGTCGGTCACATCCCGGTATTGCCACAGGTGGCCCTTGTAGACCTCGTCGGTGAAGATGGGGATGTAGTCGCGCTCCAGAATCCGGCCATCGAGCATTTGCAGCTCCTGGCCTGTGACGAGCGTTTTGGCGGTCAGGATGCCGTGGATGTCCTCGATGAAGCCTTTGGGGTCCTCAAAGAGCGCGCTGCTTTGTTCGGCAGCCTTGGCGCAGTCGGTGCCGACCAGCGCCTCGGGCGGCGCCGGGATGGCGAACATCTTACAGAGCGCCTCGTTGGCAAGGACCATGCGGCGGTCTTCGTCTTCGACGATCACTCCGGCGTGGAGGTTCTGGAGCAGCGAGGCCAGCCGTGAGCTGGTTTCGTTATGGCGAGCTTCGCTGAGTTTGACGCCTTCGACGGCCATGGACCATTGGGTGATGTCGGTCACCAGTAGGAGCAGGCCGTGTTTGTCGGGGGGGGGGAGTGCCGGAT
Source organism: uncultured Pseudomonadota bacterium (assembly GCA_937123825.1). GTDB lineage: Bacteria > Myxococcota_A > Bradymonadia > Bradymonadales > CAKZKQ01. Next base: position 10,224 of record CAKZKQ010000359.1, read on the forward strand.
AGGCGCAGGACCTGGGGGTGGCCTGCGGGGGTTTGCAGGCGGACCACGATGGCTTCAAAGGCTTGTCCTAACGCCAGTGCCTGGGCCAGGGCGAGGCCGCCGGTGTCCTGAACTGCGCTCCACCAGGCGTCCATGCCACCCCAGGGCGCGGCCAGTTTTTGGAGCGTGTCGCTGATGTGGGCCAGCGGTTTGCCAGCGCGCCAGATCATGTTGCCGATGCCCAACACGCGGGTGGTTTGTTCGAGCAGCGCCAGGGCGCGCTGCGCCTCGGCGTTTTCGGCCTGGAGTTGTCGGTTTTGGTGCTCGCGCTTGCGCGCCTCGATTTTGATCAGGGCCTGGGTTGCCAGAGGCGTCATGCGTTTGAGCAGGCGGCTGTGATCGCGGGTGAAGGCCCCCTTCTTGGGGTGGGTCAGGACCACGATGACGGTGCGCTTGCTGGTCTTGAGCATGAAGTGCAGCGCCGAGCAGATGCCCGCAGCCAGCGCGCCGTCAAAGGCGCTGGCCCACTCGGGCACGTGGCGCACGTCAAAGCACGCCGGGACGTGGCCTTGAAGGACGCGCTCAAAGAGCTTTCCGGGTTGCCAGCGGGTGTTGGCGAAGGCACCGTCGGTGTCCTGGACGGCGACAAAGTGCCCATCTGTGTGCAGGTCCAGGGCGCAGGCGCGGTCAAAGTCGAGCGCCTTGTGAAGCACCTCGATCATGCCCGCGAAGAGCCCCGGGGCGTCGTGGTGCATTTCGAGCACGCCCAGCAGTTCGCCCTGAAGCTGGGCCTCCAGCCGCAGGCGGCGCTCCTCTTTACGGGCCTTTTCGAGCTTTTGAAGCGCTTCACGCAGCGCCTCTCGCCCCGCTAGATTTTGTTCGTCGTCCATCTGCCCTCAACCTCCAAAGATCGCTGCCGAGATCATCAGGTTGCCGTGGCGACTGGGGCCGTCGGAGAAGCACCCTTGCTCTCCAAAGGTGAAGATTCCCATAAACGGGTTGTTCGCCCCCATGCTCTGCTGAATGCCATCGACCACTGCATTCATATGGGGTTCGACGCTGAGCATGCAACCGGCGCAGTAGATGACCAGGGCCCCGTGGATCTCATCTTTGTCCCATGATGGCAGTGCGATGGCGAAATCGACGACCTCAGCGGCGCGTCTGACCAGCCCTTCATTGGAGCCCTTCATCAAGGATACTCGTTCGCCTTTGCGGATCTCTGAAAAAAGAACCAACGCGCCGTCGCTGGTGACCTCGGCAGGGTGGGAGAGCAAGACTGTGGGGTTGGGCGAGCTGGTTTTGACGGTGCGGCCAAGGGGTTGAAGCGTGGTGTGGCTCAGGATGTTGCCGCCGCCGGGGAGCAGCTCGGCGATGGCGCCGCCGCTGGCCTCGTTGTAGACCTCGGCAGCCGGGCGCCCGTCGAGCTCGTGGATGACGCGGCCGTCGCTGCGGGTCACCTCCCAGGTTGTGCCGGTGGAGACGTAGCCGCTTTCAAAGGCGAAGCTGATTTGGGAGGAGGGGTAGAAGACGCTCAGGATGACGCTGTTGCCCTCGACTCGGCCGGGGGTAAACTGTTTCCAGTGGCCTTCGACGGTGTTGTCGGCGGTGCTGCCGCCAAAAATGGGGACGTTGGCGCCGACCACATCGGCGATGCCGTCCAGCACGGCTTCTTCGCAGCCCGGCGCGGCCGTCAGCCAGACCATCTCGGGGACTTCGCTCCAGCGGCCAGCCTGATCGATGGCTTCCTGGATGGCCTGGGCGCTGCTGAGGCGAGGATCGTTGTCGATGGTCACCATGCCCACGCCGTAGTTGCCTTCTGGGTCGCGCAGCCCCCCCAGGCCCATGCCGACCCCTTGTTGGCTGGCAAAGCCCGAGCCGGTCATCACACCCAGGCAAGACGTGCCCGCGTGCACCGGCACACCGGGGGCCAACTGGGGCAGCGCCTGGGCCAACGCGTGGGCGTCGTAGGGAACCGACATAAAGAGCAGCAGCATGTCCGGCGCCCCGCCCAGTTCCTGAAGCAATTGTGCGTAGGCGCCCTCAAAGGCGGCCAAAGTGTCAGGGTTGGTGCTCTGCGCGGTGGCGATTTTCATGGCTTTTCTCCTTAATGCTCCGGTTCTCCAGCTTCCAGAGTGCATGAGCAGGGAACATGCCATGACACAGACCAGGGCCCTTTTTCTGTGGAGGCCGTTGGCGCCTGCTGCGGCGTCAGGTGGACAAGGCACCCCTTCGATCACCATCAACACTGCCTACATGCAACCACAACCCCTCTTGGCCGTGGGTTTTGGAGTGGTCATGGCAGGGCATTGTGGGTGGGCAATGGCTTGCAGCAGTGGGGGGGATAGGGTGTTTCATTGTGAGATGGTGTGTTTTGATATGAAACACTCTGTGTTTTGTTTTGATATGGTTGGTCTTGACCCCAACGCGGCCAGCGCGCCAAAGGGAGAGTGTTTCAATCTGGTCCATGGTGCGCTTTGCATCGATGGGGCCAGAATGTTTAATTAAATCGTGTTTGATGCTTCAGGCCCAAATGCGGCGGAACCATCAACAGATCTTGTGATGTGGGGTGTGAGAAGGATGAACCCACCGGTGACGCGTCAGATCCGCGTGCGCTGCTCTGCGGCGCATGCCTTCAAGGTCTTTACCTCTCGAATGGATCAGTGGTGGCCCCCCAGGCACCGCCCCTTTGCAGGGCAAGGGGCCCGCGTGGCGGTCGAACCCCGCGTCGGCGGGCGCTTTTACGCCACCAACGCCGCTGGAGAGGTGTGGGAGTATGGCCGCGTGCTTCGTTGGGAGCCGCCCGACTGCCTCTCCTACGCCTGGTTTCTGGGAACATCGGCCGAGCTGCCCACCGAGGTGACCGTCACCTTCAGCCCACAAGGCGACGAGACGCTGGTGGAGGTCGTTCACCGAGAGTCTCAGTCGCTCGGCGGCGCCTGGCCAGAGAAGGCCGTCATTTATCGGCGCTCATGGCAGGCGGTCATGGACGCCTTTGCGGCTCAAATTGAAGCGGGAGACACCCCTTGAGCGCACGCGCCGAACAAGCCCTCGACGCGCTGGGCAACCCCGTCCGCCGCCAGATTCTCGGCATGCTGGCCCAGCGTCCTCGCCCCGTGCGCGAGATCGCCGACGCGCTGCCCATCAGCCGCCCCGCAGTCTCTCGCCATTTGAAGGTGCTGCGCCAGGCCGGTCTGGTCACGTCCACAGCCCATGGCACCCAGAACATCTTTTCGCTCGACCGGGTGGGCTTTGACGACGTCCGCCACTGGATAGAAGGTTTTTGGGACGAGGCGCTGGCCCGGTTTGCGCTCCTGGCCGAAAACACCGCCCCCAACACCCAGGATCAAGAGTCACCCTGAATGTCGGCCAGCCGCCGCCGCAGCCAGGCGTTGATTCGCCCCGGGATCATGTTGCGGTTTTGGCTGTTGACCGAGCGCAAGATCACGTCGTGGCGGCGCTTGATGCGCTCGATGAAGCCGTCGCCCTTGAGCGCCACCGTGGCCACCACCGGCCACTTGTCCGCAAGCACGCTCTCCATCAGCGGCACAAAGGTTGATGAAAGGCACTCCATCTTGCCGATCTCGTCGATTACGTAGACCGCCGGTCCTGTGCCCGGGTCGAGCGCACCGGGCATGAGCCGGTCCATCGCGTCCACGTCCACGCGGTATCGACCCACGATGTAGGGCGTTTGCAAGTCCACGTGCGCCATGGTTGCCGACGCCCCGGCAAAGGTCTGCATCTCAAACCCCACGCGCTGACCGTCCTGGCGCATCTCTTCGGTCAAAAAGCCCCGCAGCGGCAGGTTGTCGCCGAGTCTGGCCACGCGGCGCATGACGGTCGTTTTGCCGATCCCGGGAGGGCCCATCAGCAAGAGAATGCGGCGACTCATGGGTTGGGTTTCTCCAGGGTCAAGAGCACCGCAGCGCTGCCCCACTGCACGATCTCGTCGGTCAACTGCTTGCGCATGATGGCCTCAATGGCGGACACATCCTCTGGGTTGGTTTTCTCAAGCAACCGCTGGGCGTAACTCGGTCGCCCGGTGCCAGCGGCGCGCGGAAACCAGTGGTCCAACTGACCGCGCGTCACGCGCCGCTTGTGGGTCCAGCTCAGCGGCTCGTGCGTCACCTCCAGGCCTGTTCCCTGCGCCGCCTCCAAAAGGTCCGGCAAGTCCCAGCCCAGCAGCGGGTCGCTCTGATTGGTGTAAATGGCCTCTTCGGCCTGACGCCAGCGCTCCAAAAGCTCGGGATCGACCTCCTGGACCAGCCCGTAGAGCCGCTGGGTGGCTTTGGGCAGGGTTTCGAGCACCACCAGCCGCCCCCCGGGCAAGAGGCGCTCGGCCAGGACCTCCAAAACAGGCGCCTTATCGGGCTGATCCACCAGCGCGTTGCGCCCGACAATCGCGTCAAAGCGCACCTGCGCGGCGTGCTCGTCCAGCGCGGTGGCCAGTTTGTCCATCGGCGAGTTGAAGACCGTGGGGCGACGAAGCTGGGGCAGGGTGTCGGCGCGCTGTCGCAGCGCTGCGGCGGATCTGGGGTCGGCGCACCGGGCGTACACGCCGCCTTCGGGACATTGCCGCGACGCCTCCCAGGTGAGCAGCCCCGTGGCTGCCTTCAAGTCCAGCACCACGTGGTGGCGCAAGAGCCTGGCCGCGTCCATGATCTGCCCGCGCACCTGGGCCAGACGCTGACCCACGTCGCCCACCGTGCGCTGCAACCACCGATCAAACTCCGCGTCCCCCGGCCCCGCTGTCAAAATCTCGCCCGGCCCCGCGCCCATCGCCTCGCGCTCCAGCATGGCGGCCAGTTGGGCGTCGCGCCGGCGGTGGACCTGGGTGTGGATGGTGGCCTCGTGGCCCTGGTCGCTCGGTTGGTAGAAGAGCCGTCCTTGCAGGCCGCTGGGCAGGTACTGCTGGGCGACCCAGTGGTCCCGGTAGGCGTGTGGGTAGAGGTAGCCCTTGCCGTGGCCAAAGCCCTCCTTGTCCCGCGAGCCGTCTTTGAGGTGCACCGGCACGTCGCCCTCGCGCTCCTTTTCGACGGCCGCCAGCGCGTCAAAGAACCCCATGGTCGAGTTGGATTTGGGCGCGGTGGCCAGGTAGAGCGTCGCCTGCGCCAGCGGGTAGCGCCCCTCGGGCATCCCCACCCGGTCAAAGGCCTGCGCACAGCCCGACACCACCGACACCGCCTCGGGTTGGGCCAAGCCGACGTCCTCGCTGGCAAAAATCAGCAGTCGGCGCAGGATAAAGCGCGGATCTTCGCCCGCGTAGACCATCCTGGCCAGCCAGTAGAGCGCCGCGTCCGGGTCAGAGCCCCGCATGCTCTTGATGAAGGCGCTGATGATGTCAAAGTGCGCGTCGCCCTCTTTGTCGTAGAGCACCGCTCGGCGCTGGATCGACTCCTCGGCCACGGCCAGGTTCACGTGGATGATGCCGTGCTGGGTCGGCGGCGTCGTGGTCACCGCCAGTTCCAAGGCCCCCAGCAGCGCCCGTGCGTCCCCGTTGGCGATGTTGACCAGATGCAGGCGCGCGTCGTCGTCCAGCCGCACCGCTTGGCGTCCAAAGCCTCGCTCGGTGTCCTTCAGGGCCGAGTCCAGGATCGCCTCCAGGTTCTGCTCCGAGAGCGGCCGCAGTTGAAAGACCCGTGAGCGGCTCACCAGGGCCTTGTTGACCTCAAAGTAGGGGTTTTCGGTCGTGGCCCCGATCAAAATCACTGTCCCGCGCTCGACCCAGGGCAAGAGCGCGTCCTGCTGGGCCTTGTTGAAGCGGTGGACCTCATCAATGAAGAGCACCGTCTGCTGGCCGCGTTGCCCCAGCCGCCCTCGGGCCTCTTCGATGGCCTTTCGCAGGTCCTTGACCCCTGCCAGGACGGCGTTGATGGCCGTAAAGTGGGCCTGGGTGTGGTGCGCAATGACCTCGGCCAGGGTGGTCTTGCCCGTGCCTGGCGGCCCGTAGAAGATCAGAGACGTCAGGCGGTCGGCCTCAATGGCCCGGCGCAGCAGTCTGCCGGGGGCCATCAGGTGCTCCTGCCCCACATACTCGTGCAGCGTGCGCGGCCTCATCCGCGCCGCCAACGGAGCATCCACGGCCAACGCCCGCGCTTCTCTGTATCCAAAGAGGTCCATGCACTTCCTTTTCTACTGCAATGTCCGCAGGCATTGGCCCACCTGAGGGCTCTGCGGCCCCACGTCCCAAATCCTCACGGTGGCGTCTTGCCCCCCGCTGGCCAGCCGCTGTCCCGTGCGATCAAACGCCACCGTCTTGACGCGCCCCGAGTGCCCTGCCAGTTCCCTTTCCACGCGCCAGCGCGGCACATCCCAGATCTGCACCGTCCCTTTTGAGGTGCCCACCGCCAGGCGCTGACCTGTGGGGTCAAAGGACACGTCCGAAAAACACACGCGCTGCCCGTCGAGGACCTTTGGCGGCGCCCATTGTTCTGTGTCCCAGACCCGCACCACCCCATCAAACCCCGCCGTGGCCAGATGTCGCCCCGTGGGATCAAAGGATAGCCGCCGCAGGAAGCTGTCGTTGAGGCTGCGGCGCTCGATCTTCAGGTAGCGCTCCTGGGCAAACCCTTCGGTGTCGTGGATGAAGACGCGGTCGGGGATGTGGGCCACGGCCAGGTGGCGCCCCGTGGGCGAAAAGTCCAACCCCATCACCGTCGGGCTATCCCGGCTTTGATGCACCGCCTGACCCGTCTTTGACGACCACACCCACAGCTCCCCCCTAAAGGTCCCGCAGGCCACCAGCCGGGCATCGGGCGAGATGGCCACGCCGTAGGGTTGGGTCAGGGTGGGCCCAAAGGTGTGCTGAAGTTTTAGCCCCTCGTTCCAGAGCCGGACCAGCAAATCATCCCCGCATGTGACCAGTCGCCGTCCATCGAGCGACCACTGCACGCTCAGCACCGGGCCCGCGTGTGCCTTGAGCTGGCGCTCCTGCCAGCGATCCGTCGTCCAGTGGGCCAGCAACCCATCCCCTTTGCCACACACCAACGCCGTGTTGTCCGGTTTCCAGGCCAGCGCAAAGATCTCGCCCAGGCGACCGCTCTCGACCGTCACTGTGGGGGCTGATGTGCTGCTTTGCGCTGCGATGGCGCGCCACATCGCCTGCGCCGACTCAAAGCGCGCGGCGGGATCCTTGGACATGGCCCGGCTGACCACCCCGTCGAGGCTGCGCACGTCGTGTTCGGGCGGCGGAATCAGGTCGCTGAGGCTCGGCACCGGGTCGCTCAAGTGCATCAGCATGACGCGCAGCGGCGTCGCCCCACGGTACGGGCGCTTGCCGGTGAGCATCTCAAAGAGCACCGCCCCCAGCGCATAAATGTCCGCGCGGTGGTCCAGCGAAGGCTTGCCCTCGGCCTGCTCCGGGCTCATGTAGGCCGGCGTGCCCGCGATGCTCACCGTGCCGCTCAAGTCCAAGGCCCGCGCGATGCCAAAGTCCGACAAAAAGGCGTCGCCCGCCTTATCAAAGAGGATGTTCTGGGGCTTGACGTCCCGGTGCACCACGCCCTGGTCGTGGATGAAGCCCAAAGCCGCGCACACTCGCCCCATCACCGCTTTGGCCTGGGCCGGGGCCATCGCCCCATGCTCCAGGCGATCCGCCAGCGAGCCGCCCTCCATCAGGCGCATCACCATAAAAGGCTGGCCCTGCTCCTGGCCAAAGTCGTAGACCGGAACCACCGCGTGGTGCTCCAGGGCCGCGATCGTGCGCGCCTCGTCCACAAAGCGCTGGCCCAAATCCGGGTCATAGAGCATCGCCGCAGGCAAGACCTTGATGGCCACCTTGCGCCCAAAGCGCGGGTCGTTGGCCTGGTACACCACCCCCATCCCGCCCCGGCCCAATTCAGCCTCAATTTTATAGCGACCAAAGGTCTCTGGCACCATCGCTCCACCCCTGCACTTCACCAAACCCAAGCACAATATAACCCAAATCAAGAACCACAACCCCCCTCCAATTCTCTCCTGACACCTGCTGAAAACCCTCTCTTTTTGACCCGCGATCCATTCCCAGGCGCCAATGCCCCCACCGCATGGCGCTCCATCGATAAAAATCCTTTTGGCAGTGATCCCGGCGGCGCTCTGGGCTATACTCACCGTCGGCGAAAAGCATGGAAGAGCACCTACGATAAGACCCGGAACCCGGAGTTCTGCACCCGCAGCGCTCCTTTGCGCGGCAACCACGCGATTTAGTTGACCATCGGTCTCGCTCGGTTACCGTGAAATTCCACATGTGGGTAGAATGCCTACATGCCCCGGGCAACCCCAGGCCACCAGAGCAGAGGTGAAGGCCAGATGCGTCCTAGACATAAAAAGCACCTGATGTTGGCGGTGTTGATCGCGATGGCGATGAGCGCCTCGGCGTGTGCCTCGAATCACGAGGCGATGCAAAAGCAGCACGATGAATTGGAAAAGCGCCTGCGCGGCCTTGAGCGCACCCAGGGGCGCACCATGGTCAAGCTCGAAGACCTGGAAAACCAGCTTGAGCTTGTCCTGGACAAGGTGGAAACCAACCGCCTGGCCCTGGAGCGCCGAGGCGACACCCGCTCCCTGCCCGTCATCGTCGAGCGCCCCGACTACAACTCGCCGGCCTACAACAGCGCCCCCGCGCCCGTGGTCCCCGCAGCGCCCCGGCGTCTGAGCCAGGGTCAGTCGGCCATCAAGTCCGACGCCCGCGTGCGCGCCCACATCCCCGTGCCCGGCACCGGCGACCCCTACTACGGCGCCGCCGAGCAGCCCCAATACCAATACGAAGAGCCCGCGCCCGAGCCCACCGGCAACGAAGAGCACGTCGTCTACTCCGACGAGCGCTTCCGCGCCGAATTTGGCGAGCCCGCCATGGCCGACGCGGCCCCCGCAGCAGCGCCCGCCCCCGCGCCCCGGCGCCGCAAGCCCCGCAGCCGCGAACCGGTCGTCACCGGCGAACGCCTGCCCACCAACACCGCACCCATCGAAGAGAAGCTCAGCGCCAACCGCTCGGCCATCGACGTCTACAAAAACGCCATCGCCCTCTACCGTCAGGGCGACTACTCCGGCGCCTACGGCGAATTCGAGCGCTACCTCTCCATGGGCCCCCCCCGCGACTACCTCGACAACGCCTACTACTGGCTCGGCGAGTGCAGCTACGGCCAGGGACAGTTCCAGCAGGCCATCTCCTTCTTTGACCGCGTCCTGAAAGAAGTCCCCGAAGGCAACAAAGTCCCCGACGCCATGCTCAAAGCCGCGCTGGCCTACTCCAAACTCGGCAAAGCCGACAAGGCCCGCTCCCTGCTCGACGCCCTCATCAACACCTACCCCACCACCAACGCCGCCAAAATCGCTTCTCGCCGCCTCCAAAACATGTGAGCTATCAGCGCTCCGCGCTGATAGCGGTTCGGTCGCCGCGCTTCGCTTGGCTTGCTTTTGGTTCGCGGCGCTGCGCTTGCTTTTGGTTCGGTCGCCGGCGCTTCGCTTGGCTTCCTTGTGGTGCGGTCGCTGCGCTCCCTGATGGCATTTGTGATGGGTCGGGTTCTTGGCTTCGCCGGTTGGAGTGGGGCATTTCGTCGAAATTGGTTCGTTTTTTGTGGGTCGGATGGGCGCTGGTGGCGCTTTGTAAGGCTTTTCAAGGGGGTTTGTGGTCGGTGGTGATGGCTTGGAGGGCTTTCCAAGGGGGTGGGCGGCTTTTCTTGGTGGGACCTTTTGAGTGTTTCAAGACATTGAGTGGTGTCTTTGGGGCGAAGGTGGGCGGCGGTAGCCCGCCTCACCGAGCGGCCCTGGAAGTTGAGGGCCAACACCGATGGTGGCGGCCTTGTGGGGGCGAAGGTGGGCGGCGATAGCTCGCCTCACCGAGTGGCTTTGGAACTTAAGAACCAGTGTCGTTGCCATTGCGGAGGCCGGCAGGAAGGCGAGCTTCGCCGCCTATCCTGCTCCCAAAATCAAGCCGGGCATACACGTCTGGGCGCAGGCACAAAGACCATGACCTCCACCTGCCGTTCGTCCCCACCCTCCCTCTGAAGTGTGTTTCGACGAGATGCCCCACTCTTACCGGCGAAGCGAAGCACGATCCACTCATCACAATTGCTATAAGGGAGCGCAGCGACCGCACCACAAGGGAGCGAGCAAAGCGAGCGACCGAACCATTAGGGAGCGGAGCGACCGCACCAAAAGCAAGCCCCAGCGGGGCGCCGCGAACTTGGAATCACATCAGTGATTCCAACAGAGTGCGGGGCATCGGGGACAATGATGAGGTCCTTTTGGGGTGAGGCGAGCGCTTTGAAGACGCGTTGGGCTTCTTCGGGGCGTGCGCGGGTGTCTTTGCCGCCGTGGATCATGAGGGTGGGGATGTGGATGTGGGCGGCGTAGTCTACGGGGTTGTGGTTGAAGGCGTTGGCGCCGATGATGACGCTGCCCCAGGCCATCAGGAGGTCGGCGCCGCCGATGGAGGGCAGGCCCATCAACTCAAAGCGGTTGGCCACCGTGGTGCGCATGCGGTCAAAGATGGCCACGAGGATCAGGCCGTCGATGGGGAGGTCCTGGAGGGACGCCGCGCGGGTCAGGGCGGCGGCACCCATGGAGAAGCCCAGGCCCAGGATGGGGCCGGGGCCTTTGTAGCGCTGGCGAGCGACTTTGAGGGCGGCCAGGACGTCTTGGGCCTCATGGTAGCCCACGCTGGTGGTGTGCTGGTTGGAGGCTCCGCTGCCGCGAAAGTCCACCATGAAGAGGCTGTAACCCAGGTCATAAAGCCCGTTGGCCTCTTTGAGGAGCTGTGAGGCGCTCGATGAGTATCCGTGGAAGACCACCATCATCCCTTTGGGCTCTGGGTGCTCGATCCACCATGCGCCCAGCCTGACCTCGTCGTCCACGTCGATGAAGACCGACTCAAACTCAAGACCAAAGTCCTTTGGGGTGGCCTGATGGGTCGGGCGCGGGATGTTGACGCCCATCAAGAGCGTCTGAACCTTGTCCGCCCAATCCAGCGCCTCTGGTTGCGACGTCCGCGCCCCATCCGTGCTGAAGGTCAACATGGCCCGCGCATGCACAAACCCCAACGCATTCACTGCCATCACTGCCATCACTGCTAGTGCCTTCGCGGTGCGAAGGCGCAGTTCGGTCGCCGCGCTGCGCTTGGCTTCCTTTTGGTTCGCGGCGCTTGGCTTGCTTTTGGTTCGGTCGCTCACTGCGTTCGCTTCCTTGTGGTTCGGTCGCTGCGCTCCCTTATGGCGATTGCGATGTGTGGATCGTGCTTCGCTTCGCCGGTAAGAGTGGGGCATCTCGTCGAAATACACTTCAGAGGGAGGGCGGAGTTGAGCGGCCAGTGGTTGAATGGGCAACCCATCAAAGGGCCTCGTAAACTGTCATCTGCAAAAGCCACAAGGAACCCACACATCATCTTGGAAAACCCATCAATACCCACTCTCAACCCCTTGCAACGCCCCGCAAATTTCCATCCCCAACCATAACCCTCCCAAAAGACTCCATCTGCGACTCCAAGCCCCCTTGGAAAACCCAACAAGGCTCCACCGCCGACCATCCAATCTCCAAAAAACGAACCAATTTCGACGAAATGCCCCACTCTTACCGGCGAAGCCAAGAACCCAACCCATCACAAATGCCAAAAGCCTGCGAAGCAGGCGAACCAAAAGGAAGCAAGCGCAGCGCAGCGACCGAACCAAAAGCAAGCGCAGCGCCGCGAACCGAAAGGGCAGCCAAGCGCAGCGCGGCAACCGAACCGCCATCAGCCCAGCTGATGGCTCAGCGGAGCGCGGAGATGAGGCTCAGGAGTTCTTGTTGGGATTCGTCGGTGGTGATGGCGGAGGTGGCCAGTTCGTAGATGAGTTCGGCGGAGAGGTCTTCGGAGAAGGGGGAGTCGCGCAGGAGTTCGGCGAAGGCGGCGACGGTGATGGCCAGACGGGTGCTTTGGTGGGCGTCGTCGAAGTGTTGTTGGAGGTTTTTGGGGGACATGGGGTGGGTCAGTTCGGTGGAGCGGCCACCTTCGGGGG
>CAKZKQ010000360.1 GCA_937123825.1 uncultured Pseudomonadota bacterium
TTAGGTAACTATCCCTGTACCATCTGTGCCCTGTCTTCCGATACTCCCTCCTCCTCCAAAAACTGTCCGAACCATTGTTTGTTGTGATGTGCTCTTTTTAGGGCTCAAAACACTTCTGAGTTGGGACAGAACGCTTGTTTGTTTACACCTCTGAAGACCAACCCAACTTTTTTTGTACTGGTTGCGTGTTGGTGCACACTCAAAGGCGCACTGTTCTAAGCCGTTGGATGGCAGCTATGAAAGCATGCGCTGTGTTTCGTTGTCGGAAGATGTCCGCGAACAACGCCATGTTGAACTTTGTACGAAAGAGGTCTGACCGTACTTCGGTTGCTCAAAACGGTCTGGCTGGCACTTCATCAAGGACATTCAACAAGGTCGTTGGTGCAACACTCTGGCGGGTTGTCTGAAGCGCACAATTCAGCTTCGTCAACGGGCTCTTCCGGCCGTTCATATCCTTCTTGGCAAATTGGCTCATTCGATTCGAACACCGCGCTGTGGAACTCTTCTTCGGACTGGCGACGCCATTGATGGCAAAGCTCGGCAGCATTTCTGTGGACATTGGAGGTCAGGCGGCTGAGTTCTTCAAAGTTTCCTGGCAGAGAGCGGGCAAAGCGCTGCTCCACGATGTCTTCCCTATTCAGGTCGACTTCTTCGGCGCTCAATCCGAAATATTGGCCTCCATGCTCTCTTATTGAAATCAAGAAGGTTTTGCCTCTTTTTCCTGATGAGTAAATACCACCAATATACAAGGAGTTGCCAAAGGTCAGTTTGCGAGGCAATTCCTTGCCTGCTGCAACAGCCAAGACATCTGCATCAAAAAAGGTGGTGATGGTGCTGTAAGGGCTGTCACAACCATACCAGGGGATGTGTGTGGCATCTGAGGTGATTTTGATGATGGCCAGTGAGCCTCCGTTGTAGACCATTCGGCATGCTTCCCAGTTCGGATCAAGCATGACGGGCTCGGTAGGGCGATCCTGGTCATAGGTTTCGTCCTGGCCGCTGTTGTCTTCGCGGACGTAGTGGATATGGCTGGCGTCGACCAATGACTCGCCGGCAAAAACCAGGTTGTCTGGTCTGTCAGATGCAGGGTCGGAGCATCCGGCGATGATGCATATGGACAAAGTGGTGTAGCCGACGAGGGGGTGGCGCATTTGTGGGGCCTTTTTATAAGGTTGGACATCTCAGTATTGAAGTCAGTCTAAGGTCGGCGCGATGCAGTCGCAAGAGTGTTTGTAAAATCATTTGAAAGGTTGAGGCGAGTGGGCTTGTCAATCGAAGAATGGGCTTGTCGAGGCCGTGGAATGGGATGTCGAGCGGTGGGAACGGCTTGTTGGGGGAAGTTTGAGTTGGACGATGGGCTGGGGAAGTCCTTGTTGAGCTAACCATTGGAGGCATTCCAGGCGGGTTTTGAAGCGCTGAGTGAGAGGCGTGTGGGTGGGGCCTAATCTAATATGTGTCGTGGGCAGACTCTGTGCCGGGTGTCCATGGGTTGTTTTGTGTTACCATGGCACGTCATGGCTGGCCGTCGTGGGCCGCGCCAAGGAGGCCACCGTCCGATGCTCCAGAATTCATCCCCCGCGCTGCTGACCCTGGAAGAACTCTATGGGTTTATTGATGAGACGCTTGGCGCCGCCGACATGGAGCGCGTGCGGCGCGATTTGGATCGCTGCCAGCACAGCGCCCGCCAGTTGGCGCGGATTGAGGCGACCTATCGTGCGGCCATTGTGGATCACCTTCAGGGGCAGGATGTGCCTTTGCCGCCTCCGAGCCGTTTTGTGATGCAGACCACGGCGCTCCTGGCTGCGCGCATGGGTTTGGACGCCCCCAGCGGTGCCAGTCAGGCGTTGCCGCCTGCGATCGCGGCCATTCTTGACGAAAAACTCCCCGAAGACGCCGTTCAGGACGCGGAGCAGGACGATCACGAGCCTGTTTAAGCCCCTTTCTGAGCCCCCTTTGGACTGATACTCGGTCTTTTGGGCGACCTTTGCGTTTGTCCACCCTCCATTCGTCTCTTTTTCTCTTTATGCTTTGGTGTGGGAGGACGTTTTTGTCGCTTCTGCCGTCATCTTTGCGCCCTTTGCTCCGATAGACACTCAAGGCGTGGCCGTTTGGGCTGCGCATGGGGTTCTTTGGGAGCCTGGGAGCAAGAGTCGCGATGAAGAGGATGGTGCTGGCGGCCGGTGTGATGGCCGCGTGGGGGATCGCAGCGGTGGGGTGTCAGGACTCTGACCCGGAGTTTATGAACCCCATGGTGGCGCCTGCCGATGCTCCGGTGGGGCAGGAGCGAGTGCTGGCTCCGGTGGCGGTGGAGAGCCACATTGTGGTGTTGGATGAGGGTTATTTTGGGTTGCGGCAGTTGGAGGTCATCAAGGGCAGCGCCGGGTATGCGGATCTGGTCTGGATGGCCCAGCGGCGCCAGACCTTGAAGGCCCTGAAGGCCGAGCTTTTGACCCATACGGGGGTGGACGCTGCCCGGTTGATTCATGCTTATCCCAACCTGCCCAGCATGGCGATGCGGTTGACGGACCGGGACGCTGCGCGGCTGCGGCGGCATCCTGGGGTGGCGATGGTGGTGCCGGACCATGTGATGTCGCTGACGGCGACCTCGTCGCTGCCTTTTGTGGGGTTTGAGGTCGATGAAAACGGTTTTAATGCCGACCCGGCTGCGGGCCAGCGCACCACTGTGGCCGTCATCGACACCGCGACCCAGTATTGGAACGCGGCCTTTGGGCAGTGTGGCCAGCAGGGCAGCCCCAGCTTTGGGGGGCAGAGCTGCTCGGTGGTGCGGGTGACCAACCACACCGATTGTGACCGCCTGGCGCTCTTTGCGCCCGGTTGGGAGTGCCTGCCGGGCGGCGGTGCCTACGACACTGTGGCGGCCAATACGCTGCACGGGACCAACGTCTCTGGGATTGTGCGCAGCGTGGCGCCGGGGGCTCAGATCTGGGCGCTGAACGTCATGCATCTGGCCCGTATGAAGTCCAGCCCCAACACCACCCGCGAGTTCATCTTTACCTCGGACATCATCGCCGGTCTGGACGCCATCAGCGGCCAGCCCGAGGACGTGGTGTCGGTCAACATGTCTTTGGGGGCGGCGCGCAGTGAGGGCTCGACGTCGTACTGTGCGGGGGCCCTGGGAAGCGCGATTCGGACCCTGTGGGAGCAGCATGGCATTGTGGTGACGGTCTCTTCGGGCAACGACGCCACCAAGAACGCCATCGGGAGCCCGGCCTGCGAGCCCTACGCCGTGGCTGTTGGCGCCCACTATGACACCCAGAACGTGGGGGCCACCTACCGTTTTACCAACTGCCAGGACACGGTCGCCGAGGGGGCGGTGACGTGCTTCTCCAACAGCCAGCGCGCCGTGGACGTGGTCGCCCCTGGGGGTTTTGTGCGCGCGGCGGGGATCACCATGAGCGGGACGTCGCAGGCCGCGCCCCACGCCGCCGGTTTTGTGGCCTTGCTCCAGTCCGAGGCCCTCGACCCGCAAGGGCAGGGCAGGCTGGCCCCGCATGAGGTCGTCTCGGCGCTGCGCGTCCATGGCCGCAACCACGTCGAAAACGCCCGTGGCCAGGACGGGGTGGCCTACCGCTACACCCACCGCCAGCTCCAGGCCCAGGGCGACATCGCCCCCGAGACCATGGCCACCTTCCATGGCAACCCCGGCGGCCGCTTTGTGGGCACCGGACAGGAGGTCACGCTCAGCGTCGACCCCGGCCTGGAGCAATCCCTGGTCACCGACGTCTGGCTCGACCTCGAAATCGAACACCCCAAAGCCCAAGAACTCACCGTCACTCTACGCTCGCCCCAGGGCCAGGAACACACCCTGAGCCTGGAGCCGGGCGGCAACGTCAACGCCGTCTTTGGAGTGCAGGCCGACGCCGCCCTGGCGGACGCCTTTGATGGGGCGCAGGCTGACGGGAGCTGGAAGCTGCTGGTCTCCAACGCCGGTCCCACCAGCAACGCCCGGATCATCCGCGCGGTGCTCTTGATGGACGTCGAAGAGAACAACCACCAGCCCGCCTCGGTGCAGGCCTTTGAGGTCACGCGCCCCTTCATCAGCGCCGACAGCCAGCAGTTGCAGACCTTTCAACTGGTCATGGACCACGCCCAGCACGTCGAAGAGGTCCGCCTGATGATCAACCACCCCTGGCACAGCCGCAACGGGCGCTCCTACAGCGGTTATCTGCGCCTGACCCCCGAGGGCGGCCTGGAGATGGGCAACGGCTACGGCAACGCCGACATCCGTTTGGTGCCCGAGCGGTGCTCTCACACCCTGGCCGAGAACGGCACGGCGGTCTTTGAGGTCTCCTTTGCCGTCGCGCCGTCGTTTGGACAGGCGCAGGACAACACCGTCTCGGCCTTTTGGGTCGAGCAGGGCGTGGTCAGCACGTCCTGGCGGCTGATGACCGGGCCAGGGGAGGGCTTTGAGGTCCGAGAGGCGGTGACGGAGCTGCCCGATGAGGTGCGCTCGTTTGAATTTGGCAAGTCCAGCGTGCAGGCAGACCTGGAGGACGTGCAGACGGTACGGCTGGTGCTTGAAGACCCCAACATCGACGAGGTCCGCGTGATGCTCAACCACCCCTGGCACGTGGAAAACGAGCGCGATCCCAGCGGCTACTTTGTCATCAACGACGAGGGCTGCCTGGAGATCGGCGGCGGCCTTGGCAACGACCACATCGAGCTGGCCGCCGAGGGCTGCGTCAGGCGCCTGATTGAGGGCGGCGGCGCGGTGGAGTTTATGGCCAGCTTGCGCGTGGCGCCGTCCTTTGGTGGGGCGCGCAGCAACACCGTGTCAGCCATCTGGTACGAGGGCGACGTGCTGCGCTCGACGTGGCGTAAGCTCAACGACCCCGGCCAGGGCTTTGACGTGGTCGCGGCCACAGCGCCGATGGGCTTTGTCGAGAAGCGCTCCGTGGTGGCCAACGGCGGCCAACCTCAGACAGTGCGCCTGTGGATTCCCCACGGCCAGAACGTCGACGAGGTCCTTTTTATGGTCAACCACCCCTGGTTCAGCCGCAACGGGCGCACCTCGGATGGGTATTTTCGTTGGAGGCCCCAGGGGTGCGTCGAGGTCGGGGCCGGGTGTGGCAACGGCCACGTGAGGCTGCTTGAGGGCCAGTGCCAGCGCCGCGCCACGGTCGATGGGGTGGAGTTTGAGGTCTCTTTCATGTCCGAGCCGGGCTTTGGGGCCTCGGTGGACAACGACGTGGCGGCGCTCTGGTATGAAAAAGGGCGCTTGTTGACCAGTTGGGTGTCGTTGACTGGGCCAGGAGAGGGTTTTGAGGTGGTGGCGCCCGCAGGACCGGCCCGTTTTGGAGATTTTGGTGCGGACGTGGCCCAGTTTGGCGCCGCCGGG
>CAKZKQ010000361.1 GCA_937123825.1 uncultured Pseudomonadota bacterium
ACGTCTACTTCGACCAGGGCGGCTCTTTTGATGAGCTGCCGTCGCTGCGCTACAACCGCAGCGACAACTGGGGCAACGATGTGGCCGCAGGCGACTTTGACGGCGACGGGTTTGACGACCTGATCACCGACCAGCACAACGGCCCCGGTTCGACCACCATCCTCTACTGAGGCACTGGCGGCCAGCGCAGCGCGCCCATCTGGGGAAGAGCGCTGCATTGGCCGCCGACCCCTCTTTGGCCCGGTGGATCCATCGGGCGACCCTTCCACAACATTTTGTTGGACCCCTTAACATTGCGCTGACCCGTCATTGACGGGGTGCAAGGACGCAATAAAGGGTTTCTTTGTCACTTCAGAGTTTGAAACCGTGGTGGGATGACCTATATTTGCGCTGGCCGTACAAGAAGGTACGCCATGCAAGCATGTGCACACCACGGGGCCGGGGGGCTTGGTCGCTCCCTGACAACGCGCGGCGACGTCGGATCCGCGCACACCACAAACACCAAGCACGGCGAGCATACGCAGCAGGAGAGATCACCATGAGCAAGACCACACCCAACGAGCCGTCGGCGCCGCAGACCCCGAGCAGCGCCGAGGTGGCGGCACCGGCCACAGCCGAAGCCCCCATCACCGCGACGACCCGCCGCCCCTACCAGGCGCCCAGGATCGTCTCCTCCCGGATCTTCCACAAGGTCATGCTGGCCAGCCCCCAACCGGGCTTCCCTGGCTGCAGCACCTACTGACCTTAGCGGCTCAAAGGCCCCACCGCGGGCCTGAACACAGATGCCTCCCAGCGACAAACCCACCATCATCGACGCTCGACTGCGGCTTGGTCCGCTGACGGCGCGTGTACGCGTGACCGGCGACGCCGGTCTCCTCTTGACCCCAGAGCACATCGCGCGGCGCTGGGGTCCATTTATGATCACCGCTTCGGACGCCCCTGGAGAGGACGAGACCGAAGACGACCTCGCCGTCGAGTTTGAGACCCAAGAGGGCCCCTGGCCTCGCCCTGGACAGCCTCCGGTGCACAGCCTCCGGGTGGTGCAGCGCGATGGCGCCTGGAGGGTGCTCCGAGACGACATCGACGCCATCCTCTACCCCTCGATGTTCATGCTTGAGGGGACCTGCGCGCCCCGATTGCCCGCCATAGAAGAGTGTCTGAGGTTGCTCTTGTGGCTGCACCAGACACGCTCGGCCCCTGCGGGGTTGCTCGTGCACTCGGCCTCAACGGTCTACAACGGCAAGGCCTGGTGCTTTCCGGCTTACGGCGGCACCGGCAAATCCACGCTGGCGACCCTCACCCCGGGACATCTGGCCCTCTGCGACGAGATCAGCATGCTGACCCTTGAAGAAGATGGTCAGTGGTATGCGTGGCCATGCCCCTTCTGGAATTGGGACCGGAACTTCCACCCTGAGCAAAGCGGCGCCGTGCGCTATCCGCTGGCCGGGCTGGGATTTTTGAAGCAGTCCCCGGTGACCCGCTACGAGCCCATGCGGGCCGATGATGCGCTGACGCGCGTCATGGAGCAGGCGGTGGCCTTTGACGCCTTCCCGCGCTCCTCTGGGCGCACCTTTGAGTTGGCCGCCGATCTGGTCGAGCACTTTGGCCAGCGCGAGCGCCTGGGCATGCTTCACCTGCTCAAAGGCGACGACTTCTACCCGGTGCTCGACAGCCTCGGCGACTGACCACTGCCCCCCCAAAACCGCCCTGCGCGCGACTTGACTGGCGAGTGTAGAGCCGGTCCGACCATCAAATGTGAACACAATCCAATCCTTTGCTTGACGGTCGAGATAGGGTGTGTAGGTTCCCCCCCGACCTGAAGGAATCGCCGCAGTTGGCGACTTCGGTCAGGGGTTGATTCCAAGCCCTGACCCGTCAGCAGCGGCATTGATTGGATGAATTTGCGCACACTGAATGATCGCGCACCAAGTTATGTCACGAGGAGGCGTCCAAATGGGCAAAGGCAAGATCATCGGCATCGACCTTGGGACCACCAACTCAGTTGTGGCCGTCATGGAAGGCAACGAGCCGAAGGTCATCACCAACGAAGAGGGTGCTCGCACGACGCCCTCAGTGGTGGCTTTCACCAAAGAAGGCGACGTGCTTGTCGGCCAGGTTGCCCGTCGTCAGGCGGTCACCAACCCCGAGCGCACCATTTTTTCGGCCAAGCGCTTCATCGGCGCCACCTGGGCAGAAGCCCAGCAAGAGGCCGAGATGGTGCCTTACACGGTTGTCCAGAACAAAGCGGGCGGCGGCGCCTTTGAGATCAACGGCAAGGCGTTTGCGCCCCCGGAGATCAGCGCCAAAGTGCTCCAGAAACTCAAGCGCGCCGCGGAGAAGTACCTGGGCCACGAGGTGACCGAGGCGGTCATCACCGTCCCGGCCTACTTCAACGACTCCCAGCGTCAGGCGACCAAAGACGCCGGCCGCATCGCGGGCCTGACCGTCAAACGCATCATCAACGAGCCCACCGCGGCGGCGCTCGCCTATGGACTCGACAAAAAGTCCGATGAGCGCATCGCCGTCTACGACCTTGGCGGTGGTACCTTCGACATCTCCATCCTGGAAGTGGGCGACAACACCGTTGAGGTTCTGTCCACCAACGGCGACACCCACCTGGGTGGTGATGACATCGACCGCACCATCATGGAATTCCTCATCAAGGAGTTCAAAAGCGACACGGGTGTGGACGTCGCGGGCGACAAGATGGTCATCCAGCGCCTCAAAGAGGCCGCCGAGAAGGCCAAGATCGAACTGTCCAGCACGCTGGAGACCGAGATCAACCTGCCCTTCTTGACCGCCGACCAGACCGGGCCCAAGCACATGAACGTGCGCTTGACGCGCTCCAAGCTGGAGTCGCTCATCGAGCCGCTCGTCCAGCGCACCCTGGAGCCCTGCCGCAAGGCTCTGGCCGACGCCAAGCTCAAGAAAGGCGAGATCGACGAGGTCGTCCTGGTTGGTGGCTCCACGCGCATCCCCATGGTGCAGCAAAAGGTCGAAGAGTTCTTCGGCAAAGGCCCCAACCACTCGGTCAACCCCGATGAGGTCGTGGCTCTGGGCGCGGCCATTCAGGGCGGCGTCCTGGCGGGCGACGTCAAGGACATCCTGCTGCTCGACGTCACCCCGCTCTCGCTGGGCCTCGAAACCCTTGGCGGCGTCTGCACGGTCTTGATCCCGCGCAACACCACCATCCCGGCGCGCAAGTCCGAGATCTTCTCCACGGCGGCCGATGGCCAGACCAGCGTCGAGATCAAGGTCC
The DNA here is from genome assembly GCA_937123825.1 of uncultured Pseudomonadota bacterium. Classification (GTDB taxonomy): domain Bacteria; phylum Myxococcota_A; class Bradymonadia; order Bradymonadales; genus CAKZKQ01. The sequence continues at coordinate 3,260 of CAKZKQ010000361.1, forward strand.
TGCAGGGCGAGCGCGAGATGGCCAACGACAACCGCCTGCTGGGCAAGTTCCGCCTCGATGGGATCCCCCCGGCGCCCCGCGGCGTGCCCCAGGTCGAAGTCACCTTTGACATCGACGCTGACGGCATCGTCAACGTCTCGGCGGTCGATAAGGCCACCAACCAGAAGCAGACCATCACGATCACCAACGACTCGGGCCTGACCGAGTCCGAGATCGAGCGCATGGTCCGCGAGGCCAAAGAGCACGAGGCCGACGACAAGCGTCGCCGCGAGAAGATCGAGGCCAAAAACGAGCTCGACAGCCAGATCTACCAGATGGACAAGATGCTCACCGAGAACCGCGAGAAGCTCTCGGGCGGCATCGTCGAAGGCCTCGAAGCGGCCCTCAAAGAAGGTCGCGCTGCCATCGAAGCCGACGATCTGGACCGCATCAAGAGCGCCAAGGACAACCTGATGACCGCCGCTCAGGCGGCCGGTCAGGAACTCTACCAGGCGGCCGGCGCTGATGGCGCCCCCGGCGGCGCCCCTGGCGCTGGCTTCCCCGGCGGCGCTCCTGGCGCCGGCGCTCAGGCCCCGCCCAAAGGCGGTGATGACGACGACGTCATCGACGCCGAGTTCGAGTGATCTCGCGCTCCTGACCCAAGAGGGTGAGCAAAGGCTCGCCCTCTTGCGCGACACCCCACCTTGCCTCTCGTCGGTAAGTCAAACACAACGACATGAGGCAAACTCGGTCACCTCTGCGCCCCTGGCGCAAGCTCTGGCCGCGATACAGAATGCATTTTGAGGCCACTCCAAAGGCGCTGTGCTCCACAGCGCCTTTGTGCGTTCATTGCCTGCGACACATGGCTCGACCCACCACAGACACTTCTGCCCAGGTGCCCCGGGCTGCTTTTGTTCGCAGCCGAGCCCATAAAATCAATCTAAACAATTCAACATCAACGCAAAAAAAGCCACTCAAGGGTCCTTTTTCAAGCCCAAACGCCAAGGCACCCCTGTTTAGACACACTTTATTTGAACAATGAACCAAACCACAAAAGGGGCCACCAACATCGTCCCCAAGGGGACTCAACGCTTCCCCAAAGATCCATTCAGCGCCTCCAGATACAGAAGGACTGAATTTTAGAGCGATACTTCCTCCACAAAGCGAACAAAGTCCGCTAAAATCAGACCAGTCGGACGGATGGTGAGGGATTTTCAAAGCAACACCAGCTTGTTGATCCCTCATAGAACCCCAGCAATCGCCTCCAACATCCATTGATGAGATTGCTTGGCACAATCCCGTCCGTCGCTGTGTTGCCCCTGCTCAGACATGCAGAGGCAGCACGACGGCTGGTGACAAGACTCGATCTCATACCAGAAGGAAAGATCACGTTGGGCTCCTGGAAAGGTTACGGCGGCCCGAGCGACGCCCATTGAAGGCGTTTGCAACGCAAAACACTCTGCAACAAGAAGCAGACGAGCGCTGAGGCCCCCAGCCCCTTTGGACACAACGGGAACATCTCCAATATGGTATTTACCCTCGCGCTCAAGGTCCCGTGATATGTGGCTTGACATTTGACGACGTTGAACGCAACGTGAACACCGCAATGGCTAGAACACGACCTACTCGAAGATTTCAGAATATCGCCCAGGCGGCCATCGAAAGCTTCACCGAATTTGGCTATCGACGCTGTAAAATGGCGGACGTGGCCAATCGGATGGGGATCGCGCCCGGCACGCTCTACCTTTACGTCAAGAGCAAAGAAGCACTCTTTGACCTGGCCATCCGCTACACCCTGCACAAGGGCCGCGGTGAGGAGTTGCCGACCCCACAGGAGCTGCCCCTGATGGAGCCAGACTTTGACTCCACGCTGGAACAGCTCAAGGCACAGTTTCAACACGATCAGCAGACCATGGCCATCTATACGGTGGACATGGAGACGCAGCCCAGAGACGCCCGCAGCGAATTTATGACGCTCATCGGCGAGGTCTACGATCAGATGGAACAGTGGCGTTTGGGGATCCGCCTGCTCAACAGCTCGGTGCTCGACCACCCCGAACTGGCTCAAGTCTGGATGACCCAGGGACGCCAACCCCTCTATGCCCAGGTGTCGCGCTATCTGATGATCCGCTCACGGCAAGGTCTGGTGCGCCCCATGCTGGAGCCCAAAGCGGCGGCGGTCATGCTCCTGGACACCTGCTCCAGCTTTGCCATCTACCCCCAGCGCCATCGGTCCAGGCTCGACTACGACCCCAAACACGGCCGCGCTACGGTCTTGGACTTGCTGGCACACGCCTTCATCCGCGCCGAACACATCAAACACCGCTGAATCCATAGCGTTGTCGCCGTGCGCGCATCAAAAAAGCCACGCCCTTCACATAAGGGACGTGGCTTTTGCCGTTTTAAACGCATTTTAGAGGCCCACAATGGCCTCAGATCGGCTTCCAATGCCCAGGACCGCACCGCAACCTCCAAACGCACAGGAAGGCGTTGACCTTGGACAGGGCTCTTTTTGAGCGGGCTCGGCCTAACGCAGCTTGTCTTCGCGCAGCTCTGTCACGTTGCCCGCCTCATCCACAGCCCGGATGATCACAGACTCATCGCCCGCACAGCGCGCGATCTGGTTGAGGCTGCCGCCCTGGTTGTAGGCAAAGACGTTGTCGCCTTCGTCGGTCATGGCCAACACCGCGCCATCGTACGTGACGGTGACGCTGCCCAGATCGCCATCGGCGTCGGTGACAGTCGCCGCCACGCGCAAGAGCACATCGCCATCGGCGCGGGGATCGCCCTCTCCAGCAAAGGGTCCACATTCAAGGGCGGCGTTGGAGATCGATGGGGCGCTGGTGGTCGGCCCACCATCATCCTCTCCGCAGGCTCCCGCCACCAAGACCAAACCCATCAGGGAGACACCAACCACAAAACGCTTCATCATCGTATCCGTTCCATCCTTCTTCAAACGCAGACAAGCCGACGTTGGCGAGCCATCGTCGCACAAGGAGGGCCACTCCACAAGCCGGGCAGCGCCACTCAGTAACCCACTTCAATCAATGTCCGCGCCGAGCGCTCCAACAACGCCCCCAGCGCCTCATCGTAGACCTCGACCGGGATGCTCCAGGCCAGATAATACGTGTGGACCTTTCCCAACACCATCACCTGAATCAACCGATAGCGGGCTTGCCCCTCGGTGCGCAGGCTCTCAAAAACATACGAGGGCTGAGGAGCCCCTTCCAGAGGGCGCTCGGCGACAATCTCCTGGACACCGTCGATCTCATGGCGGTACCGCTTGCCAAACGAGCGCCAGACCTCCGCTGGCGGCACGCCTTCGGCCACCGGCTTGCCCAAAATCGCGCTCATCGCCGCCCCCGTGGACGCCAGCCCACCGGCGGGGCGGCCGGCCTTCCACACCAACGACACCCCGGGCACAGAAACCCAGCCCTTAAGCTGCTGCATCCTCGCCGCAGGGCCCAACCGCACAAGCTCGCCCAGCTCCGGATCCAACTGCGGTTTCTCGGGCCGCTCGATCTCCAGGATGGGGCGCACGGGGCGCTTCTTCTCTGGCTCGGTCCTGCAACCGGCCAACGCCAACAAGCCGCAACCCACCAGCGCCAACCCCATCAGGGCTCTTTGTAGCGCACGCATCGGAACCCCACTGCATCCTGCACCAACTGCGGCGAGGCCGAGTGGCGAAAACTGACCCGCGCGCCGTTGCCTGCAAAGCTCCAGGCACCACCGCGCAGCACCTTGTGTGCTGCGGCCTTGGTGTTGACCGGGTTGACCTCGGGGCTGGACTCGTAATAATCCGCGCTGTACCAGTCCGCGACCCACTCCCAGACGTTGCCCGCCATGTCGTGGACCTCGTATGGGCTCACACCCGACTCAAACGCCCCCACAGGCGACACCGACGCATACCCGTCGACCACGCCCATGCCCTGTGCCTCGCCCCAGTTGAGCTTTCTGGGCTCCCAGTCATCGCCCCAGGGAAAGTCTCGGGTGTCTTGATCGCCTCGGGCCGCCTTCTCCCACTCGGCTTCTGTGGGCAAACGTCCTCCCGACCAACGGCAAAACGCGTCGGCCTGTTCCCAGGACACACACACCACCGGCGCACCGGGTGCACGCAGCGCCTTGGAGACCTCGCCGCCATCAACGCGCTTGCCGCCCTTGGCGTCAAAGACGTTGCACTTGCTGTACTGGGGCGCCTGACACTTCTTGGCCAGCACGCACTTGAGGTAAGCCTGATTGGTGACCTCGTACTGATCGATGTGGAAGGTGTTGACCGTGATTTTACGCGCCGGGGCCTCGGCATCAAACCACGCCTCTTTGCAGCGCCTGGGACGCGCGTAGGTCTGACGGCACAAACGGCGAGCACGCTCGCGCGCGGCCTCGTCGCTGCCCCTTGTAAACGGTCCCCCTGGCACCTTGACCAACCCAAAAGGCACCACCACGGGTTTTGGAGCCGGTTTTGGCGTCGGTTTGGCGCCATCCTGCGTGGGAGTCTCCTCTTTGGAGGGCGCTTTGCTCTCTTTGGCGGGCTCTTCTGGCTCAGAGCAAGCCGTCGCCGCCAGACTCAGGCCCACCACAGAACACCAAAGGCACAAAGAACGGGGTTGGATCTCAAACATAGGGCATCGGCTCGCCATGAAGCTCCATATACCAGCGCAGCGCAGCCATCAGCGGCTCGGCTTTGTGGGGATCGAGGCAGGGAAAACGTTCGCTCTTGGCCGTCAAGCGCGCCATCGACTCAGACGGCGCGCACCACAAGCTGACCGTCACCGATGCAAACTTCGCCCCCACGTTGCCCTCGCGCTGACGCAGCACAAAGTGGACGCCGATGTCTTCGGGGCCATCCTCCGAGGTCTGGGCCTGGACCGGCTCGCGGGTGATCTGCAAGCTGAACCGCCGTGACCAATCGATCGATCCTGATGACCAACGCGAGTCTTCCTGGGCAAAATTCAGCTTGAGCCCTTCAGGGCCAAGCTCCAACGTCCCAAGGGGCGTCGGCGCGGGGGGAGGCGCGGGGGCTTTGGCGCCAAAGAGGCGGCTGAAGAACCCAGGCTCCGGGGGCGGCGGCGGTGGCGGCAGCAAGAGCTGACGGGCGTCTTTGAGTTCGTAAAGCTCGATCGTCACCGGCTGCTCGATGGCCTCGGCCTTGGGCCACGCAAAGGGACGGTAGAGCAAGCGGCGCAGCGCTCGGTTGGCCGCATCCACAAGGCGCGGATCCGAGGAGCGGCGGTAGGGCGTGATGTGCTGGGCCAACGTCGGATCTTTGAACTGGGACAGCGCCAGCAAGACCTCGATCTTGTCCGTGGTGTCGTTCTTTCGCAGGAATGAGAGCAACACCTCTTTGCTCATCTGATGCCCCAGGCGCCCCAGCGCTCGGATCATGTGCATGCGCACCAACGGCGAGGCTTCTCGGGGCAGGACCTGGGCGATTTTGCGGCTGGTGGCCGCGCGCCCGGTCAAACCGAGCGCCTCGGCGGCCGCCGAGCGGACCTCAGGCATGCTGTCGCCCAAGCCATTGTAAAGCGTGTTGATGGCCTCCGAACTGAGCGGCTTGTCCAAGGTCTGGGTCAAGATCCCCAACGCCCGCATGGAGCGCTCGCGCATTTCGGCCTGGGTGTGGCCACGATCGGCGTAAGCCAGACTGACCAGGCGCGCCTCGGCGCCGGGATCTCCAATCCGGGCCAGCGCCACTGAAGCGGCGGTCGCCAAGAGCGGATCAGGCATGCGGCAGGCGCGCTGCAGCGCCGGGATGGCGCGCTGATCCCCCAGATGACCCAGCGCGTCGGCGGCCCCGGCCGCCTGACGAGGCTGACGGGCGTCCTCCACCAGATCCAGCAACTCAGACAGCACGTCGTCCACAGGAAAGCGCGCCAACGCGCGCGCCGCCTCGCGCATGGCGTTGTCGTGGGGTGCACCCAAGGCGCGCAAGAGGTGCGGCACGGCGCTCGTCCAACCCATGCGGCCCAGTTCGCGCAAAATCGCCGTCTCGCGCACGTGCCACTGGGACGGAGAGCGCTGCCAGAGCAGATCGGTCAGCGTCCGGCTGGCCCGCACCCCTTGCACATGCGCCAGCGCCGCCACCGCCGCGCGGTGAGAGATGGCAAAAGTGCTCTGATTGAGCACCCCCAGCAGATCGTCGGTGACCGACTCGTCTTTGTAGAAGCCCGCCATGTACATGACGGCCTGACGAAAGCGCGTCTCCAGCGATCCAGGCGCCCGCAGCCAGCGCTTGAGCGTCGGCGGCGCGCTGCCCGAGTTGCGTCGAACGTGGGTGGCAAGCTCCGCGGCCCCTTGCTCCAAAGAGCGCAGCTGCTGTTGTCCAAACACCGCCTGATACAAAAAGGTCAGGCTCCGCCTGTCGGTCACCAACAAGCCGTTGAGGAATTCGGTCACATCGTTTGGGGCGCTCATATCAAAGCCGCTCCTCTCGGTAAGAACATCGGGCCTGGCAAAATCAGGCTCCTTTCTGATGCCCACGGTGCTCGCCCTGGGCAATGGCTCTCGGCACCCAGACACCACAACACCGTGGGTGTTTTGTGGCACAATCGGGTCCAAACCAGGCACATCAGGCCGCCGGGCATGGGCAAAACCTACACGATCGGCGCTCAAACTCAACCCCGCCCCTCTGCGCCCGGGGCTTCATCGCTGTGCAAGCACGGGATTTGTCGCCATCTGCGTTGCATTGAAGGCAGACATCGCACAACACACCAATGCAGTTTACACTGACGCCGCCTTGTGAACGGAGCATTGGCCGATGACCTCATCTTTGACCGACCGCATTCTGACCCGAGCCCAAGAACTGGGTTTTGATCGTGCGGGCATCGCCCCAGCCGAGCCGCTGCCGGGTGCTGAGGCCTACCAGCGGTGGATCGAGGCCGATCACCACGGCAAAATGTCTTATCTGGCCCGCGACCCCGCAGGGCGCGCCGATCCCACGCGGCTTCTATCTGGGGCGCGCTCCATTGTCGCGCTGGCCGCCAACTACCGCGTGGAAGAGCCCCAGGCTGAACCGGGCCAGGTGGCGCGCTACGCCCAGGGCTACGACTACCACAAAATCCTGGAGAAGCGCTTGGACCAACTGGCGGCGTTCATCCGCATGGAGGCTGGCGCGGACGTCAACACCCGCAGCGCGGTCGACCGCCTGCCGCTGCTGGAGCGCGACGTGGCCCACCTGGCGGGCATCGGCTGGTATGGAAAGAACACCATGATCATCAACCGCCAGCTTGGCAGCTATCTCTTTTTGGCCGAACTGGTGGTGGACATTGACCTTGAGGTCTGCACCGACGTGGTGGCGGATTTTTGCGGCACGTGCACCGCCTGCCTCGACGCCTGCCCCACCAAAGCCTTTGTCGCCCCCCACATCCTGGACGCTCGCCGTTGCATCTCCTACCTGACGATCGAGCTGCGCGGTCCCATCCCGAGGCATCTGCGCGCGGCCATCGGGGCACACCTCTTTGGCTGCGACATTTGTCAAAGCGTGTGTCCCTGGAACCGCAAAGCGCCCCACACCACCGACTTCCCCTTCCTGGGGCGCCCAGAAATCCAGGGCATCAGCGCCGACCAATTGTTGGAGTTCGACGCAAGGCTCTTTCAGCTCTACTTTGCCTCATCGCCGCTGCAGCGCCCCAAACGCCAGGGCTTGTTGCGCAACGCCGCCGTCGTGCTGGGCAACACCGGACAACGCCGCTGGGTTCCGCTGCTGGTCAGGCGCCTCAAAGCCGAGCAAGATCCGGTCATTCGAGGCCACATCGCCTGGGCGTTGGGGCGCCTGGGAGGTGCCAAGGCGCGCACAGCCCTTGACGAGGCGCTCAAGGCAGAAGACGATCCCTACGTCCAGGAAGAACTGCGCGCTGCACACCAGGAGGTCTCATGAGCAACCCCAGGAGCATCACCAACCGTCATGGTCAGACCGTGGCCACCGTTCACCCTCCCACGGGTCCAGCGGTCCCGGTGGTCGTCAGCGTGCCGCACGCCGGCGAGTCGATCCCTGATGACATCGACGCGCTCCTGGCTCACAGCGACCACGATCTGCGTCACGAGATGCTCCAGGACGTGGATCGCTTTGTGGACCGCTTCTGGCCCGACGCGCCGTCACAAGGCGCCTGGCTCATCGTGGCCCACCACAGCCGCTACGTCGTGGACCTCAACCGCGCCCCGGACGACACCAGCGCCGAGGTGGTTCAAGGCGCCGTCGCCAAAGACCAACCCGGCTACTACGGAGAGCGAGGCGTCATCTGGGCGCGCACCACGCGGCGCACCCCGGTCTGGCAGGCGCCCATGAGCCAAGAGGCCTTTGAGCGCCGCATTGGGGACTACCACGTGCCCTACCATCAAGCGCTCGAGGCGCTCTTGACCGAAACATGCGCCCGCTTTGGCAGGGTCTTGCTCATCGACGGGCACTCCATGCCCAGCCAGGGCCGCGCTGGCCACGGCGACACGGGCCAACGGCGGCCCGACATCAACCCTGGCACTGTGGACGACACCTCCACAGATCATCGCTTTGCTGACATCGTCGATGGGCACTTGAGGGAGCAAGGACTGGAAGTCAAACGCAACGCCCCCTACAAAGGCGGCTGGATCACGCGCCACTACGGGCGCCCCCAACATGGCTGGCACGCCATCCAGATCGAGGTCAACCGACACCTCTATATGGACGAGGTCACCTGCGCCCCCAAAGAAGAAGGGATCGCCAGGGTGCGCGCCGCCATGGCAGGGATCATCCCAGCCATCACCGCCGCGATGGGTACGGAGGCACCATGAACGCGCCGCAACATGACCTGAAACCCGATCCCTGGTGGGTGCGCTGGAGAGCCAACTTTCACCACGCCATCGCCAGGATGCGCTTCCTCATCACCCAGTTCTCGCTGGGACGGTGGGACGAGTTGTCGCGCACTGAGTTGCTGCTGGCCTACCCTTCCATCCTCATCGTCCAGGTTTTTCGGGAGTTGATCCGAGACCGGGGATTGGTCCGGGCAAGCTCGCTGGCCTACACCACGACCCTCTCGGTGGTGCCGCTCTTGACCGTGGCGACCACACTCTCCACTGCCTTCGGCGTCGGCGATCAGGCGTTGACGGATCTGCTGGCCAACATCATGCCGGTGTCGGCCGACACCATCATCGCCCAGCTTCAGGAGTTCAGCGCCCGACAAGGCGGCACGCTCAGCGGCATCGGCTCGGTGATCTTGATCCTCTTGGGCGTGGCCCTCTTCAACAACATCGAGCACGCCTTCAACGACATCTGGCGGATCCGCACCAGCCGCCCGCTGCTCAACAAGTTCCTGACCTTTTATGCGCTGATCACGCTGGCGCCGCTGCTGATCACCATCTCGGTCATCGAGTCCGCCCGCGTCCAGATCATCATGGACGACATCCCCTTTGTGGCCAGCGTCGGCTACAAGCTTTTGCCCATTGGGCTGGCCGTCATCGCCTTCACGTCGGCCAACAAGCTCCTGCCGCACACCGAGGTCAAGTGGGTCCCAGCGCTGGTCTCGGGGCTCGTCACCGCCATCGCCTTTGAGTTGGCCAAGGCGGGCTTCAACATCTACGTCAACGTCTTTTTGATCGAGTCCTACACCAACGTCTACGGCGCCATCAGCTTGATCCCGATCTTCCTTGTCTGGGTCTACGTCTCGTGGGTGATCGTGCTCTTTGGCGCAGAGTTGACCTACACCATCCAGAACCTCAAACACCTGCTGCTGCCCCAGCGCCTGCACGACATCAATCAAAACAGCGAGCGGCGCTTTGATCCACTGATTTCGCTGGAGCTTTACGCCCCCATCGCGGCGCACTTCAAACAAGGGCAGGGGCCCATCCCGCTGGATCGGGTCGCGGCCATCTCACGCGTACCCACGGATCTGGCCCGAGAGCTGCTCAAGCGCATGTTGGCCAATGAACTCTTGATGGAGGTCACCTACGACGATCCAGAAGGGGCAAGCGTCGGCTACGTCCCTTCGAGGCCCCTGGAAGACATCCCCCTCTTGGACGTCCTGGACTCGTGCCGCAGCGAGGTCAAGGTCGAAGAACAAGGCCGCTTTATGCGGGCGCTCTTTAGCCTGCACCACTCCCGCGAGGAAGAGATCTTTGGGGAGTTGACCTGCGCGTCGCTGGTCAACGAGGGCGACACTCAGCGTCTGGCGCTCCTGGCCGACGCCATCACCTCAAGCGTCCACGCGGCCACAGACCGCCCCGACCCGGAAGACCCCAACGTCACGCTCGAAAACCGCCTGAGTCGGGCTGGCCAGCTCCTGCGCGAGAGCATGAGCGGCGTCAAAGCGCGCCCCGCAATCGCCGCCGAGGCCAAAGACCCCGAGCCCAGCGAGTCCAACCCCATCGACCAACTCCTGGGCGGCGAACTGGCAGAAAACACCTGAACCGCACAAGACGCCTCAGCCCAAGACTGCTTTGGTATCAGTTCACGCTGCGCTGCAAACGCGCGATGCGGTCTTTGAGCCAAAGCTTCTTTTTCTGGATCTGCTTGCGCTCGACCTGCTCGTCTCCCGACAGGTAGACGTGCCCATCAAGCACATTCAGCCTTGTCTCCAGAGCCTCGTGCTCAGCTCTGAAACGGTCAATCTGATCCTGAACGCTGCCTTCCTCAAAGACTTGAGTCATCCCGTCTCCTGGTGGGCTTGGACGCACCCTTGCGCCGACATCGCCCCCTTTTCAGAACACATCTGAAAGAGAACGAATTCATCTGGCTTGGGTGTCATTGACATGATTTCAGGTTAGGCGACCACACTTCAGCCGTCAACCACCCCCCAGCGCCTCTTCCCCACCACAACCGACGGCGCCCGTCAAAACCCCATCCACACCGTGCTAGACGGCCTCGATGGCCGCTGGCATGCGCCACCACGCCAAAAATCGACCAAGAAAATGACAAAAAATGAATTTTTCACGCAACTGGAGCCATCAGCGCCCGATAACCCCCTCCCCGACAGACACGGCGAGCGGGACAGGCGACAAACCTGACCATGACGTCGGCCACACACTCGCGGACATACAGGCTCGCGTGCAGGATGCGCGCGGGACTGTCTGGTTAAGCCAGACCGCCCTCTTGAGAGTTAGAGCAAAGTTATGGGCACCATTGGGTGTCAAACGGGCGCTGCCTCTGGGGCAAGAGGGCCTAGCCAAGTCCCCTCGTCGTGTCTGACCCACATCTCCCAAACACAAAAACAGCCAAAGGGGCGATGGATCTCCACCGCCCCCCTGTGATTGCAGGCCATGCGCTTTAGATGGCGCCTGGAATTCGCCTCAGCGGGCCAGACGCAACTGAGCCACCTCATCAAAGAGCGCGTCCAACTCCACAGCCCCCGAGAACGCTTCACCGCCGACCACAGTGCGATCTTTGCGCATCAACTCCACATGGGACAGATCCCGGCTTGCCCACAGCGAATCTCCCATGGCGTCCACGTCCAGGACCCCTTGGGACATGCCCACAGGCATGTAGCTGATGCCCAGGCCACGGCGCTGGCGCAGGAAGAACATCACCGGCTCACCCACGCGCGGCGCCTCAATGCCCGCGATCTCCTGGGCGATGCCGCCCACTTCGCCGCCGGGCGTCAAGACCACCACCTCTTCACCCTCCACGCAGCGATCCGAGACCGGGCAGTTGGAGACACGCACCGTCGAACGCGTCCAGATGATCCCACCATCAAAGGCCGCCTCTTGCATCACCACGTCGCCCATCAGCACGCGATCGCTGCGCAGCGACAGGTCTTCGAGCGTCATCGCCTTGAGCGTCGAAGCGTCGGCCACAGTCGGCGCCGCCATCACAGCCCCCACAGCCAGCATCGCGACCGCCACCGAGGCCACCGCGCGGCGACGGCGCCACACCAGCGCACCCCCCAGAACAAAACCGAACATCAGCATCCCCCCCAGACCGCCGTCGCGGCCTCCCGGCGCTGCCGCGGTGCACGCCAGGTGCACCGAAGCGTCATTGATCCGATAACCAGACTCGCTGTCTTCCCCATCAAAGGGATCAAAAGCCGCCCCCGGCTGCCCCGGATCGCCACCGGTGATGGGCAGCTCGCCGGTGCCGTAGAGGCTCAGCAGACCCGCCATGTCGTCGTGGGACAGATCGCGCTTTTGCAGCTCACCGCTGGGCGCGCTGGGGAACATCGTGGCGTCTTCATGGTCGCTGTGGTCCAGCCCAATGAAGTGGCCCACCTCGTGGGTCAGCGTGTTGGCCAGATCGTGGCGATCCGCGCTGCCGTCCGTGGCCCACTTGAAGTCCACACCGTTGATGACAATGTCGGCGTCGAGCAGCTTGCCGTTGTTGACGCTGAAGGTGGTCAACGTGATGGCCAACACCTCGCTGCCAAAGGCCCAATCATCCTCGGCCCACATCACCAGGTTCTCGTTTTGACCGCCGCGCTCATAGCCATAGTTGGCCGAGGCCGTCTCGCCGCCGTAAACCATCTTCAGCGCCGAGCCGGGCTGATCGCTCCAGGCCCCAAACGAGCGCTGCACCGCGTCGCGCGCCTGCTCAAAGGACAAATCCGAGCTGCTGGCGGCGTTGATTGAGTAGACCACGCTGCCAGCGTCCCAGTGGATGTGGGCCGACGTCCGGGTCTCTTTGAGCTTGAAGGCGTGCGCTTCGGTGGTGACGGCTCCCACGGCCAGGGTGGCGATCGTGGCAGCGCCAAGGGCGCGCAGTGAGGCGTGTTTGGTGGCGTTGTCCATGGTCTGTCGGCTCCCAACGGCCACTGCCAGACCCCCGGCAATGGCGCTCCAACCCCCAAGAACATGGTGTGCTCCTGGGGGCTCGCGTTGTGGATTCAGCGCCGACAGACGATGTTCACCATGCTTCGTTTCGGTAGCCCGGCTGTCCTGGGAGAAATCTCCGCAGCACCCGTGGCTTTGCGTCCCGCCCTTACGAGCGGTTTGCCGTTGTCGTCGAAGCGCCGATCCGTATGATTTTGGTACAAAGGCGCCGTTCGTCCTGAACGGCACCCCGTGATTGCGGTTTGTGAGGCTCCCCTGGCAGGGCGCTTGAACCGTCGGGTCCAAACCCCAGGCAGGGGCCTCATCAGTTTCATCGGATGGGGGTGGGGGAACTTTAGGGCATTTTCACGTTTCGGCGTCTGGATCGGCCAAACGGTCACCGACCCCCATAAAGACGACCACGTCGTCACGCTTGGCGCCCTCTTCATCGTCGCTTTGATGGCCGCTGGATGAAAAACCACCGCTGAGGGTCTTTTTGCGCGACATCTCATTGCGAGAGACGATGTCCACCGACTCTGTGGCCAACGTGCGCAGCTCCCCCATGTTCTCTCCCTGCATGGGCTTGGACAGGCGCGGCACGGGCGTGGGCAGACGGTCGGTGAGCAAACGGCGGATCCTCTCCACCTCGGCGTCCACATCCAGACTGTCGCCGCCGCTTTGCTCTCCCAACGCTTCGCGAGAGAGCATCAGGTTGGTGGGCATCTCTCCAAAGGGATCTTCCGCAGCAGCGACCCGTCCGCCGCGCTGAGCCAGGCTGTCCAACCGCCCTGTGGCAAGCGCAGCGCCTTTGGCGACGGTGCTGGAGCCGTTGATCATGACCTGAGTGATGTCTTCGGCCTCCAGGGGCTCATCCATCTCCACTTGCGCGTAAATCCGCCACTTGTCCGCTTGTTGGGGCCACGTGCGGGGATCTTCCACATTCACGGGGCCTGTTTGGTGGGGCACAGCGCTCTTCTGCACGGGCGCCAGCAAGAGGCCAGAGTCTTCTCCCAACGCCTCAAAGGGCTCGGGGGTCTGCTTGGTGCGGGTGCCTCGATTGGCAAAGATGGACGCCGATGTTTTGGAGGCACTTTGGCCATTGCTCCTGGCCAACATCGCGGGGTTGGAGCGCACCACATGATCTGGACCGGACGCGGCGCGTTGAGGTGTCGCAGCAGGCTGAGGGCGTGCGACCATGGACAAGGAGGATTCGGACAGACGCGCCTGAGGGTTTCTTGGGGGCATGGACAGCACCGACAAGCCCGCCAGCGCCAAAGTCGGCACCAGCAAGAGCACCACCACGCCTGTCGCCCCAAAGACGAGGTTCAAAATCCCTGTGGGCAAAAGCCCCGTGAAGGTCACCCCCAACAAGAGGAAGCCGAGCATGGCCATGGCCGACAGAGCCACCACCAGCGCGCGCGCAGTGGGGTTCGTGGCGATGTAGCGGACGCGCTGGCTCAACTTGCTCACACGCCCTCCTTGGTCCCAGCGCCCGCCACTGGCCCAAAGTCAGTGACCACGCGCTCCAGGCCTCGGGCCAACTCCACCACCTCTTGACCAAGCTGACTGGAGCTTTTCAACTCCAGGCGCTTGAAGGTTTGAAAGGCGCTCTCCAAATCCATCGCCGCTTCTGTGTGTTGTCCACACATCAGATACAATTGGCCGCGTTCACAGCGGCACAACTCCCTCAAAATCACCTGCCCGGTGCGCTGGACCATGGTTGTGGCCCTCCCAAGCGCGCGCCGTGCCTGCACGATGTCACCCCTTAAACGGTTCCAACGCGCGTGGAACCTCTCATATGCTGCCTGATGCCCGCGCATACCGCAACGTTGTGCGGCATCCAAAGCCGCTTGAACCCAACGACCGGCCGCCTCTTGTTTGTCAGCAGCCGCGCAGGCTTGCGCAAGGGCAAATTGCACTTCGGCGGCCACAGCGCTGCTCTCCACGCTGCGGGCCAACTGCAGCGCGGTCTCCAAATGCGGGGCAGCATCGCGCGGACGAAGGTCCAACGTGTGGCTGACGCCAATGCAAGAACGGGACTCGATCTCCAAGAGCCTGTCGCCGTGGGCCAGCGCCACGCGCAGGGCCTCTTCACCGTTGCGCACCGCCGTGGTCAGGTCGCCAGTCACGTTGTGGAGCATCGCCTGAAACAAACGGGCGCGGGCCACCTGCAGCGGGCTGCGGGCCTGGGTCGACAGGTGCAGACTCAATCGAAGGTTGGCCTGGGCCTCCTCCAAGAGCCCCAACTGGGTTTGCAACCGCCCCTGACGCATCAAGACCGCCGCGCGCCCCATCAAATTGTCTTCGGAGTCCAACAAAAGGCGCGCCTGGGTCAACTGATGCTGAGCCTCACGCAGCCGCCCTCGGGCCATCTCAACATCGCTCAACTGGGTCTGCAAACGCCCCCGCAAAAGCGGCGCCGTGGTCGCAGAGAGGCTGGTCTTGAGCAGCCGCGAGGCCTCGGCCAGATCCCCCTGGGCCAACACCAGCGTGGCCATGCGGCTGGAGAGCTCCAACCCCGTGCCGCCACGCGGCTGACTCAAGCGCGCGTCGGCAAAACAGTTGCGCGCTTTGCCCAACCGGCCCTGGCGCAAAAAGAGCGTGCCCAGCTTCAACAAGACCCTGGAGCGCACCTCGCGGTTGCCGTGGCGCTCGGCCAACTCCATCGCCTCGGTCCACGATCGCTGCGCCCCCTCCAGGTTGCCCTGCCTCAAACACGCCGTGCCGAGCGTCAAGAGCGCCTCGCCCAACAACCCCATTGCCCGCAAACGGCGAGCATCGGCCACCACCTCCACCAACATCCGCATGGCCTCTTCGATGTGGTGGTTGGCCCGCAGCAGCTCTTTGGCAAAGACGCAGCGCAGGTGCAGCGCCTCGTGGCTGTCGTGGCTAAATCGACTGAGCGCCTCTTTAAAGAATCGGCGGGCCCGCTCGGTGTCGTACCGATCGAGCGCCTGGCGCGTGGCCATCAAAAAGGTCTCGCGGGCTTTGATGTGAGCGCCGCCAAAGGCCTGGTGGTGCGCGATCTCTCCCAGATCCCCGTCCAGACGCTCAAGCCCTGTGGCGATGGTCAAGTGGAGCGCCCTGCGGATGTTGTCGTCTTCTGCGTCGAGCAGAAACCGCTGGCGCACCGCTTCGTTGGTAAAGTGAAGCTGGTCCCTGGTGACGGACAAGATCCCTTGCTGGAGCGCTTCGGCCAACGCTTCTTCGGTCTTCTCCTCGGACAGCGGCGTCAACACCGGCAGCGTGTCAAACTCAACCCGGCGCCCCATCAGCGCCAGCAACTGACACAACCGCCGAGGATCGTACTCCATCCCCCGCACGCGACCGTCGATCAGCGACTGAAGAGAGTTGGGCACCGTGCCGGCGTTGAGCACGCGCTCCAACTCCTGCGTGCTCAGCACCCATGCCCCCGAGTCGTCGCGCGACAGCAGCCCCTGAGCCAAAAAGAACCGCAGGTACTCCCCGAGCGAAAAGGGGTTTCCACCGCAGCGCTCAATCAAAAACGACACCAGCCCTGGCGGCACCTCGGAGGTCCCCATCATGTCCGCCACGATGGTCTGAGCAAACTCTCGCTCAAGGCTGCCCAGCGCCATGCGTTCCACGCTGGGGTTGGCCATCAATTGGGCCAACGCCGGACGCTGAATCGGACAAGCGCTGCCCAAAAAGAGCCACGGATAGTCCATCAAACGGCGAGAGATGATGTGCTGCAGACAGGACAGCGACATCTCGTCGGCCCAGTGCAGATCGTCGAGGATCAACAACGCCGGGCGATACCCGCAAAGCGCCAGGAGCGTCTCAAAGACCGCCTCAAAGAGCGCCTCTTGCCCCTGCGCCGCCGACAAACGCGGCAGCGCGTCATCCTCGGTGACCAAAAACCCCAGCGACGGCGCATACGCCGCCAGCAACGGCGCACGATCGCCCAGGAGCTTCTCCACCACCTGAGGGCCGCCCAGGCGACAACGCTCCGCCACCGTGTCCAGGATCTGGGTCCACAACCCCATGGAACGCTCTTGCGAGCCGGGCTGCCCGCTGGCGTGGAGGATCGTGTGGGTTCTTGGGCGCACGCGGCGCACCACCTCCACCGCCTGACGCGTCTTGCCAACCCCCGTGGGTCCCACGAGCATCAACACACCGCCGCGCCCCATCATCGCCTCATCCACGCGCTCACACAGGCGTTTGGTGAGCCCCTCTCGGCCCACAAACCGGGACTGAAAGAGGTAGGGCGCTGGCGGGGGCATGTCCGCGGCGGGATCGGGGCCGAGCTCCACGCCCAACTCCTCCAACGCGCTGACCACAACCTGGGCGTGGCCCGGCCGGTTGCGCGGCGTCTTCTCCAGCAGCGACATCACCAACCCTTCAAGCTGCGCGGGGATCCTCACGCCCAACTCAGAGGGCCTCGGCGGGCTGGTATGGACCTGATCATAAAGAATCTGACCGGCGTCCTGCGACGTAAACGGGGCTCGCCCCGTCAACAACTCAAAGAGAATGCAGCCCACGGCGTAGAGGTCAGAGCGGGCATCCACCTCCTTGCCTCTGGCCCGCTCGGGGCAGGTGTACTGGGCCGTGCCTGCCGCCAGGCCGGCGTTGAGCAGCGAGTCCGCCCCCAGGCGAACATCCATCCGCACCGCCAACCCAAAGTCGATCAAGACCACACGCTGGCCCATGACCAGAATGTTGGCTGGCTTAAGATCACAGTGGACCATCCCGCGGCCGTGGAGGTAGGCCAACGTCCTGCACAACTGCCCCACAAAGCCCAGGAGCTTGCGCAGACCGGTCGGGATGGGCTCGGAACGGGCGCTGCCGCGGGGGCGAGCTGCGCCGCCCACGCGGCCCCCTCGCTGCGTCGGGCCGCCGATGTGGGCCAGCGCCAAAGGCGCCGTCTGCATCAATGTGTCTGAAACCAGGACGCGCGGCGGCTCCGCAGCGGTCTCCCTGCTGCGCCCAGAGCCCATCGCCGCATACATGAAGTCGGACAGTGGCTTGCCGTCGAGCCACTCCATCGCGTACCACGGCATGCCCTTGTGCACGCCGCTCTCGATCAAGCCCACGATCCCAGGGTGCTTGAGCAAGCGCACCACCGAAATCTCACGCTGGAACGCCAACAAACGCCGTGTCCCACGGGCGCGCAGCAGCTTCAAGGCGACGCGCTCTTGACCGTCTTCGGCCAGATACACCACCCCCATACCGCCTTTGCCAAGCTCGGCAATCAGCTTGAATCGACCGATGCGCTCCCCGACGCGTGACATTGCCCCTCAGATCACATCGCGCCTGCCTCAAAGACTGATCGTCATGACCAAACACCAGGCCACGACCTTCGCAGGCACCCTTAACACCAGAACCCAACGGGTCCCTCGCTCCAACGGGCAGAACAACAGGGGAAACCAAACACCGCACCCAACGCATCGCGCCCCCTGGACCACAACGCGACCCCGCAAAGCGCAAGCCGCGCTTTGCCCATCGCCGATGCCCACCTGAAGCTGACCCTTAAATGATCAGACAGTGCTTGGATTTCTGCCCATCAAGACAGTGACTGAGTGGATGTAGGAATGTCAACAAAGAAAGGTTGTTTAACGGAGCTTTAAAGTAATTTTCACCAAACCCACTGCAACAACGCTTCAGTGGGTTTGGCGTCTCACCAAGCGCGGATCTTGGCCTCCGACAAGGAGTCAACACCGTCAGGACCGACCTCAACAGTCTTCTTGCCGACCTTCAAAACCACCCGCTGACCCAACGCCAGGTAGGCGCGCAGCTCGGGCCTCGCTTTCAGTAAGGAGAAATAAGCCTCAGAGAGGTATTTGATCTTGATGGACGCTTGACCCTCGACCCCGTCCTGGCGCCAGATGCCGCCCTGATACACAAAGAGGCGGTTGTCGATGTACCGCGTGCGCACACTGGCTGCGTCGTCGGCCGAGTCAGCCCGTTTGTAGCGCTCGGTCCCCAACGAGGACTCCACCGCCTCTTCTCCAGAGTCGGCCGCAAATGCGTCCTTCTTGGCCATGGCCTTCTCGCGCCGCGCCTGGTTGGCCGCGCGACCCGGCTTGGCCGCTGGCGCCGGTTCAGCCCTGGGAGCCATGCCGCCCCCACCCATATCGCCATCAAACTCCTGGGCGCGCACGCGCGGCGGCGGGCGACGATCCACCGGAGGACGGTTCTCCAACTCGCTGTCGTCCACGGCCAGGTAGCTCGTGTAGGGCGTCACCAGACCGTACTTGCGGGCCAAACGAATCACCTCGTCGCGCAGCTCGCTCAACTCGCCCTGGATGCGGATCTGCTCCAGCAGGTAACCCACCTTGCGCGTCGCCCAGATCTTGGGGATGAAGTCGTGGGCCTTGCTGCCCTCTTCGGCCAACGGATCGCCGTCCTCTTCACCAAAGGTCATCGTCACGGCGCGCTGACCAATCTGTCCCGAGACCTTCAACGCGCTGGGCAACGCCGAGCGGTTGCGCCCCATGACCACCACCTGACCCCCACGGAAGAGATCGGGCATCTGGCGCGGATAAACGTCATAAACCCGGGCACCGCCATAATCGATGCTGATGTCGGTCATCATCGGATAGGCGATCTTGTTGTAGAGCGCCGAGACCTTCACCTCGATGTCTTCGCTGGGGCGAATGTAGTCGGCCGCGCCGTGGTGATCGCGGGCGATGGCGTCCAAAAGGTGGGTGTTGACCTCAAAGCCAACCCCAAAGGTGAAGATCTTGGCCCCACCCTGGTTGCCCTTCTTAACGTTCCCGACAATCTCATTGATGTCCGTGCTGCCCACCGTCGGGCGGCCGTCGGTCATGAAGATCACCATGTGCGCCGCCGACGCGCCGACCTTGGCGCGCATCGCCTGGGCCAACGCCTCATCGATCGCCGTCCCACCAGCCGCCTCAAGCTGGTCCGCAAACTCCAGCCCCCGGCGCTTGTTGTCCTTGCTGGCCTCCACCGGGTTGGCAAAGAGCGACTCCACATCGGTCGAAAACCGGATGACGTTGAAGCTGTCCTGAGGACGCAGCTTGTTGATGCAGTACTTCAGCGCCCCGCGGGCCTGCTCCATCTTCTCACCGGCCATCGAACCGCTGGTGTCCACCACAAAAGACACCGTCTTGCCCGGCATCTTCTCCTCATCCACCTCGATCTTTGGCGTCAGGACCATCATAAAGTACCCGTCTTCGCCGTTTTTGCCGTCCTCATCAAAGCTCAACACCGTCATCCCGATGTCGTCGTCGCTGGTGGACATGTAAAGCAGGAAATCGCGCTCCAGATCGGCGGCGTTCTCCTCAAAGGACACCTGCACCTCGTGGTCGCTCTTGCGGCTGACGGCGATCTTGTGGGACGGCGAGTAAACGGTCTTGATCGGGGCCCGAGAGTCGATGTTGGCCACCAGGGTAAAGTCCTGCATCAGGCGCGCGGCCTTGCGACCGGTCTTGAGCGGGTAAAGCAGGCGACGGATCGAGCCCGACTTGTCGAGCACCTGCGCAAAGGCGATCTCCAGCTTCTGCTCACCGTTGGCCGGCACCGGAAAGATCCGCGCCTGAAAGACGGTGCCGTCCATGTACTCGATCAACCCAGGGTCTTCGGTCCGGCGCACGATGCCTTCGTAGATTTGGCGGGCTTTGTTCTTCTCAAGCACCGCCCCCTTGGTCTTGCGGCCATTGATCCACAACGAGAAGTCGCTGACCGTGGCGCCTTTGGGCACAGGGAAGTAGAAGGTGGCCTCAAGCTGGCGGTTGGTGTGGTTGACAAAGACCTGCTCGATCTTGGTCACGGCCGCCTGGTCGGTGATGTCGATGTTGACCCGGTGGCTCTTGACCGCCAGCGGCGGCAGGTTCTGGTCGCTGGGGATGAGCATCCCGATGGCCGACGCCTGATTGGGGCTGGCGGCCATCACCACGGCCACCGCCACCAGGCTCAACGCCAGCAGAGTCCACAACCTGCGCCCCCCTGTCTGCTCACTCTGTGTTCTCATCGGTCCCTGTCTCCCTTATCGATGTTATGTCTGGTCAGCCTCTTTTACCGTGGCACAACCGCAGCGCCCAAAGCCGACCGTGGATCCGGATGTCTGAACACATCAACGCCCTGGGCGAGGGTTACTTACGGGTCGCGGCACAAAACGATCTAAATTCGTTGGCCTCGATGCTCCAAGGCCAATGCTTTTGCCGCCGTTTGCACCATCCAGCGCGTTTGTCTAGGCTTTATGTGATGTCTGGGTTATACCGATTCCAACGATCTTATCCTGCACACAAGCCCGATTCAGGACCCTTTCAGTATGGTTGAACACTGCACCACGGCCACAGGCCGCTCTGGAGCTTGGCTCCTGGCGGCGTTGGCGGCCGTTGTCCTTGTTGTGGGTTGCGCTGAAAAGCAAACCACGCCCACGCAAGATTTTGAAGGCTGCCGCAGCGACGGCACTTGCCAGGACCTGTGCCAGAGCGACGCCCAATGCCCAGGCGACGAAGTCTGCTTTGAGGGCCAGTGCGTCCAGCCACAAGAACCAAGACCCGAGTGCACCGACGACGCCCAATGCCCCGACGGCCAACGCTGTCAGAACGAGCAGTGCGTCCCGGAGGACCCCCCCGAGGACTCGGACCAGGACGGCCTCACCGACGATCAGGACAACTGTCCCCAGATCGCCAACGCAGGGCAAGAGGATCTGGACAACGACGGACGCGGGGATCTCTGCGACGATGATCTTGACGGTGATCAGATCATCAACCGCATCGACAACTGCCCCAGCACCCACAACCCCATGCAGGAAGACCCCGACGGAGACGGCCTGGGCGTCGCCTGCGACGGCGGCACACTCCAACGCCCCTTCGCGCTCACGCGCGGCGTCTACGGGCAGCAACTCGACACTCGCCCCAGACCCGACGCCGCCTCGGCCTCTTGCGGCGGGCAAGGCGCTCCCGAGATCGTCTACACGGTGGCGCTGCGCGCCGGTGAACGTTTGAACGTCTCGGCCCGCGCCGAGCACGCGCTGGCCATCGCCATCTTTGAAGGCCCCGCCGACGGACTCCAGGAACTCGACTGCGCCGACACCGGCAGCCTCCAGTTCACCGCCGCCAGCACCGGCGTGCACACGCTGATCATCGACGGAGCCGCCGCAGGCGACGCCGGGCCACTGACCATCGACGCCGCCGTGGTGGCCGACCCCTCCGATGAGCAGGCCTCGCTCGACGCCCCCGATGACGCCGCCGCCATCTGGACGGACTTCATCGACGATGACGCGCTGGCCGATGTCGCCGCCGTCCACCCCCAAAACAACACCATCTCCATCCGGCTCGGCACCCAGGACGGCCAACTGACCGACCCGGTGATCATCCCCGCTGGCGGAGACAATCCTGTGGCTGTCTGGGGCGGCGACGTCGACCGCGACGGCGACCCCGACCTCCTTGTGGCCCTCGAAGGCACCAACCAGGTCGCCCTGCACCTGAACCAAAGCCAAAACGGCGCCGTCAACTTTGGTGCCCCGGCCACCTTTGACGTCGGCGCAGGCCCCGCCGCCGTCTGGGGCGGCGACGTCGACCGCGACGGCGACATCGATCTGGTCGTCGCCAACCAGGCCAGCAACAACGCCAGCGTCCTGCTGGGCGACGGCGTCGGGGGCTTCGCTCCCGGAGCCACCCTGGAGACCGGCGCGGGTCCTGTGGCCGTCTGGGGCGGCGACGTCGACCGCGACGGTGACATCGATCTGGCGCTGGCCGACTTTGATGGCGGCGTCGGCACCACCGTGAGCATCATCCGAGGCCTTGGCGACGGCTCCTTTGCCCCCCGAGAGGCCATCAGCACGGGCGCAGGCCCCGTGGCGGTCTGGGGCGGCGACGTCGACAACGACGGCCTGCCCGAAATTTCTGTGGTCCATGACGGCGCCACCGTCGGCGGCTTGATGACCGTCTTTGCCAACGACGGCGGCCAGTTTGAACGCTTCACCTCACACACCATCGGCGCAGGCCCTGTGGCCGTCTGGGGCGGTGACGTCGACCGCGACGGCGACCTCGACTTTGTCACCGCCAACAACACCGACAGCTCCCTGAGCGTCCTGTTGGGCGACGGCCAAGGCGGCCTCTCCGAAGCGCGTCGACTCCAAACCAACCAGCCCCCCAACTACGTCTGGGGACAGGACCTCAACCAGGACGCCGTGCCCGAGCTGCTCGTCCCCGGCACCGGCGGCTTCAATCTCTTCATCTCCGACGCACAATCCTTCAGCGCCGCCGCCTCACTCCAGGCCGAAGGCCTCGAAGGCGTCTGGGGCGGCGACGTCGACCGCGACGGCAACGTCGACATGGCCTTCGTCAACACCGCCGACAACACCGTCTCGGTGCGCCGCGGCCTGGGCAACGGAGGCTTTGGCGCCGAAGAGGTCTTTGATGTCGGCCAGGACCCCATCGCCGTCTGGGGCGGCGACGTCGACCGCGATGGCGGCATCGACCTCATCGTCGCCAACCAGGGCCAGATCGGCGACACCACCGGCGTCATCTCCCTGCTGCGCTCCCAGGGCGACGGCACACTCGCCCAGCCCATCTCGTTGACCACCGACACCATCCCCATGGGCGTCTGGGCCGACGAAGACTTCAACGGCGACGGCCTGCCCGACATCGCCGTGGCCACCCGGGGCGGCAACAGCGTCAGCGTTCTGCTGGCCACCGGCCCCGGGCTCTTTGAAGACGGCCACATCTCCATCCCTGTCGGCGCCGAACCCACCAGCGTCTGGGGCGGCGACGTCGATCGCGACGGCAACCTCGATCTGGCCACGTCCAACTTCGCCGACAACACCATCTCTGTGGCGCTCGGCGACGGTCAGGGCAGCTTTGCAGCACCCCAGACCCTGGCCATCGACGGCATGGGCCCCATGTCACTGTGGGGCGACGACCTCGACGGCGACGGCAACATCGACTTCGCCACCCGCAACGCCATGAGCGGCACCATGAGCGTGCTGATCGGCATCGGCGACGGCGGCTTCAACGCCCCTGACACCTTCAACACCGGCGCTGGGCGCGGACAGGTCTGGGGCGGCGACATCACCGACGACGGCCTGCCCGATCTGGTCACCTCCAGCGACGACGGCGTCACCGTCTTCACCGGCTACGCCAACGGCGGTTTTGCCGGACAACGCTCGCTGGCCCAGGGCGCCACCTGGGTCTGGGGCGAAGACTTTGACGGCGACGGCTCACCCGATCTGGCCACCACCAACGACCAGGGCGCCAGCGTCCAACTCAGCCGCCTGGCCAACCCCGCGCTGGCCGCCGCAGCACGCGTCCAAAGCGCCGACCTGCCGCCCTGCCCCACCACCGACGTCGACGGACGCATTGACGTCCTCCAAGCCACCATCGACTTCCGCACCGGAGACCTTGCCGAAAACTGCCGCGTGGACCGCATCGAGGTCACCGTCGACTACGAAGCGCGTCAGCAAAGCGACGTCGCCATCCGCATGTCCGGCGAACACCTCAGCGCCGAGCGCCGCAGCGCCACCCTGGTGGCCAGCTTCGCTCCCCTCCCCGGCCCCGGACGCTGGCGCCCCGAACACCTGCCCGCGCTGGCGCGCTTTGAAGGCGCCCCCGCCAAAGGCCTCTGGCGCCTGAGCGCAGACTCCGGCCGCTGCCGCCGCGACGACGCCCTCTGCCTGCCCCTCTTCTCCAGCGTCACGCTGCACATCAACCCGCAGCCCAACGACCCCTTTGAAGGCGCAGGCGCCTTCTGCGTCTCGGTCGCCGACCAACCCGACACGCTCCAGAGCGCCTGCCGCTGGGACGGCCAGGAACTCGAAGGCAACATCGACCGCGACACCGACAAAGACGTCATGCTCCTGGACATCGGCGGACAATCGGTCCTGGAAGCCGGGCAAACCCTGGAGTTGACCATGACCACCCCCGGCGCCGGCGCGCTGGCCCCCGAAATGAGCCTCCTGGCATACGGCGCCCGGCTCCCGCTGGCGCGCGCCACCAACTCAGGCCCCGATCAATGGATCCTGACCTGGACCGCCACCGAGGCCTTCGCCGGGCGCTACCTCATCCTGAACATCGCCCCGCGCCCCGGCACAGAGCCCCCCGCCAGTTACACCCTCAACGCGCAAATCCGCTAAAACTCCTCATGCCAAAGCAAGCTTCTCGTCTGCACTTTGGTACGAGCCCCAGGGCCAAAAAACAAAACGCCAGACCCCAAAAGGCCTGGCGTTTGTCATTGCTCAGGTTCAACCCAAGAAGATTTTTAGTGAGTTCATCATGACGCCAGCGACCAGCACCACCAGCGAGAGCGATGCGCCGATCATCCCCGCGCGGCGCTCGATGCCGCTGAAGTCCTGCATGGCCAGCCCTGAGGCCAGGCCCACAATCCCGGCTCCCAGCGCCGCGTAGGAAAAGAAGACGCGTCCGCCAGGAAGCGCCCCCATCAGGGCGTGATCTGGGGCGATGGTAAAGGGCGCCAGGACAGCGGCCACCGCCACCAAGCCAGCTGCCATCGCCAGCCAGCCTCTCCACGGCGTCGCTTTTCTGCGGCGCAGCTCCAGCGCCAGACACTCTGCGCAGTAGGGCACACCCTTGATGTCCACCGCGCACATCTCACACATGGAGTCCTGGCACCGGCCACATTTGAGGTTGAGGTTGTACCCGGGGTGGGTCAAACACGAGTGGTCCTCACCCCCATGGGCATCGCCGTGTCCATCCTCAAACGTCAGCCCAAACGCCTCTTCTGCATCCTCGCTGTCGCCGTCCGACGCGGGCAGTGTCTCATCGGGCTCAATCTCGGCTTGCTCTGAACCGCGACGACGCCTTCTCTTTCTGGCCATCTGTGCACCTCCTGAGGCTACATTCCGCCGGGGTTGATGATGTACTTGCTGGCCAGATTGACCACGCCCTGGATCAGCGCCAGCGTGCCCAGCGCATAGGCCACGCGCAGATGCCACCGCCCGCGCAGCCACGGCGAGGCGTCCAGCAACTTGCTGGTCTCTCGGGCTCGCCAGATGGCGTAGGGTCCAAGCGCAAAACCAAAGAGGAAGATTCCGATGGCGGCGATCGCGACCGCGTTGAGCGCGCCGGGGTGAACGGCGTGCTTGTCGATGTCCTGGCCCATCACTTCCTTGCAACGGACACAGACGTACTGATCAAAGACCTCCAGGCTGCAATCGCGGCAGGCAGGGCGCCCGCACTGATCACAGTAGGCCACAACGGGCCTTTCTGGGTGCTGAAAACAAAAGCGGTTGCGTGACACAGGCCCTCCATGCCTCTCATACCAAAGCACAGAAGAAAGGCTTGGTATCAAACAGAGCGCGTCGGAACCCTCATCGGCTTCGCCCACACAAAGATTGAAGCTGCGCTCACCCTAAGAGACGCACTGAGCCACACGATTTTGACGCAAGATGCACAAATGAAAGCGGCGCCAGCCCACAAAAGCCACCGCCCAAACGCTCAAGGAGGACTCAAATCACCAAAACAGACAACCCACCGATGATCAGTCATCGCTACAAGCCACTGACTTCGATGATGTTGTCGCCTGCGGCCCCCGAGCCAATCTCAATGAAGGCGCCCACGTCGATGTCAGAGATGCCAATAGAGACGGTGTAGGGGTCGTCATCAAAACGACCGCACTCGGTGGCGCCGATTTCGTAGACGTGGATGGAGTCGCCGTTTTCGATGATCTGGTCGCCGTTGTCGCCGCCCGAGAAGCTCACGATGACAAAGCCCTGGTTGAGGGAGGTGAAGAGCGTGGTGTCCACGTCACCGCCGCCAAAGCACTCGCCGTTGACCACCACATCGGGCGGACCCAGCAGAGCGCTGGTGTCGCAGGCGCTGTTGCCATCGCAGATCACATCGCTCTCGCTGCTGATCGCCGTCGCAAAAAACTCACCTCTGCCATCGCCTTTGATCAAACCAAAGGCGTCCACATCGGCGCCGGGTGTCTCGCCCATGACCGCGGGGGCGTCGTCCTGCACCAGCAAAAAGCGAAACTCTGGCAAGTTGTTGTTCTCATCGTTGTTGGCGTCATTGTTGACGTCGTTGTTCTCATCGTTGTTGACGTCGTTGTTGGTGTCGTCTTCGCTGAAACAAGAACACCCGGCGCCGCTGCTTGTGTTGCCATCAAAGCAGTCGTTCACGATGGCCCCAGACGAGTCCAATGTGCACACACAGTTGAAATCCTGCTGCGGGTCGCAGTCACCATCAAAACCGTCGTCGGTCAGATCAAAATTGCAAGCTCCAAACACCAGGAGGAGCCCCAACATACACACTCGTCCCATACACATGCCCCGCACTGATTGCCTTTGGTGGCGCCTTGAGAATTTGTTTGCCAACAGTTCTTTCCTACTGGGTTCTCAAAGCATTGTCACTGTCTTGCTGGCTTCTGGCCTACATTACTAGGATCAGCCCACCCTCAAATGTGACATTTTTTCTTGGCCAAATTCAGCCCACAGTCTCCAGGAGCGTCTCCAGCTCTTCGATCTCCTGCTGGTGCCCCAGCGCCTTGCGCTGCTCAAGCGCCAACGAAAGCGCCGCCGCCGCCCGCTGCTGATGCCCAGCCTCCAAAGCGCGGCGGCCTGCGATGGTCGCACTCCAAGCCACATCGGGGTCCACAAAGGCGGTCTGTTCAAGGGCCTGGCGCGCCTGGAGCATGTGGTGCTCCCAGCCGTCCCAGTCCTCCAGGCACGCCGCACAGGCCACCAGCGCCACCTGAATCCCACCCAACGGCCCGCGCTGCCCGCGGCGCGCCAACACATCGTGACCGGCCATCAACAAAACGCGCGCTTCCTGGGCCTGACCCCGGCGCAAGAGCAACAACCCCAGGTTCAAACGGGGAATGACGTGCTCACCATGGCCAAGTTCATCGCACAAGGTCACTGCGCGGCGGTAATAACCCTCGGCGCGGGCAAAATTGCCCCGGTAACGCTCCACTTCCCCCAAACCATTGAGGATATTGGCCATCGCCAGACGGTTGCCCATCCGCTCTGTGGCCCCATAGGCCCTTTGATAGAAGCCAATGGCCCTCGACACCTCCCCCTGACGCCGGTTGACGTGCCCAAGCTGCAACCAACACCGCGCCGCGTTGGCCGAATCCCCCAAACGCTGGCTCCTCTCCAGCAATTTGACCGCCACATCCAGCTCGCCGCGCTGCTGAGCCACCGCCGCCAACGCCGTCAAGGTCCTGGCCAGCCCATGATCGCCGCCAATGCCCTCAAAACCACGCCTGGCCTGCTCCAACAGGTCCTGCGCCGTGGCCACATCACCGCGCTGACGGGCGATTTCACCCTGGAGCCTCAACGCATCGGGCAACAACCACGCCCAACCGTGCGACGCAGCGGCCTTGGCAATACGCTGGCACGCCTCGGCGGCCTGCTCAAAGCGCGATTGACGCCGCCAGACCAACGACTGGGCCTGCCAGACCTTGCCCCAACGCACATCGCCCTCTGAAACCGCCAGAGATTCCAGCAATTTTTCGCACCGCGCCAGCAACGCCTCCGCTTCTTTGAACTGGTAGAGCTGCCGCCGGTCTCGCGCGCCCTGCATCAACGGCTCAAAGGCCTCCTCAAGCTCCCCAGCCTCCAGCAAATGGGCCCCAATCCGCTCCGAAACCCCTTGCGCGCGGACATCGTGGCACACCGTCAACGCCGACGCGCACGTGCTGTGCAAGACCTTCCAGCGGCCCGCTTCACGGGCGCCGCGCTCAATGCTCTCGCGCAGCATGCCGTGGACAAAGCGCCAACCCCGCTCGGTGGCCTGAATCAAGCGCTGATCCAGCATCTCATCAAGCAAATCCTGCTCCAGCGACACCCTGCGCGCATCGCACGCCATCATCCACTCGCCAAAGTCCGCTTCCTGCCCCAAAACGGCGGCCAATTCCAGCGCCTCTCGGGCCTCCAGAGGGTGTTCGGACATCAAACGATCGATCCTGGCCTTCCAGATCTGGTGCACATCGTCTGGAAGCGGCGCTTCTTCGCCGGATTCCAGCACAAAACCCGACTCTTCGAGCTTCAACACCCCCCGCGCCACCCAATCCCCGATGAGTTGGACGGCAAAAAGAGGGTTTCCACCGCTGCGCGACTGCACCTGGGCCGCCAAATCGCCGTCCAGCACCAACAACTCCTCCACCAACGCCGCGCTGCCCTCCTCCCCCAAGGGCTCCAGCGCCTCCAACGCCACCTGAGGGCGCGTCATAAGGCGCTCAATCAACGCACGCTCCACAGGACGCTGACTCAGCGCCTCGTCGCGCACCGTCATCAAGACCAAAACCGGCACATTGTGGCCGCGCGCCCCCAAAAGATGCTCCACAAACGCCAGCGTGTCCGAACCCCACTGCACATCGTCGAGCCAGAGGACCACCGGGCGGCCCAAAACCCCCAAAAGTCGGCACACCAGCGCATAGCGCTCCGCCGCGCTGCCAAAACGCACCAGCGCGTCCTCGTCCTCACCCACCGGAGACATCAACTGCCCCAACGCCTGCCAGGTATAGTCCCCCTCCAGGCCCAGCCTCTTGGACAAGAGCTTGGCGCGCTCCATCAACGCTGCCCGCTCCATGCCCGCACAGCGCAACCACCTGGCCAACATCCCCGACAAGCCGCTGGTGGACTGGGGCGTGACGTCGTGGGTCGCTTTGAGGATGGTGGCAGCGCCCACTTCATGGGCGCGCTCACAGATCCACTCCACAAGCCGGCTCTTGCCCACACCCGCTGCGCCCGTCATCAACACCGCGCGCGGCTGAACCTCGGCCTTGGCCTGACCCAGCGCCTCCCAGACCCGGTCGCGCTCTTGGTGACGCCCCACCAACGGCACCATCCTCAACCCATAAAGCCCCAAACCGGCGCCCACCAACTTCATGGGCGTCTCGGGAGGCACCGGGCGGCGCCAGTCGGCCACCCAGGGCGGCGGCAGACGCTTCATGGGCGTCACCGCGCCGTCGCCAGTGGGCACAATCTGACGCTGGGCAGCCAGCCGCAGCGCTTCGGCGGTGGACTCGTCGGTGGCCAAGAGGGTGCCAGTGACCGTCTCGGCTTGTTGGATGACCCAGCGGTTGCGCTCCAGCGGCAAACCCAGCGCGTGGACAGCGGAAGACGCCTCCCCCGGAGCCTCTGCCTCGGCCGCGCTGCCCAGCTTTCGCAGCGCCCAGGCCGCGTCCGCCGCGCACTCAAAGCGCCTGCCCGGCTCCTTGACCAACAAACGCCGCACCCAGGCCTCAAAGCCCGACGGGACCGGAGCCATCGGCTGCAGCTCTGGGGGCGCTTCGTTGCCGTGCCGGTAAGCCAGGCTGAAGAGGTTGCCGCGTCCAAAAGGTGGCTCCCCAGTGACCAACTTCCATGCCAAACAGCCCAGCGCGTAAAGATCTGTCCACGGACCATGATCTCGCCAGCCGCCCTCAAACTGCTCGGGGGCCATGTAAGCCGGGGTCCCCACAATGCTCTGATTTTCGTCGGCGCTCTCGTCCTGACGCAGCGCGTGGGCGATGCCAAAGTCGGTCAACTTCAGACCAAGGCGAGCATCGTCAGGGCCGGGCAGGAGGACGTTGGCGGGCTTGAGATCGCGGTGAATGACGCCCCGAGCGTGGGCGTGGGCCAGGGCGTCGAGCAGCGCCATCAAGACGGCGTAGACGGCGCGCCACTGGAGGGGCCCGGTGATGCGCCCCAGGGTGCCGCCGCTGACCTGCTCCATGACCAGAAAGGGGCTGCCAGCCAGCAGGCGACCTTCAGATCGGGCGCTCTCTTCGGCAGAGACATCGCCGTAGTCCAGCAACATGATCACGCCGGGGTGGCTGAGGCTGGCCACGGCCTGGACTTCGTTGCGAAAGGCGCGCCAATGGCGCGTGGTCATGGCCGCACCGCCGCGCAACACCTTCACAGCCACGTCCAGCCCCTGGTCGCGGTGGAGGGCTCGCCATACCTCACCGGTGGCGCCCTGCCCAATGGGCTCCAAAAGATCGAACGGCCCCAGCTTGATCGCGGCTGATTGCTGCACCCTCTGCTCCATGTTCATCCATCGCGCCCTTCATCTGAGCAGCCCTTGGGGGACGGGTCAATTCAAAAAAATCAATGGCCCCTTATAAATGTCGTTCCCCTCATGGCGGGCAAAAAATTGAAGGGTTTCGTGGTCACAAGCCAGGGCACCAGAATCCAAGGGCCAAGCAAGGAAACTGGGACGCCTCCAAAAAGAAGGCTCCCCCGGCGGTCTTGTGGAGAGAGACAAGGACAACCTCACTCAAAGACTTTCAAGAGGGATAGAACCATGACCAACAAGCTGACCCTGCTGCTGACGCTGATGACGGCGCTCCTGATGACGACGGTGGCCTGCAGCGACCTTGAAGAGGACTGCGACCCGGCCACCGACGAGGCCTGCATTTGCACGCTGGATGACGACGGGACCGAAGTCGATGACTGCATCGACAATGAGACTGACGACGGCGAGGCGTGCTCTTGCTCCACGGATCCAGGCCCGGACAATGAGCCAGAGTGCGGCAACGATGTCTGTGAAGAAGGCGAGACGCCCGACAACTGCTCGGCGGACTGCGAAGAAGGCGGCCCGGTTTGCGGCAACGACGCTTGTGAAGAGGGCGAGGACGCCGAGAGCTGCGCGGCGGACTGCGATGATGACGGGCCGATCTCCGAGGCCCGCTTTGTCCTGCTCCAGGACGACACCCCCAGCGTCACTGAAGGGACCCCCGGTTCGGACGTGGACGCCATCGGCCTGATCAAGGGCGACGGCAGCGGCGAGTTCTTTGCCCAGACCCTCAGCGCCGAAAGCGATGTGTCTTGCGAAGGCAACGACGCCTGCGACACCAGCGCCCTACTGGACGCCCCTGATGTCGTGGTCGGAGGCGAGTGCTTTG
Source organism: uncultured Pseudomonadota bacterium (assembly GCA_937123825.1). Classification (GTDB taxonomy): domain Bacteria; phylum Myxococcota_A; class Bradymonadia; order Bradymonadales; genus CAKZKQ01. Next base: position 34,724 of record CAKZKQ010000361.1, read on the forward strand.
GCGGCGGCGATGTGGACACCAACCTCTTCACCTCCCTCAACCAGGGCTTTGTCATCGTGGGCTTCTCGGGCGGCGACAACGGTGACCAGATCATCGAAAACGGCGACTCCATCCACGTCTACGAAATCGGCGCCACTGAGTGCGGTCGCTTCGATGACGACCCCTACAGCGTCTCCGTGGGCGTCTCCGACACCGACACCGGCGCCTTTGTGGACCTCGCCGTGGGCGAAGGCAGCAACATCATCCCGGTTGAAGGCCTTCCCTGAATCTTGACACACATGATGCCTGCCATCTGACCACCCAAAGAGCAGCCGCTGAGATCGATCTCGACGGCTGCTTTTATGCTTTGCCTGGTCCACGCTCGGCACATTTCCAACCCAAGGAAAATGCCACACTACCAAGAGGCACCAAAAAGTGAAGACCGTGTTACCAGCCTTGCTCCTTTGCACCCTTTGGGCTTGTGGAGCAGAAGAACTCAATGACAGCGCTGGAGATGGATGCCCTCCCGGCGCTGAGTGCATTTGTGAACTGGACTCGGACCAGACAGTGGTCGATGTTTGCATCGGCGGCGAAGAAACGCCCCAGGGAGAGCCCTGCAGCTGCCGCGTTGTCCCGGAGGACACCCCACCAGAGCCCCCCCAAGGACCCGTTCGCTTTGTCCTTGTCCAAGACGAAAGCCCAATGGTCTCGGGGGAAACCCCGGGGCCAGACATTGACGCCGTGGGCCTGATCAAGAGGAACGGCACGGAGGTCTTCGCGGTGAATGTGAGCAGCCACAGCGACGTGTCTTGTCAAGCCAACCTCGCCTGCGACGTCCAAGCGTTGCTTGGAGCCCCTGATGTGATCAACGACGGCGAGTGTTTTGGCGGCGGCAATGTGGACACCGACCTCTTCACCTCCCTCAACCAGGGCTTCGCCATCGTGGGCTTCTCGGGCGGCGACAATGGCGACCAAATCATCGAAAACGGCGACTCCATCCACGTCTACGAGATCGGCGCCACTGCTTGCGGCCGCTTTGATGATGAACCTTACAGCGTCTCAATCGCTGTCTCAGACAGCGACACCAACGCCTTTTTTACCTTGGCCGTGGGCGAAGGCAGCAACCCCATCCTGGTCCAGGGCCTCCCCTGACCCCCATGCGTATGCTGCCACTCAAAACACAGCCATTGAGCCGCCCATCTTAACGACCACACTGGCATTTCCTGCGGTTATGCACACAACGAGGACTGCGCTGTGACTTCAACCCACCTCAAAATGCTCCAACCAATGCTGCTGGCAACGCTCCTGGTGATGGCGTTGGCGTGCGGTGAGGATGAGGGCGAGTGCGTTCCAGAAGCCGATGAGGGCTGTGTGTGTGTCCTTGATGCGGAAGACGTGACCGTGGGGCAATGCGTCGACAATGAAACGCCCCAGGGGGAGCCGTGTTCTTGCTCGACGGGCCGCAGTAAAGGACCGGTTTGCGGCGACGATGTCTGTGAAGAAGGCGAAACCCCGGAGACGTGCAGCGACTGTGCCGCGCCAGCGCAGACGAGCAATACACGCCATGTCCTCGTGCGGGATCTGACGCTGATCGCCAGCGGCGAACACCCCGGCTTTGATCTGGACGCCATTGGTCTGATCAAAAGCGACGGGACCGAGTTCTTTGCGACCTACATCCTTGATACGAGCGAGGTGGATTGCCTCAACAACGAAGCATCTTGCGACTTCTACGCCTTGATGGGCGCTCCCGACGCGGTGTGCGTCGATGGGGGCGTCAACCCCACGCTTTTTACATCGCTCAACCGGGGTTTTGTGGTGGTCGGCTTCGATGGCCAGATCGTCGAAAACGGCGACACCATCCGTGTCTATACACCGGGCTCCGATGGGTGCCTTCCTCACGAAGAGGACTTCTACAGCGTCTCTGTGGGGACTCCAAACCAGGCGTTCGGCAGCTATTTGGAGATGGAGATGGAAGAAGAAGACGTCTTTCCTGTTGAGGGCATCCCGTGAACTGCGCCTCCACCGAGCCAAAGACCATGGTTTGGCGCTGCCCAAACCGTCTGACCACGACATTCGGTCAAAAGAGGACCAAGACCATGAAAACTGTGCCCTTGACCCTGCTCCTGTGTCTCTTGTGCGCTTGTGGTGCAGAAGAGATCGTCTACCAGGACCCCGACACATCAAAATCCGATGTTTCCGATGAAGAAGGAGACAACGGCGACACCCAAGACAACAGCAACGATCGAGATGGCAGCAACACCCAAGACTGCCCCATCAACAACCCAGCGGCGTGCCCGTTCCCTGGGATCACCGTCGATCCTGACACCGGCTGTGTCTGCGCACCTTTGCCAGAAGACGAGCCGATCGAGCCCTCCTCTGGCGCATTCCGCTTTGTTCTCATCAAGGACGAGGCCCGCAGCACTCAAGGAGACACTCCTGGAGCAGACATCGACGCCATTGGGTTGATCAAGTCCAATGGTGTGGAGGTCTTTGCGATCACGTTTAGCGACCAAAGCGCCGTGTCTTGCGACAGCAACGCAGCTTGTGACACCGCCGCGCTGCTCGGGCCTCCCGATGTGATCAACAACGGCGATTGCTTCGACAGCAACGGTGTGGACACTTCACTCTTCACCTCGCTCAACGAGGGCTTCGCCATTGTGAGCTTCTCGGGTGACGGCAACGGCGATCAGGTGATTGAGAACGGCGACGCCATCCACGTCTACGAGGTCGGCGCCACCGAGTGCGGCCGCTTTGATGACGACCCCTACAGCGTCTCTGTGAGCGTCTCTGATGCCGACAATGGCGCCTTCATTGAAGTGGGCCGTGGCGCCGTGGGCGACAACGTCATCGAGGTTTCTGGCCTCTGAGCCAACCTGAAGGGCTCGGGCGAGCCTCGGCGTGGTCAGTCGGTGGGGAACTGGTCGCGAAGCTGGCGCAGCTTCTTCTTAAGGCGCTCAAAGCGCTTGCGCAGCGCCGCCGTGCGGGCCTTGAAGGCCGCCGGATCTTCGGCGATGTCGGCCTGGGCGGTGACCTGGGCGATCTCCTTCCAGGACATGTTCTGGGCGATGCGCAGCATCAAAAGCTCGCGGTCTTCGTCGGGAAAGGCCTGGATCTGCTCCCAGAGCCAGCCGCGGGCCGAGGTCCGGCGCCAGATCGCCGTCGCCGTGCGGCCCCACTGGGCGCGCAGCGCCGCCTCTTGCTGGGTCTCAAGCTGACGCTCGCGCTTGTGACTGGCGCGGCGCTGGAACTTGAAGAAGGCGTTGCGCGCCACGGCATGAAGCCAGGTCCGCAAGGCGCTGCGGCCCCCAAAAGACCCCAACCCCGCCAGGACATCCACGCAAAAGTTCTGAAAGACCTCCATGGCCAGGTCTTCGTCCTTGCTCAGACCCAACAGGTACCCAAAAATGGCCCCGCCATGGACATCGACAATGGCCTCCATCGCGTCCTTGGTCTCGCCCTGGGCGACCATGGCCACAATCTGCGCGTCGGTGTGCTGATGGGATTCGGTCACGGTGTCTCCCGCTTGAGCAAGGCGCTGAGTTCTTCCAATGCCACCCCGGCGTCCGCCGGGCGCTTGCTGCGATCTTTGGCCATGCAGCGCTCCACCCAACGCGCCACCGGCTGCGGCGCAGATGTCTGCGGCACTGACGGCGCCTCCTGAAGGTGCTGGCGGCCAAGGATCATGATGTTGCCCCCCTCAAAAGGCGGGCGACCCACAAGCATTTCGTACATCGTGCACCCAAAGCTGTAAACGTCGGCCTCGGGGCCAAGCTCCTGATCGAGCCAGATCTCAGGGGCCATGTACAACGGCGAGCCGATCGGCCCCTGGGTCCCCAAACTCTCCTCCATCATGCCCCTGGCGATGCCAAAATCCAATACGCGGGCCTGCTCCTGGCCCGGCTCACCCACCAGGAAGACGTTGCTGGGCTTGATGTCCCTGTGAATGATGCACCGCGAGTGGCGATGGGCGCAGCGCAACGCCGCCAGAACCTGCACCCCGATCTCTCCCGCCCTTGGCCAGCCCAAAGCGCCGCGAAAAATCACGTCCGAGAGCGGCTCGCCCTGCACGTACTCCATGGCCAGGTACAACACACCGCCGTCCTGCCCAGAGTCGATGACGCTGACGATGTTGGGGTGCTGGAGCGCGGCGGCGTGGCGCGCCTCGCGCTTGAAACGGTGGCGCAGGGTCGGATCGGCGGCGATGCTCGGGCGCATGATCTTCAACGCCACCGTCTGACCCGTGTCCAGATCGTCGGCGCGCCAGATCATCCCCATCGAACCCCCGCCAAGGCGCTCAAGCAACTCAAAGCGGTCCGACACCACCGAGCCCTCGCGCAGCTTCACGGTGGCCATCGACGCCGGGCGCATGTGCTGGGCAAAGAGCCCGCGCAGCTCCTGCTCAAAATCGTCGCCCTGCTCGTCGTCGTCTATGTCGCGCCCGTTCGTCACCGCGCTTCATCTCCCAAACGGATCCCACACACCCATCATACCAGTGGCTCGCCACTCCAGGCACAGGTATACCCCCACTGGCCCACCAACGCCACAATCTCTCACCACACTGAAACCCAAACATCATAAGACAAGACCCAGCGGCTTTGTTCCCATAAACCAAGCCCCCGGCGCACCACACAGTCCCACAACCTCGACATCCAAACCCCAGCAAGGCCACAATGACCCCTGAACCGCGCCCACACACCACCAAGGATGCAGCCCCGTGCCACCCCCGCACCCCACAAAACGAACATCGCCTGTCGTACTGGCGCTGGCGTTTGTGCTCTTGGCCCTTGGAGGCTGCGCGACCTTCACCACGGTCCATCAACCGGTCCAGGACCCACACGAGGGCCTGCGCGTGGTCAGCTACAACATCGCCATGGAGCGACTCGAAGACGCCCAGGACCTGGCCGACCTGCTCAAACACCACCCGGCCCTGCGCGGCTTTGGCGTCCTCGGCCTCCAGGAGGTCTGCCAAAGATCAAAACTGCTTGGCCTGCTCAAAACCACCAAGGACCGCCAGGACAGCGTCCACTTTGTCCCAGACAAGCCTCCCAAACCCAACGCCGCCGACAGCGACTGCAACAAGGGCCTGGCCACCGTCTCTCGCTGGCCCATTCAAGCGCGCGGCGTCATCCACCTGCCCCGCGTGCGCAACGTTCAGCGCAACGCCATCTGGACCGACATCCTCTGGACCCCCGGCCCAGAACACCCACCGCGCCCTTTGCGCGTCTACAACCTCCACCTGGACAACGCCAGCGCGGGAATACCCTCCGCCTGGGGACGTTGGTTGCAGATGAAGCGTGTGCTGGCCCACATCGAGCGCTGGCGCAACGCCCACCCGAATGCCGACATCATAGTCCTTGGAGACTTCAACAACTTCGGACAGGAGCCCAGACAGCCCTACCCACCCGAGGCGACCATCGCGCGCGTCCAAAGCAAGCTCAACTCTGCCCTGGAACACTACCGCGCCACCCACGTCTCGTCCCACCAGACCGATTGGATCTTCTACGGCGGACAACTGCGCCTGCTTCAGGCCGGTGTGGCTTGCCTTTGGCGCTCCGATCACTTCCCAGTGGTGGCTGATCTGACCTCCACGGCGCTCGGACCCCACACCCCATGACCCAAGACACCGCTCAAACCGCCCCATGGGCTCGCCGTGCCTCCCTGCTGGCCATCGCAGGCACCGTCACATGGCTCCTGAGCCTGCTCATCCCCATGCCCACCGACGATCTGACCGCCACCGTGGCGCGCCTGGTCACCCTGGGCCCACTGCTGATGGTCCCGCTTGGCCTCTCGCTCCTGCCCCAGACCCCCCAAACGCCCATGCCGTGGATGTACCGGGCGGCGATCATGCTCCAATGGCCCTGCGCGGCGCTGGCGCTGGGCTCTTTCTACCTCCCCCAAGGCATCGCCGCGGGCGCCATGGCCGTCCCGTGGCTGGGCGTGACGGGTTTGCTGGCGTTGACCGGCCTGGACCGGCTGCGCCAACACAAACTGGGCAACCTGGCCGAACTCTGCGCCACCTCAGCGCTGCTCTACATCCCCGTGGGCGCCGTGTGGTGGATCGCGCATCGCCTCAACATTGAACTGATGGGCTTCGATCTGATGATCGTCGTCCTGACCGCCGCCCACTTCCACTACGCGGGCTTCACCGCGCCCCTGATCGCCGGTCTGGTCGGCCGCGCCCTGCCCCCGCAACGCCCACTTGCCTCCAAACTCTACCTCATCACCGGCGTCGCCGTCGTCGCAGGCCCCCCGCTGATCGCCATCGGCATCACCATCTCGCCGTTGTTGGAGGTGGTCTGCTCATTCATCCTGGCGGCGGGCCTGCTGGTGATGTCGGCGGTCATGATGTTCTTTGTCGCGCCCCGGCAGAGTTCCCCGGTCGCCTGGGTTCTGGTCTGCGTCTCGGCGCTCTCGCTGCTCTTGACCATGGCGCTGGCGTGCCTCTACGCCTGGGGCGAATACACTGGCCACAAAATCATCCTGATCCCGCGCATGGCGCAGGTCCACGGTCTGGTCAACGTCTTTGGCTTCTCGCTCTGCGGCCTGCTCGGCCTGCGCTTGGGCGCCCCAACCCAAGAAGAAAAATAACAGGTCCAGGAAGCGTGCTTCCTGGCGGGGGCGTGGGGGTAGCACCCCCACCATCGAGCCCTCAAGCCGCCCCAAAGCCCATCCAAGCGCCAAAAAGCGGGGGCATGAGGGGGCGGCAGCCCATAGGCGCCAAATTAAGAAGTGATGTAGGTTGTCAAAACGAAAAACGGCAGGTAGGGACCCAGGGTACTAAACC
>CAKZKQ010000362.1 GCA_937123825.1 uncultured Pseudomonadota bacterium
CCGCCGCCTCACCCACCCACCACGGACAACTCAGCCTCCAAATCCACGTCCGCCTCGATCCTGCGCTGCACGCCCTCTCTTCACCCACCCACCCCGTGCGCATGGCCGTGGGCGAAGACCAGATGACCGTCTCGCTCTCCAACCCCAACGTGGCGCTCGACCGCGACTTTGTCCTCAACATTGAACCCATCGACAGCCACGAACCCCAGGCCACCATCGCCGCCGATGAACACGGCCAGACCTTCGCGCTGCTGACCTTCTACCCCGACCCATCAACGCTCCTGGCAGACCCCAGACGCGTCCTCCTGCTGGTCGACACGCACACCAGCATGCAAGGCGACGCGCTGACCCTGGCTCAGCACATCATCACTGGCTTCCTACCCGCGCTGACGGCCTCGGACACCGCCTGCTTGATGACCACACAGGACGCCGCGCGCAATCTCTTGACCGACCCGCAACCCATCGACGCTGCATTGGGTCACACCATGACCCAGGCTCTGCACCGCGCCGAACTGAGCGCACAACACCACCTCCAAGCCGCGCTGCGGCACCTTCTTGGCGCCCAGGACCCCCTCCAGATTGTCATCATCACCAACGGCACCACTGACCAACGCCCCATCTTGACCGACTTGTGCCGCCAACTCTCGGCGCAGCACCGCGTCTTTGTCTTTGGCGTCGGCGCTGCACCGCGCACCCACGTCATCGAAGCCATGGCCCAGGCCGGATGCGGCGCCGCCGAGTTCATCCACCCCGGCGAAGACATCGCCCAGCCCATCCTTCGCATGGCGGCCCGCATCGGCGCCCCAAAACTGCCGCCGATGGAGCTGCGCTGGGAAGGCATCGGCGCCCAACACGCCCCGTCCAACCTGCCAGCGCTCTTTGGAGGCGATCGTTTGACGGTCCTGGCAAGGCTCGACACCCAGGAGCCCGGCCACGCGGTGCTCTCTTGTGGTCCCCAACAGTGGCGTCTGCCCATCGACCCGCGCCACCCCAAACCCGACCCCACCATCGGCCAACTCTGGGCCCGCGCCGCCATCGGCGACATGGAACGGCGACTGGAGCGCAGCGCTGGCAGCGCCAGACGCACCAACCACAGCGCCAGACGCCGTCAGGACATCCTCGACCTCAGCCGCCGCTACAGCATCCTCAGCAGCGTCACCAGCTTTGTCGCCGTCGAGACGCGCCAGCACAGCCAACGCACCACCGTCCCCAGCACGCTGCGCCACATCCCAGCCCCGGCGCTGGCCACCGACCAACTGGCCGCGCACTTCCCCGCGCCGCTCGCCGGGCAACCCGCTGCCCGCGCTGGCGGACCACCACCGCCAAGCAAAGCCCCAGGCGGCGGCGGACTCTGGCTCGACACCTCCCCCAGCGCAGTCCCCACCGGCAGCGAATCGATCGCGTATGGCAGCACCTCCTCTTTGGATTTCAAAGAGCTTGAATCCAGCCTCTCGATGGCGCAGAGCATCGCCAAAAAACGCAAACAATCATCCTACGAACCGCCCGCAGCAAGCGTGCTGGACACGGCCTCTCTCTCACCATTGGCGTTTGAGGACGACGCGGAGGCAGATTTGGCCCTCAGCACAGAAATGCTCCAGGACATCTCTGCCCCTCCAAGCCAGCCATCCACAGCACGCGAAGAACTCTTGGCCGCCGAAGAGGATTTTGACGCCACTCGAACCCTCGACGCCCCCGCGCAAGCGGCACCCATCGCACCCAGCCCCGCAGCGGTCAGCAGGGCCTCTCTTGGCCATCAAACCCCCATCAACACTGGACAGTTTGCGCCGCCCTCCCCTCAAAGCGCCCCCATGCCCGCCGAGCGCATGCGCGCCCAGGACCAACTGCACCCGCCGCCCGCCGCAAAGTCACGCGCCAGCGGCTCCAACGCCTTGATCATCATCGCGGCCCTCATCGCCATCGCAGCCGCTGTCGGTGCCTTGATTTGGTGGTTGCTGACCTCGTAAAGCCCCGTCGTCACAGGCCAGACCCACAAGCTTTGTGCACCAACCCCTCACCCTCTAACTTTTGGATAAAGCGCTTTCTCATCACGAGCATAAAAAGCACTTTATCCCAAACCAAATCCTTCTTTGGTCGTTTGGTACAAGGAGAGATGGAGCCCACAAGCCAGGCCCCAGGGAACACCCAACAAGGAAGACTTCATGGCAACGCACTCAAACGCTCTACGTCGGCCCTCCAACACCACCCCACACAGCACCAAAGCTGCGCACGCAATGGTTGTGCTCCTCACCATCCTCGCAGCACAACAACCCACCATCGCGCAGGCGTGCTCTTTGGAGCCTGCACGAGAACACCTCATCGACAGCACCATCGATGACCAGACCCCTCCGGGCGACGTCGAAAACGTCTCCATTGATGTACGACGCGGCGTGGGTCCGCAGTCCGATGGCTGCGACGAGGTCGCCACAAGCTGCGATGACCTGGGCACGGTTTCAATAGATATTACTGCACCGACCGATGACCTCAGCGGCGCCGATGAGATTGGTTATGTGTTGGAGTTGGCCTCGGGGACATTGCCCAGCGGCCTGGGCCTGCCTACCGAGCCAGTGCGCTCACCCATTGTGCTGTCGTGGATCGATGGCGCCACCGACGATCAGGAATCCGTAGAGTTTTCCATCCAAATCACCCCAATGGACAAAGCGGGCAACCTCGGCGCCACCTCTGCACCCATCCGCGTCGCCGACCCCGGCAGCGACGGCGGCTGCCACCAAAGCGGCAACCGCGCGGCGGGCAACACCATCGTCTGGTTCATGCTTGGCGGGGCCATCCTCATCGTCCGGCGGCGCTTTTTTGCACCGACCCGCTGACGACCCGCACCCAAAGCTCAACGCCTTGCGGGACGCTGCGAGGCTTTGGGCATTGTCCCTGGGGCGCAAACCTGCCAGCCGCCAAGCGGCCTCAAACCCTGCTTCAAGGCACGGACGTAGCTCAAAAACCGCAACTCGGTCAGCCACACCAGGCACCCCACCCCCACCAACGCCCCCAGCGGCCCCAGGAGCCAACCTCCAAAGGCCAGCGGCGCCCCCAGGCACCACGCCAACAAGACCCACGCGCTCATCCAACGAACCTGGGCGCAAAGCCCCTCAAAACCCAGCGCCGCCCATGTGGAGCGACACAGGTCGAGGCGAGTCAGCGTGACGATGCCAAGCGGCGTGACCACGACGCTCAGGACAATGCCTACAGCGGGGGAAATTGAGGACCAGATGGCATCAAAGACGGTCGCAAGAACCACCGCTGCCTGGGGTTCGCCGTGGGAGGCCACCTGGGCTGTGATCGATGAGGCCACCAGCAAAAACGCGGTCCCGTAAAAGAGCGAGAGCGCCAACCAAAGGGCATAGAGCGCCGCCGCAACCAATGTCATCAATGCTGCCGCAGCGGCTCCCTGCAGGGCGTAGCGCGTCCACAAGAGCCGCCATGACAGCGGGGGCCACGCCAAACGCCCCTGACACCGGCCCCGCACATAGGCCTTGCACCACCCCAGCAGCGCCGCCGTCCCCAATACAGGCACCAGCGCCGCCAGACACAACCACCCCAACTGGCGCCACCGCTGCGGCTGCGCTTCCCAGGCCCCAACGGCATTCGCCAACGCCAAACGCCAAACCTTCATGCCTCAACCCCCCAACGCTCAAGTTCAGCCTCGGTCGGGTTGAAATCAAAAGGCTTCATCCCCTTGTCCAGCGCCTTGGCGTAGCCCCAAAGGCGCATTTCGCACTGACAAACGTAGAGCAGCGCCACCCCAAATGGCATCAACGGACAGGTCACAATCAGCACAAAGCAGGACAGGGCCATGACAACGTAGAACCAGAACGAGGGCCCCACCATGTTGAGCGTCGTCTTTAGAATTCCCAACGGCGACAGCGCCCTGAACTTGGAGTCCATCACTTCACAGCGAAGGAGCAGCGCTTGAACAGCAACGGCCAACCAGGCGCAACCACCCAATGCCAACATGCCGCCGACCAACATCGCCAAGAAGGCCATCACAATCATGAACACTGAACCCACCACATCATTGACCGGTAGAGCCCCCCTCACAAACATAATTCCCAACGACACCACGAACGCCACAAACGGGCTCGCCAACGCCACCAGTATGAACACGACCCAGACGACATAAACTACGGCCAGAATCGCCAGACAAGCAGGGGTCCCCTGCGCCAGATGCTCATCCCAGGCCGCCTGCCAACTGGCATCGGGCAAACCCGGCACACGGGCCATCCGACGCCGCGCATAGGCGCGCCCCCACCCCAAAACAATGCAGCTGCCCAAAAGGGGGATCAGCATCCACAACGTCAGAAACAACAGGGTCTGACGCGCTTCTGGATCCTTGAGCAACAACCAAACATGTTCGAACGATCGCTTCAGTGCTTCCATCACAAACCTCCCGCACACAGCCTCTGACGCCATGCGCTGCACAGTTCGGGCAGGGGGTTATCGGGCGCACCACCGCTCCAGTTGCGTCCTGAGCGCATTTTTCTGCAAAAAACTCGCCCCAGGCACCTCGACCAACACGCAACCCCCCCCCAACAAGGCCGCGCTGGTCGCCATCGGACGCTTTCATCCTTGAGCGGCGCTTTTATCCGTTCGAGTTAGCCAAAGCGGCAGACATACACCTGAGAAAAAACCAATCCGCATTCATGGATCACCCCACACAGGTCGATGTCCCACAAGCAGAACCCTCGCGCACCACAGCCGGGGGCAACGGCGAGCACGCCTCCACGGATTCGGAAGCCCATGCGCCGGTTGTCAAAGCACAAAGAAGCCACCAAACCAGGGATCAGGAGGCAGGCCACATCATGAGAGGGCATCGGGTAAGCATCACAGCAGGGGCCTTAACGCTCCTGCT
>CAKZKQ010000363.1 GCA_937123825.1 uncultured Pseudomonadota bacterium
GACCCGCCTGCGCTCACCTCCTCGGCCTCGATGCCATCGCCCTCGCCTGTCTCGGTCCCATTTTGCAAACACGCCCTTAGGTCGGATGACGAAAAAAGGGGCTGGGCGCTGCCTTGGATGGATTCCACAGGCAGCGCCCAGCCCCTTTTTTCGTTGTGCGGCCTGCGGACGCGCTCTTGACGCACGCCGATGGCCAGAGGGCTCAGTGCTTCAGGCGCATCTTGATCTCGCTCTGCAGCAGTCCGGCGCAGAAGTTGATCTTGGACTTGTCTTTGACGTCGGGAGTGGCCGCGTCGACGATCTTCTTAAAGGCCTCGTTCTTGGCCATCAGATCGGCGCCCTTTTTGTTGGCCTCGTCCTTTTTGTCCGCGTCGCAGGCCGCCTTGATTTCGTCAAAGCCAGCCTGGGCCTCCTGTTTTTGCTGGTTGCACGCCATCGCCACAAACGCCACCGCAAAAATCGCCGCCACCAACTTCAGTTCTTTCATCACAGTCTAGAGTCTCCTTTCGAGTTTTGATGCTCGGTTCAGCACACCGGCTCGCCTTTGGCAGAGGAGCGCCAGGCGACAATCTTGTCGCCGCGAGGTCAGCGCGCCCAGATCGCTTCGTCGAAGCGCGCAAACTTTAAATCTGTTCAGTTGGGTGTCAAGGGGAAAAGTGAGCTTTGTTCGCGGCTTTATGAGTCCTGGGGTTCTTCTTGGAACTTGGCGCCGAGTTCCTGGCCCCGGGGGGTCAGTTGCAGTCCTTTGCCCTGGCCAAGGTCGATGATGAGGCCAAGGCGCAGCAGCTCGCGGTTGGTGCGGATGAACCAGCCCTTGCCCGAGCCCCAGCGGACCTTGAGGTGGCCAAAGTTGGTGGGCTTTGGGTGGCGTTCGGCCATGAAGAGCAGCAGGTCGCGGCCCTGGTCGGAGAGGTGCTCGGGGTGGCGGATGTGGGCAAAGATCTTGGAGAGGTTTTTGGCGTCGTCGATGCCCCGGTGGGCGGTGCCGGTGAACTCCATGCCGAGTTCGCGGATGGCCATGCCCAGCCCAAAGCGCTTCTTGCGGTTCTTCTGGCAGCGGTACCAGTCGCTGAACTCGTCCTTGACGTTGAGCGGGGTCCAGGCCGGGTCGGGCAGGCCCGCTTTCTGGCTCTCGCGCCGCAACTGGTTGTGGTCGTAGCGTCCCCAGGAAAGCATCAAAACGCCTTCGGTGGTCCCGCCCATCCACTGGACAAAGTCGGCGAAGGTCTCCTTGAAGGGCTGGGCCTGGTCGACGTCGTCCTGGGTGATGGTGGTCAGCGTCTTGCAAAAGTTGGAGAGGGTGGGGTGGCGCACCGGGCGCACGAAGCGCTCAAAGGTGTCGACGATCTCCAGCGTGGCTGGATCAAGGCGAGTGGCGCCAATCTCGATGATTTCGGACTCGGCGCTTTGATTTTCCGACAGTTCGGCGTTGTCTTCCTTGGACCAACAGGTCGCTTCCAGGTCGACGGCAATGATGGTCTTCGTCATGATCTTCCTCGTGTATCAGCGCGGCACCGGTGAGCAACCAGTTCGCCTCCTGGCCGGTGAAAATAATTGGACTAAGGTCAGACCGCCAACAGTATTGTCAATCCCCACAGGGGCGATCGACGCGGCTTGACTTTCCCTGTGGCATCTTCGAACAATGCCGCGTCGCCTCGTGGGTTTGTCCCACAGCGCCCGCTGCATCGGGCGGGCGCGCCCCCGGGCGAAGCGCAGACTCTATGTTGAAGGCATATGTGGCGTAAACTCTGGTTCAACGTCCTCGCAGGCATCCTCTACACCATCGCATCTTTTGGCATCGCGCTGGCCGTGACCCCACCGGACGACATGTCCCGGTACATCATCGGCGGCGCGCTGGCTTACGGCTGCGGCAACGTTCACTTTGTGTTGTGGTTCACCTTTTACACGCGCTGGAAGAAAGAGCAGCAGGTGGGCATGGGCAGCGAAAGTCAGGACGAGATCGCCATGTGAGGCGGCTCTCTGGCGGCTGGCTGCTCCCGACGCTCGTGGTGCTGTGGTTGGGCGCGGGTCTGTGGGCGTGCGCCCCCAGCGCTCCGGGTTCGGCTCCCGTCGACCCTCCAACCAACCGTCCAACTTCCGCTGTGCCAGCACTGGCTGCACCGGCCGCACCTGTCAAAGCTGACGGCGACACCCAGCCAACGCCAGCACCGGCCTCCGAGGACGCTGCCCCAACGGCCGCGCCCGATCCCCCCGTGCCCAAGCCCAAACCGCCCAGCGTTCTGCCCGTCCCCGAATGGGCCACCCCGCTGGAGGTCGACGGCTTTCACCCCGCTTCCCACGCGGGCCCGCAAGGCGATGACCCCTGGCCCAGGCCCGTGGTGGTCGTCGTACATGGCATGCTCTATCGCCCCGAGTGGGAGTGCGACCGCTGGAAGCAGGTCGCGGGCTGGTACGGCTGGATCCTCTGCCCGCGCGGCATCCGCGACAAGCGCGCGCCGCTGCGCCAGGAACGCTGGACCTTTGGCAACCGCGCCGACGTCGCCAAAGAGATCGAAGCCGGTCTATCGGCCCTCGAAGCCCGCTACCCCGGTCAGGTCACCCGCAGCGGCATGGTGCTGGTCGGCGCCTCGTTGGGGGCCAACATGGCCACAGACCTGATGCGCCGCGCCCCAGGCCAATACAGCTTTCTGGTGATCGTCGAAGGCGGCGGCCAATCCCTTCAGCGGGCCAACCTCCACGCCATGCGCCAGGACGGCCTGGTGGGCGTCGCCATGGCCATGAGCCAGCAACCCCGACGCCGACGGGCCCTGGACTTGATGCCAAAGCTCAAAGAAGCGGGCCTGCGCGCCGTCTTCATCGACATGAAGGGGGCTGGACACAATTACCGCGATGACTTCCCCACCACCGGCCTGTCCGGCATGAAGACGCTCATCCAGTGGCCCACACAGGGCGAATGACGCTCCCCCAAGAAGAAAACCCCCGGTGTTTTAAGCCGAGGGTCGGAGGGCAGGGCGGTGCTGGGGTCAGGACTCAGAGGCCCGAGACCTCAATGATGTTGTCGCCGGTGGAGCTGACGCCAAGCTCCAGGAAGGAGCCCAGGTCATCGTCGGAGACCGAGACCGTGAAGGGCTCGTCCTCAAAGCGGCCACACTCGGTGTTGCCCACCTCGTAGATGTGGATGGCGTCGCCGTTCTCGATCTCATCGCCGCCAAAGCTCACGATGACAAAGCCGCCGTTGAGCGACAGGAACTGAGACTCGTCAGGCTGCCCCCCATCAAAGCACTCGCCGGTGTCCACGTCGATGGCGTCGGGCTCGCCGAGCGCCGCGTTGGGGTTGCAGGCGTCGTTGACGGCGTCGGCGTCGTCCTCGGGACCGCAGGGCACGTTCGACTCTTCAGAGAAGGACTGGGCAAAAGACTCAAAGCCGTCGGCCTTGATCAGCCCAATGGCGTCGATGTCCGCCCCAGGGCTGCCGTCGGACAAGTCCGTGGAGTTGTCCTCCAACATGACAAAGCGCATGGTCTTGGGCGCGTCGTTGTTGCCGTCGTCATTGTTGAAGTCGTCGTCAAAACCGTCGTCGGTCTCGCAGGTGCAGAACTGCCCGTCGTCGGTCTCGCCGTCAATGCAGTCGTCCACCTCGGTCTGGCCGTCTTCATCGAGCGTGCAGAAGCAGTTGTCGTCAAAGTCGGGGTTGCACTCCCCGCCGTCGAGGTCCACCCCGTCCAGGCAACCCAGCGAGAGGATGAAGAGGATGGCACCGTAGGTCAGGTATATGGCTGTGGTCTTGCGAGTCATCGATCCGTTCTCCTTGGCGCTGCGACAGCCTGCGGGGTGTGTCGCGCGGCCTTGTGCTGTTCTGGTTGCTTCTGACGTGCAAGGTGGCCAGATCTTCAACGCCAAATCAACAAAAACCACGCAAAGGCCTTTTTGTCCCTTCCAAGGTACTGTTGAGGTAAGGGGACCGAGTCCAGTGGTGACGAGAACGAGACAAGATCGCTTTTGACAACCGAACTCGTACTTGAAAGTACGTGGGAGGGCGTCGGGAGCGATATTGGCCGTTGTCGGCCCACTGGCGACGGGAGCTTACATCAACAGTACCTAAAGGGCGCTTGACCCCCAGCCTGCCGGTGAGGATATTGCCCGTCGGTTGATGTTCGGTCCACCGCGCCGCCATGTTGGCGCGCCTCAACGTGGATCCAAGGCACAAGCGCGCCAACCAGGAGCAGCGCATGGCACTGAGTGAAGATTACGGTCAACGTTTTGGAGGCATCGGGCGGCTCTATGGTCAAAAGGCCCTGGAGCGCCTTGCTTCGGCCCACGTCTGCGTGGTGGGCATCGGCGGGGTGGGGTCCTGGGCCGTGGAGGCCTTGGCCCGCTCCGGGGTCGGGCGGATCACCATGATCGACCTGGACGATGTCTGCGTCACCAACACCAACCGCCAACTCCACGCCCTCGACGGCAACATCGGCCAGCCCAAGGCCGAGGTCGTCGCCCAGCGCGTGCGCCTGATCAACCCCGAGTGTCAGGTCGAGGCCGTGCTGGACTTCTTCACCGAGCGTACCGCTGAAGCCCTGCTCGACCGCGACTTTGACTACGTCATCGACGCCATCGATCAGCCCCGCAACAAGTGCCTGTTGCTGCGGATGTGCCGCGAGCGCGGCCTGGGCGTGGTCACCGTGGGCGGTGCCGGGGGCCGCTGCGACCCCTCGCGCGTCAAAGTCACCGACCTGACTCGCTCCGAGTCCGACGGCCTGCTGCGCAAGGTCCGCAAGGCCCTACGCCAGAAGCACGGCTTTCCCCGCGGGCGGCGCCGCTGGAAGATGCCCTGCGTCTACAGCGATGAACCCATCATCTACCCCAGCAACGACGGCGGCGTCTGCGCGCAGCCCGAACCCGGCTCAAGCCTCCGCCTGGACTGCAACTCAGGCTTTGGCACCGCCACCTTTGTCACCGGGACCTTTGGCTTCATGGCCGCCTCTGTGGCCATCAACGCCCTCACTCAGGATCTCAACGACGATCCGCAAGGGAGCACCCCAACGCCATGACCGAGATCTTTCGCCTCTGCGGCACCGCCGTGACCCCCGACGGCGGGTTGCTGTGCAACCTGCGCGTGGCCGTCGTCGATGAAGACACCTTCAACCACGATCTGCTCGGCGTCGGTTTCACCGATGACCAGGGCTGCTTTCGGCTCTCCTTCACCCGGCGCGAGTTCAACCAGGACCTCTTTGAGTCCGAGGCGCTGCCGGACATCTACATTGTCTTCTCAGCCCTATTTGACGGCGTCTTCAAGGCCGTGGCCGTCAAGCGCTTCCCCGACCTGCTCTTTGAGGGTGGCCTGGAAGACCTGGGCGATGTGGTGCTGACCCAGTGGCGCCCGGAGGGCTTTGAGCCCATCGAAGGCGCCGACCCCACGCCAGGCGCCGACAAGCGCGTCCAGCGCCTCGACCTCGACCACGATCTGGTCAAGCACTGCCTGGCCGAGGTCACCCCGCTGGTCGAGAGCCTCACCGGATGGTCCGGCCTCCTGGACGACCTCAAGATCGACGTCACCGACGAACTCTCCCGCTACGTCCTGGGGCCGGTCGTCGAGGCGCTGGGCATGTCCATGGGCTCGCTCCAGGGCCGTGTCATGGGCCTGATGGCCGATCAGTTCGCCGACTTCCTGGCCCTCTACGACCCGCTGACCCACACCGTGGTCGTCCACAGCCAAAAGGCCGCTCGCCAGAACCTCGACGCGCTCAAGGTCATCATTGGCCACGAGATGGTCCACGTCGGCCAGTTCAAGTCCAACCCCAAGCTCGTCGAGCGCTACAAGTCCATGCTGGCCGAGGTCGCACAGCTTGAAATCTTCAGCCAGGACGACGGCAGCGTGGACTCTGAGGCCCTGGCGCAGGCCATGCGCGCCTCGCCCATGCAGAGCGTCATGGAAGAGCTTGAGGGCTTTGCCTACTACATCCAGCGCGATTTTCTGGAGAAGCACTACAACCTGGCCACCTTCTTCACCCACCGCTCCTTCATTGAGCGCCTGCTGACCACCGCCGTGCGCGCGGCGGTCCCCGCCAGCGACACCATCGCCGAGGTCAAGCGCGATCAGTACGTCGATGGCGCCGAGCGCTTCCGCCAGAACGCCCGCGCCACTGGCCAACCTGCGCGCTTTGACTCAAGCACCGCCCCCAGCAGCACCGACCCCGGATCCTGACGGTTTGTCACCTGCCTTTTGGGCGCCGTTTGTGCGTTTTGAGCGCAAGGGCAAAGGTAAACTGACCCGTCAGGATTGATCCCTGGTTCATATAGTGGTCCAATGTGATCATGGGCTGTGATTGGTGGTTTGCTTGGCCGCCTTGAATCAAACACGCAGGCAAAGACAGTGTGGGCCAGACAAGGATCGTGGGTGTGGGATGGCGAGCGGCGGTGCGATGTCGCGCTTTGCCTTTGACCACGGGAGGCGGTCGTTGGGGTTTTGCACGGGGTGTGGATGGCCTGCGCTGTGTGCCTGTTTAAGGTGACCCAAAGGCGCAAACGCGCAGACTGGATGGCGACGGTTCAATGAGAGTTCTGCTCGGTGTAGGCAAGTGCGCAAGCGTGGCGCTCCTGGTGTGGTTGGCGGGGTGCAGTCAGACGCTGGACTTCAATGAGTGTGCCGTCGACAGCGACTGCCGTCAGTTTGGCGTGGGTCTGGTCTGCAACGAAGACGCCTTTTGCGTGGTGCCCGATGAAGAGGCGCCCAACAACGACACCGAAGGATGCCAGGTGGACGCCGACTGCGCCGATCAGGCCCCGCGCACCTCGTGCCAGGCCGGTCAGTGCGTCGAGCCGGTGGATCCGCCCAACAACCAGCCCAACAACACCCCCAACAACGCCAACAACGAGCCCCCCGAGTGCACCACGACCCGCTGCGTGGACGCCTTTGGCCCAAACCACATCTGTGATCGCAACGGCGAGTGCGTCAACGCCCTGACGCCGGAGTGCAATAAGGTTGTGGGGCCGCTTGAGCGAGACGACGCGTTGATCATCGGCTCCATTTTGCCCACCCAGGAGTTTGCCGACATCGGCCTGCCCATTCAGCAGGCCGCGGAGTTGGCCGTCGAGGAGATCAACACGGTCGGCGGGCTGCCCGGCGGGCGTCGGCTGGTGCTGATCGGCTGTGACTCCAGCGGCGACTCAGACAAGGGGCGCACATCGGCCGAGCATCTGACCGACGTCCTGGGCGTGCCCGCGCTCATCGGCCCGGCCTTCAGCACCGTTTACATCGACGTGGCCACCGACGTCACCATCCCCGGCGGGGTGATGTCCATTTCGCCGTCGGCGACCACGCCGCTGATCACGGGGCTGGCCGACGAAGGGCTGGCCTGGCGCACCGTGGCCAGCGATCTCTTCCAGGGGATCGCCATCTCGGACCTGGTCCGAGACACCAACTACGAACGCGTGGTGGCCTTCAACAAGGGTGAGGCTTACGGGCGCGGGCTGAGCGATAAGGTCAATACCGAGCTGGTGGCGCTTGGAGAAGAGGGGCTCTTTGTGCGTGAGTACGCCAACCCCGCCGAGCAAGCCCCAGACTTTGGCGCCATCGTCAACGAAGCGCTCGACGCCATGCCGGATGCCCAGGTGGTGCTCTTGTTGGGGACCAGCGAGGTCATCGAGTTGATCGAACTCTACGAAATCGCCGTGTCCGAGCGAGGTCTGATCCCGCCGCGCTACATCCTGACCGACGGCGGCAAGAGCCCCGAAAAGTGGGTCGAGATGCTCGGCCGAGGTCAGGTCCCCGAGGATCTCTTGACCCGGATCGAGGGCACCGAGCCCGACCACCAGTTCCAGCCCCACTACGACAACTTTGATTTGCGCTACCGGCGCCGCTTTGGCGCGCCCGCGCAGGTCTTTAGCGCCAACGCCTACGACGCCACCTACATCCTGGCCTACGCCATTGCCACGCTGCCCACCACCCAGGAGCCCACCGGCCAGACCGTCGCCAAGGCCGTCGATAAGCTCATCGATGGTCAGCGCATTGAGGTCGGCCCCAACGACATCAGCGATGCCCTCAACGCCCTCCAGGCCGGCGGCTCCATCAACTTTGAGGGGGCCAGCGGCCCGCTCGACTTTGACACCAGCCTGGGCGAAGCCCCCGCCAACGTGGCGCGGTGGAACATTCAGGAGCGAGACAACGGCCAGATCCGCTTCTTTGTCACGGGGAGCTACGTCATTGCCGATGATGGTACTGGCACCTGGACCCTCGACTGACGCCGTTTTCAGCGCCACATAAGGGGGCAGGGCCGCCTGAGCAGAGCTTGGCCCTTTCAAAAATGCACTTGTGACCTCAGGTCCACGCCAAAGGGCGTTAATGCGTCGTTTCCCGGTGATCTTCCTGGTGGAACTGTGTGCCATGTGACGGCGGCTGTGCTATCTTGTGCGCGACGATTATTCTGCGACCACAACGCCCGAGACCTTAAACCGGGTGATGCTCCCAACGAAGACGCTCCATGCCCCAGGATCCGGACGTCAGCAAACGCCAGGAAGGCGAAGAAGCGGGCTGGCAACGCCTGACCACAGAGTCGATGCGCCGCATCGATGAACTGGCTCAGTCACGCATCGGCAAGACGCTCGCCGGGCGCTTCAAAATAGAGCGCCTGCTGGCCATCGGTGGCATGGCCACCGTCTACGAGGCAATCCAGGCGCCGTTGATGCGCCGCGTGGCGGTGAAAATCCTCCACCCCACCGAGATCGAAGCCGGGCGCACCGAATACTTCCTGCGCGAGGCCAACGCCGCCGCAGGCCTGCGACACCCCAACATCATCTCCATCGTGGACTTTGGCAAAGAGGACGACGGGACCCTCTTTCTGGCCATGGAGTACGTGCCCGGGCTGACCTTCAGCGAGCTGCTGGCGCGCGAATACCCGCTGCCCGAGCCGCGCCTCATCCACATCATCGAGCAGGTCTGCCTGGCCCTCGAAGTCGCCCACCACGCCGGCGTCATCCACTGCGACATGAAGCCGGGCAACATCATGATCGAGTCGGTGCCCGGCAACCCCGACCACGTCAAGGTGCTCGACTTTGGCATCTCTCGCCAGCTCGTCAAAGACCCCGTCGAAAACGACCAGAGCGACAAGGAGATCATCGGCTCCTACTACTACATGGCGCCCGAGCAGATCCAGGGCAAGGCCGTCACCCCGCGCACCGACGTCTACGGCCTGGGCGTGGTCCTCTACACCGCCTTGACCGCCTCCTTCCCCTTTGACGAGAAGGACGATCACGCGCTGATGGAGGCCATCATCAACAAGCGGCCTCCCAACCCCAGCGCCGCGCGCCCCGAGCTGCTCATCCCGCCCGCCTTTGACGCCGTCATCATGAAGGCGCTGGCCAAGAACCCCGAAGAGCGCTACGCCTCGTGCGCCGAGTTCCGCCGCGCCCTGCTCTCGCTGAAGGACAACACCCGGTTGCTGCCCGTCGATGCCGCACCCAACTCCCTCGACATCCTCCTGCCCGACGACGACAACGCCCTCTTTGAAATCGAGGTCGAGACCCAGTCGTTTGAAGAGGACATCATCCCGGACCTGACCATCTCCACCCCCGAGATGGCCTCCAAACCGCTGACCACCGGTTCGCTGCCCGAACTCTCCCAGTTCTCGGCCCGCGCCCTGGCCCGCGTCCGCGCCGCACAAGACGAGCAAGACGCGCCGCCAGCGGCCCTCAGCGGACGCCCGCCCATCATCGGCCGCAGCCGCCAGTTGACCTCCATCCAGCGCGCCGCTCTAATGACGCGCCGCGGTGTGGTCTGTGTCCAGATCAGCGGCAACTACGGCAGCGGCTCTTCGTTCTTCCTTGGCCGCGCCATGGAGATGCTCGGCACCGACCTTGAAGCCATCGTCCTGATGAGCGACCTCAACCCAGAAGCGCGCGAAAAGCCCTTCTGGACCCTGCGCAATCTCATCTGCAACGGGCTGGATGAACACCTGCCCAACGACGAAAGCCAGCACGCCCACAAGACCCTCCAGCAACGCCGCCAGGAAGCCCTTGGCAAGCTCAACATGGGCAGGCTTGAGACCGAGGCGCTGGCCGCGCTGCTGCGCCGCTGGGGCAACCCCATTGAGCCCGAGCGCGACGGCACCCTCAGCTCCATCGGCACCGACTGGATGCCCTACGGCGACGGCCCGCTGCGCTTCCCCGAGACCCGCATCCACGTCCTGGTCCACGCCTTCGCACAAATGCTGCGCGCCCTGGCCGAGCAAGACAACCGCTCGCGCCGCTCACCCCTGGTCCTGGCCATCGACGGCTGGGCCCGCTGTGACACCGGCTCGCGCCGCGTCCTCCAGCAGGTCCTGACCCTCCACCGCGAGCTGCCTGTCCTCTTTGCCGCCGTCGTCAACAGCGGCGGGGACCTCGAAGAGTTGCCCGATGTCTTCCATGAAGCCCACCTGAAGCCTTACAGCGACGGCCGCCCATGGGACATGGACATCCAGGTGCCGCCCTACACCTTTGAAGAGATCCAGCAGTACATGACCCAACACCTGGGACATGTGCCGCCGCCCGATCTGGCCCGGCGCGTCGCCACCGCCAGCGGCGGCAGCCCCCTCTTTATCAAGGAGATGCTGCACCTCCATCAGAACACCGGCGGCGTTGTCTCCCAGATCCCCGAGTCGCCAAGCCGCTTCTTCACCCACCAACTCGACAGCCTCAGCCGCGACGGCAAAATGCTCCTGGCCGTCTGCACCCTCCTGGGCGCCACCTTCCCCCAGAGCGCCGTGCAGTCCGTCATGCCCGCCGAGTTCGACGTCCACGGCACCCTGGCCGAGTTGATGGGCGCCCGCGTCCTTGAACCCGTTGGAGACGACCTCCAGAGGCTCCGCTTCCGCTTCCCAAGAATGCGCGCCGCCTCCCTCAAGCGCCTCCACCCCAGCCTGCGCCACGGACTCCACACCCGGATCGTCAAACTCTTGCGCGCTGGCGCCATCGCCATCGAACAACAAGAGGCCGAACTCTGGATGGCACTGCACTGCCTCAAGTCCGGCTCCCCGCTGACCGCCATGGACACCCTCCTGGTGGCCGCACAACGCTCGCTCAAACGATGGGAACCCGAACTGGCCCTGCGCCGCTGCCGTCAGGTCCTGGTCTGGCTGGCCGCCTGCGCCGCGCGCCACCCCCGCTTCAACCTCCCCATCCTGGGGCTCTCCGAACGCGCCCGTGAAGCCGGTCTGGTCATCATCACCGACGACCTCATCGAACGCCTCCCCGACCGCGAACTCGAAAGCCTCCTGGTGCGCGCCACCCAACACATGCTCACCGCCGCGCGCCGCCTCCAAATCCCCCCAGAGCGCGGACCCACCGCCCTCATCCCCGAGCGCCTCCCACAGCGCTTCCTCGAACAACTGCGCTCCATGCGCAACTTCTCCGCCCGAGACCGAGGCGTCGCCGCGCTCGAAACCGGACGCTACTTCTCTCGCCTGGAGCTGCCGCAGTCCGCCCGCTCCGCCCTCCTGCTCGCCCTGCAACTGGCCCGCGCCTCCAAAGACGCCTCCCTGCCACTGCTGGTCGAGGTCGAGGTCGTGCGCAACCTCCACCGCCTCGGACGCCACGGTCAGGCCACCGATCTGGCCCACGAAGTCATGGAGCGCATCCGCGCCCTCAAAATGGCCATCCGTCCCCCCGAACTGAGCCTCTCAAAGCTCCTCGACCTGCTGGCCAAGATCTACATCGGCCGCCGCCTCTACCCGCGCGCCGAACACTACCTCGACCAGGCCCGCGCCATCGCCGAACAAGAGCGCGACCACGACCAACTCTGCAAAATCTACCTCCACTACGCCGCCCTCTACCGCGCCCAAAACCAACACCAGCGCACCCTCCAGGCCCTCAACAGAGCCCAGGAAGTCACCGCCCTGAGCCAAGACCTGCGCTCCCAAACCCGCGTCCTCTACAACCTCGGCATCACCAGCGCCAACCTCGGCCAACGCGCCGAAGGCCGACGCCACCTCTCCGACGCCATCGAAGTCGCCATCAACCTCGGCTGGACCGACTTCATCGCCCTCGTCAACGGACAACTGAAGAAACTGTGAGCGGAGCTCACCGTTTCGGTTCGCGGCGCCCCGTTGGGGCTTGCTTTCGGTTCGCGGCGCTGCGCTTGCTTTTGGTTCGGTCGCTCGCTGCGCTCGCTTCCTTGTGGTGCGCCTGCTGCGCAGGCTTATAGCATTTGCGATGTGTGGGTTCTTGGCTTCGCCGGTTGGAGTGGGGCATCTCGTCGAAAGTGCTTTCACTTCTCTGAGGTCGGATGAGCGGTGGTGGAGGCTTGTAAGGCTTTCCGATGGGTTTGTGAGCGGGTGGTGGAGACTTGGGTGGCTTTCCAAGAGGGTGGACGGCTTTTCTGGTGGGAACTTTGGGGTTCTCCAGTGACCTGGGGGCTGGTTTTGGAGCGGAGGTGGGCGGCGATAGCCCGCTGGCCGGAGCGGCCCTTGAAGTTGAGGACCAACGCCGTCCTTGAAGTTGAGAACCAGCGCCGTCAATCCCACAAAGGTCGGCAGGAAGGCGAGCTTCGCCGCCTATCCTGCCCCCTCAAGCCGGGCACACACGTCTGGGCGCAGGCACCAAGACCATAAACTTCGCCAGCCGCACGACCCGACCACCCCAAACGAAGCACTTTCGACGAAATGCCCAACTCGTACCGGCGAAGCCAAGAACCCACCCATCACAAATGCTATAAGCCTGCGCAGCAGGCGCACCACAAGGGAGCGAGCGCAGCGAGCGACCGAACCAAAAGCAAGCCAAGCGCAGCGCCGGCGCCGCGAACCGAAAGCAAGCCCCAACGGGGCGCCGCGAACCGTTCTAGCGCCCCGCGCTAGAACTGGCGGCGCTCGAGCCGCCATGCGTACGGGGTTGGCGTTCGGGTTTGGGTTTGTTGGAGAGGTAGACGGTGGCGACGATGAAGGGTAGGAGGGCGAAGCCGAGCATGGCCCAGTGGATGGGTTTTTTGGAGAGTTTCCAGGTGTCCTGGGCTTCTTGGGGGGTTTCTTGTGCCATGGTGGGTCTCTGGTGGGGCCGCCGCAAGGTGGGCGGCCTTGGCAGGGTGTGATCAGGCTGGGGCGATCATGTTTTCGGGGCGGACGAGTTTGTCGAACTCTTCGCCGGTGAGGAAGCCCAGGGCGATGGCGGCCTGGCGCAGGGTGGTGCCTTCGGCGTGGGCCTTTTTGGCGATCTTGGAGGCTTTGTCGTAGCCGATGTGGGGGTTGAGGGCGGTGACGAGCATGAGGGACTTTTCCATCAACTCTTTGATGCGCGCTTCGTTGGGTTTGATGCCGACGGCGCAGTTGACGTTGAAGGAGTTGAGTCCGTCGGCCAGCAGCCGGATGGAGCGCAGGACGTTGGCGGCCATGACGGGCTTGTAGACGTTGAGTTCGAAGTTGCCCTGGGAGCCGGCCATGGCGACGGCGGCGTCGTTGCCGACGATCTGGCAGCAGACCATGGTCAGGGCCTCACACTGGGTGGGGTTGACCTTGCCGGGCATGATGGAGCTGCCGGGTTCGTTGGCGGGGATGATGATTTCACCAAAACCGCAGCGGGGGCCGCTGGCCAGCCAGCGCACGTCGTTGGCGATCTTCATGGTGGCGCAGGCAAGCTGCTTGAGGGCGGAGCTGAGGCCGACCAGGGCGTCGTGGGCGCCCAGCGCGGCGAACTTGTTGGGGGCGGTGACAAAGGGCAGGCCGGTGCGGCGCGCGATGGCGGCAGCGGTGGAGGCGGCGTAGCCTTTGTGGGTGTTGAGGCCGGTGCCGACGGCGGTGCCGCCAAGGGCAAGTTCGTAGACCTGCTCCAGGGAGCGGACGATGGCCTGGCGCGCGTGGACAAGCTGCGCGGCCCAGCCGCCGATGGCCTGGCCAAGCGACAGAGGCGTGGCGTCCATCAGGTGGGTGCGGCCGGTCTTGATGATGTCGGCGTAGTCGGTGGCTTGCTTCTCAAAGACGGCGATGAGGGCGTCCAGGGAGGGCAGCAGGCGCTCGTTGACTTCCACGGCCGCCGAGACATGCATGGCGGTGGGGAAGGAGTCGTTGGTGGACTGGGCGCGGTTGACGTGGTCGTTGGGGTGGACGGGCTTTTTCTGGCCACGGGTGCCGCCCATCAACTCGCTGGCGCGGTTGGCGATGACCTCGTTGACGTTCATGTTGCTCTGGGTGCCGCTGCCGGTCTGCCAGACCTTCAGGGGGAACTCGTCGTCCCACTTGCCTTCGCGCACTTCCTGGGCGGCGTTGATGATGGCGTCGGCGATCTCCTGGGAGACGCCGCCCTGGGCAGCGTTGACCTCGGCGGCGGCCTGCTTGACCACCGCGTAGGCGCGGATCAAAGGCGTCGGGATCCGCTCGCCGTCGCCAATGCGGAAGTTTTCAAACGAGCGCTGCGTCTGCGCGCCCCAGAGGCGATCGGCGGGCACCTGGATCTCGCCCATGCTGTCGGTTTCGATGCGGTAGGTCATGACTCCTCCTGTCGCTGCTGTCCATGGGCCATCACGGCCAGAAATTCGGTGTAAAGGCAGGCCGCGGGCGTGACATCTGGTCGCGGCGGGAACGGCGCCGGGGGCCGTTCGATCAAGGTGGCCAGCGCCAGCAGCGCCAGCGACCCGGTGTCCAAAAGGCGAGTTTGGGCTTTGGGGCCCTGGTCGCCGAGCGCGGCCATGGTGCGGCTGGTGTGGCGGTCGATTTGATCGGCCAGGATGCCGCCCAGGTCGCGTTCTCCGGGGCGAATCAACTCCAGCAACGCCTCACACAGCCCGCCGTAGCGGACCATGACGGCCTTTTGACCGTCGCTCAACTCGCCGTTGTACTGGGCCTTGGCCAGAAGCTCAATGGCCATCAGCGCCTCGTCCGCAAAGCCGCGCGTGACCGCCGAGAGCGCCCCGGCGTAGACGGCGGCGGCCAGCCCCAGCAGGTCCTGGGCCGAGCGCAGAGGTTGGCCGATGAGCGCCGGTGAGAGGATGCGCAACTCGCGGGTCAACTCGGCGTCCGCGACCCCGGCGCGTCCTGCCACGACGGGCAGTCCGTAGGCCCCAGCCATGCGCTTGGCCAGCTCTGGGTCGCCGCCAAGCAGCGCCAACTCAATGGGTGTGATGCGTCGGCTCAGCAGCCGCTCGTGGGGCGTGCGGTGCAGGTGCAGCTCGGGGTTGGTGATCAGACAGCGGCTGGCCATCCAGCAATCGTCAAGGATTTCGGGGGCGGGGTAGCCCGCCGCAAAGCGGATGTGGGCGCGCGCGGCGTAAGCGGCAGCGTGGCGGTAGTCCAACTCGCCGACGTAACGCTCGACCTCGTTGTCGAGTTCCGCAAGGAGATCGCTCAGCGCCTGGGCTTTCATGCCCGCAAAGCGCGGGCTGATTTCGATGGTGGTGATGTCCTGACTCATGCCGATCCCCGCGCTCAAAGGCCGTCCAAAGACCGGTGCCGACCGGTTTGTCTTTTCAGATGGCTCCAAATCGCTTGCGTTGCGCGCTCAGGGTGGGGCGATGGTGGTGTCGCTCGCCTTTTTGGGCCGCCGCAAAGCAGGCCAACACAAACCACAGCGTTCGGTTCAAAGCAAGGCTGTGGCCATGCGCTTTTTAGCCAGGGGCGGGGCTTGGTTGGGTCGCTTTGGTGGGGCGAGCAGCGTTGGGCCAACGAAAGGCAATGCAGGCGCCGGGTTGGTGGTTGGGTCGGTCTGTGGCGTGGACGTGGCCACCGCGCGCCTCGACGTACTTTTTGACCAGCGCCAGGCCCATGCCTGAGCCGCTCTCGGCGTGGGCCTGTCCCAGGCGTTGGAAGGGTTTAAAGACCCACTGGCGGAAGTTGGGCGCGATGCCCGGGCCGTTGTCTTCGACGGTGAAGTCGGTGAAGGCGCCGTCTGGACTGACACAGGCGGTCACCAGGAGCAGGCCCTGGTCGCCCTGGTGGTGTTCAACGGCGTTTCGCAGCAGGGCGCCAAAGACCTCGGTCAGCGCGCGGCGCGAGGTGTAGAGGGTGACGGGCGTGCTGGGCAGGGCGGCGGTGAAGTGCGCGGGCAGCTCGATGTCCTCCAGGACTTCCTCCAGCAAGGCGCCCAGGACGATGTCTTCGGGCTGGCCGTCGAGGCGCCCCACCCGTGAGTAGGTGCGCAAATCATCGATGAAGCGCTCCACGCTGCGGACTCTGCTCTTGAGGTGTTCGAGGTGGGCGGGCACTTCTGCCAGATCGCCTTCGCCGATGTCCTCCGAGAGCCACGTGGCCAGGTTGGAAATGGAGCGCAGCGGGGATTTAAGGTCGTGAGAGGCGACGTAGGTGAACTGCTCCAGTTCGTGTTGGGCCTGGTCGAGGGACTGGTGGGCGCGCTCGAGCGCCGAGGTCTTGTCCTCAAGCTCCAGGGCGTATTGGTTGCGCTTGGTGATGTCGGTCAACATCGCCAGCGTGTGCATGAAGCGCCCCTGGGCGTCCCAGCGGGCCGAGCCAGACATGACCGTCTCCAAGATGGAGCCATCCTTGCGGATCATGCGGCAGGGGACCTCGTGGCAGCGGCCCGTGGTCAGGAAGCCCTTGAGATAGGAGTGCACAAAGAGATCGATGGACTCCTGGGCCATGAAGCGCTTTGAGGGCTGCCCCACAACCTCGTGCCGCTGGTAGCCAAGGGCTTGGAGCCAGTCGTCGCTGACGGTCACAATGCGCCGGTCGCCGTCGATGGCGTGCAGGAGCCCGGGGGACTGCTCGTAGAAGCGGATCAGGGCGTCTTCGCGCCGCGTGGCGTTGAGTTTGAGCATGTGCTCGATGCGGCGCACCCACAGGCCGGGTGAGGTTTCGAAAAGGAGCACGTCGTCTGCCCCTGCTTCGATGGCGTCATCGGCGCGTTGGACGTCGGTCAACATGAGCACAGGGGCGCGGTGCGTGCCGGGTGCCAGGCGACAGCGCGTCAAAAATGGCCCCCACGCCACCCCATCAGGGGGCATCAGGCAAACCAGCGCAAAGGGTCCTTGTCCTTCGGGGACCTGTCCCGGACCTTCAAAGGTCTGTGCGGCGAGCCCCAGACCTTGGAGGGTGTCTTCCAGACGTTGTCTTTGTGCGGACGGTGCTGCCAGGATCAGCACTTCCTGGGTTGTCATACAAGGAGCCGTTCTTTTGAGCGCTGGGCGTTTGCGTCGATTGTGTGAACATGGACCCAGGGGCTGTGACGTCGTGATGCCAGCGCGCGCGGGTGCTGCATCGTGATCGTGGGCCTGGATTGGGTCGCTGTGCACCCCCTCCAAAGAGGGGTTGTTGCCCAGAACTTTCGTTGTGTTCCGCCAATCACAGTGTGTGCGTTTATGGGACAAAACACCAGTCTTTGGGGGCAAAAGAGACAAGCGACCCTTCTTGCACTATCTTCTATAACGTGAGGACAAACCGCTTGCGGCGTTATGAAAGCGCAGCAAGGGGCGGCGGTGAGGGTTGGTGACGGGCGTGGCGCAATGAGCATCTGGAAAAAAACTGTGTTGACCCTGGCGGTCATCGGGCTGGGACTGACGTTGGGGTTTTGCACCGCCCGCAGCACCGGCCCGGTCATCCCTGACGCTTCGCCGGGTCAGGCCACCCGTCAGCCCTTGCCGTCCCACGGCAACACCGCGCGGCCACCGTCGGCCACAGGCTCGCCCACCGTCCGCCCTCAGGTCCCGGGCCAGCCCGTCTCTGAGGTCCTGGTGGACAGCGGCGGCCCCATCGAGCCCGACACGCTGATCCCCCCGTGGGAAGAGCCCTACCACCCCTTCCTCAACGATGAACCCAACGACGTCTCCATCTCTGTGGGCGACGTCAGCAACGGCTACCTCATCAACGCGCGCCTCCTGCCGCTGCCTGGCAAAACCTACGACATCCTCCCGCGCCAAAAGGCCCGGGGCCTGGCCTGGGGCAGCGACGAGATGATCGACCTGCTCCAGCACACCGCCAAGCAACTCTGGCGGCGCGGCAGGCGCAGGCTCTGGTTGGGCAACATCGGCCGACGCGGCGGCGGCGACATCCCGTACTCCGTCAGCCACAACTCCGGGCGCGACGCCGACATCGCCTTTTGCTACACCAACCCCAAGGGCTACCCCGTCAACCCGCCCGATCTGGTGCCGCTGGACAAAGAGGGCGTCTCCACCTCCCACGGCGGCTACTACCGCTTTGACACCGCCCGCACCTGGATGGTCATCCAGGCCCTCATCACCCACCGCAACACGCAGGTCCAGTACCTCTTTCTGTCCAACCCGCTCAAAAAGAAGCTCCTTGAGCACGCCAGAAAGAAGGGCATCCCCGCCGGCATCATCAAAAAGGCCGAGCGCCTCATGGGCCAACCCGGCTACGCGCTGCCCCACAACGACCACATCCACGTCCGCATCTACTGCAGCAAAAAAGACATCCTGGGCGGCTGCGTCAACAGCGGCAACATCCACGGCGGCACTCGCCTTTGGCGCCAGGAACTGGCCGAGCGGATCGAGCAAGTCACCGCCAAGCTCAAAGACCCCGAGGCCGAAATCCGCGCCCGCGCCATTGAGCGCCTGGCCCTCTTCAAGCTGCGCGACCGCGTCGACGCCATGGCCGAACTCCTCGACGACCCCAGCGCCCGCGTGCGCCGCGCCGCCAGCCTGGCCGTGGGCGAATTGGGCAACCAGCGCCACGTCACCCCCATGATCGCCGCCTTCGAGATCGACCCTGAGCCCTCCGTCCAGATGGACATGCTCGAATCCCTGCGCCTGCTCGGCGGCCCCAAAGCGGGCGCCTTCATGGCCCGCGTCCTCGCCGAAGCCAGCTTCGAAGGCCGCCAATCCGGCCCGCTGCCCAAAGACGTCCTGCGCGCCCACACCGTCCCCACTCCCCCACCGCCCAAAGACGGCGAACCACCCCTCGACGAGGTCGCCCTGGCCATGAAGCTGGCCATGGGCCCCGTCGAGACCTCCCTCTTCACCGGCCACGTCCTGCCCCTGTCCGACCGCCGCCTGAGCGTCCGCCTGGCCGCCATCGAAGTGGCCGCCGACAGCGAGCGCCCCGAACCCGTGCGCCCCCTCATCGACCTGCTCACTCACCCCGACCCCCTCATCCGAGGCCGCGCCGCCCGAGCCCTGCGCCGCCTCCCCAACCACAGCACCGACATCGATTGGAGCAACCCCGCCGCCCTGCCCGACACCCTCGAAGCAGGCCAGGCCCGCTGGCTGGCCTGGTACCGCCGCATGGGCCGCCAAAGCCGAGACACCTGGATCGCCGCAGGCTTCCGCGCCGCCGGTTACAACGTCCCCAAGCTCGACAAACGCCACATCTGGGAAATCGTCCGCGCCATCCCCGACGACAACCACCTGTCCTACAACTCCCAGCGCACCCTCATGCGCCTGTCCAAACACTGGCCCCTTAGCCTCACCTGGCCCAAAACCGACGCCGCCTGGCACTGGACCCGCTGGTTCAAACGCCGCCGCGCCAAATTCCGCATCACACCGCCGCCCGCCTCGCTCTCTCCTTATAATAAGTAGGGTGGCGGGGGCTTTGGGGAGAGCGAGGCGGGCGGGCTCCCTTTACTCGCTGCGCTCGTTCGGGAGCGGTTCGCTTGCTGGCGCTGCGCTTTCGGTTCGCGGCGCCCCGTTGGGGCTTGCTTTTGGTTCGGTCGTTCGCTGCGCTCACTCCCTTTTGGTGCGGTCGCTTCGCTCCCTGATAGCATTTGTGATGGATGGGTTCTTGGCTTCGCCGGTCAGAGTGGGGCATCTCGTCGAAAGTGGTTCGTTTGGGGTGGTGGGGTCGTCCGGCTGGCGATGTTTATGGTCTTGGTGCCTGCGCCCACGCGCAAATGCCCGGTTTGAGGTTGGGGGCAGGGTAGGCGGCGAAGCTCGCCTTCCTGCCGGCTTTTGTTGAGGCAACGGCGTTGGTCCTCAACTTCAAGGGCCGCTCCGGTCAGCGGGCTATCGCCGCCCACCTCCGCCCCCATCGATTCTTCTTCGACGCTGGCTCTTAAGTTCCAAGGCCACTCCGGTCAGCGGGCTACCGCCGCCGACCTCCGCCCCAAAACCAGCCCCATGTCACTGGAAAGCCCCAACGTCCCC
>CAKZKQ010000364.1 GCA_937123825.1 uncultured Pseudomonadota bacterium
GTGATGACCGAGAGCACATTGGCGCTCTTTTTGGCCATCAGGTAGCGGAACCCGATGAACGCCTCGTAAGCCATACCCTTCCAACACTCCCCTTAGGCGGTGCCACGCCCCACTGGACCGTCACTGCGGCGCCACAGTGTGGCGCTGGCGCAACGGTCCCAGGGCGCAGCGACGCTGTGCCCGTCAGGCCTCTGCGGCCTCTTTGTCACCCTGTTGCAGCAAATATGCCGTGATGAAATCATCCAGATCGCCGTCCAGGACCGCGTCGGGATCATTCTTGACCACCTCTGTGCGCAGGTCTTTGACCTGGCGGTAGGGGTAGAGGACGTAGGAACGGATCTGACTGCCCCAGGCGATCTCGCGCTTGTTGGCGTTGAGGGCATCGACCTCTTTTTCCCGCTCCAGGCGCTCCAACTCGTAGAGCTTGGCCTTGAGGATCTTCATGGCCGTGGCCCGGTTCTTGTGCTGCGAGCGCTCGTTCTGACACGCCACCACGGTGCCGGTGGGGATGTGCGTGATGCGGATGGCCGAGTCGGTCTTATTGACGTGCTGACCACCGGCACCGCTGGAGCGGTAGGTGTCCACCTTGAGATCTTTCTCGTCGATGTCGATCTCGATGTTGTCGTCCAGGTCCGGGATGGCGTGCACGCTGGCAAAGGCCGTGTGGCGGCGCCCGGCGGAGTCAAACGGCGAGATCCGCACCAGGCGGTGCACCCCAATCTCGGCCTTGAGCAGCCCATAGGCGTACTCGCCAGACACCCGCAACTCGGCGCTCTTGATGCCCGCCTCCATGCCGTCCTGGGCCGAAATCAATTCGACCTTGAAGCCGCGGCGCTCACAGAAACGCAGCAGCATCCGCAGGAGCATCTCGGCCCAGTCCTGGCTGTCGGTGCCGCCCGCGCCCGAGTTGACCGTCACGATGGCGTCCGACTGATCGTGCTCGCCGCCGAGCATGCGCTCGATCTCCAACCCATCGACGATCTTGCGCGCGGCGCTCAGAGACTCGTTGGCCTCTTCGAGCAGCATGTTGATCTCGTCTTCGTCATCGCCGGCGTCGATCATCTCCACATAGACTTCAAGATCGTCGACCGTGGTGGCGATTTTATCGAGGTCAGCCAGCAAATCGACGATGCTTTGGCGGTCGCGCATGATTTTTTGCGCGCGCTCGGCGTCGTCCCAGAACCCTGGCTCGGTGCTGAGCTGATCCAGCTCCCTCATCCGCTCTTTTTTGCTGGCCGGGTCAAAGATACCTCCGCAGCTCGACCAGCCTCTCTCGCAGATCCAACCGAGCGCTCTTGATCTCTTCGCGGGTCAACATCGCACACCCCTCCAACACTCAAAAAATCAATCAATCTCACTGGCCCAGACGTTTCGAAAACACCCGAGCAATCCAACGCGCAGGTTCCAAAGCCCCGCACAGAAACCTGAACCACCTACAGCAGCCACACCCAACTGTCAATCAGCGCCCCTGGCCTGCGTCGCCCTGACGCATCAACTCCAAGACGCGCTCGCCGTCGCTGACCGGCTCCAGAGACGCCGTCCACAAAAGCCCCACCGCCACCGCCGCCGCCGTCGCCAGGAGCATCAACACCACCGTCACCATCACCACGTAGAGCGACAGGCGCTGCGCCGTGGACCAGGAAACACGGCTGGAGTCGCCTTGCGGCCCACCATGAGCGCTGGTATAGTCTGTTCCGACACGATTTTCAGTCTGTGTGACAGATTGTTCAGGCAAGCGCGCTCTCTCCAGTGAAATGGAACAAAGTGGTTTCAAAGCGTGAGCCTGCAAAGGGCTCCTGTCTTTAGAAACACACAGCAGAAGAATGTTGGACTTCGCGACGGCTATTCCGCGTCAGGTCAGCCCCATAAGGCACCAAGCACGTCGTCCGAGGAGGTTATGGCACAGACCCCGGCAAAAAAAAGGCATACGCTGCTCATTGTAGACGATGAGATAGCCATTCTTAATGCCATCGGGCGGCTCTTGCGCCGCCACTACGATGTGTTGACCACCACCAGCGTCGATGAAGCGTTCAGACTCTTTGAGAGCCGCGACATCCACCTGGTGATGAGCGATCAACGCATGCCCGAGATGAGCGGCGTTGAATTCCTGACCATCGTCAAGGAATGCTACCCCGATTGCGTCCGCATCCTCTTTACGGGCTACACCGACACGCAATCGGCCGTCGAGGCCATCAACTCCGGCAAAGTCTACTGCTACATCCCCAAACCCTGGGACCCCGAAGAGCTCAAGCTGATGCTCAGCCAGGCCGCCGAGCGCCACGATCTCATCAAAGAGCGCCAGCGCCTGATGAATCAGCTCAAAGAGGCCAACGACATCCTTGAGCGGCGCAACCGCGAGTTGGAAGTCGCCAACCAGAAGCTCCATGAACTCGACCGCCTCAAGACCGTCTTCATGGAGGTCGTCAGTCACGAGCTCAACACCCCCATATCCATCGTCCAGGGTTACACCTTCCT
>CAKZKQ010000365.1 GCA_937123825.1 uncultured Pseudomonadota bacterium
TCTCGTTTTTTGAGACTTGTGGGCTTGCTCGTGAACCTTAATTTGGCGCCTATGGGCTGCCGCCCCCTCATGCCCCCGCTTTTTGCGCCCAAATGTACGTTCTGTGGGGTTTGGGGGGTTGCTGATGGGGGTTCTACCCCCAAACCCCCGCCAGGACCCGCGGGTCCTGGACCTGCGGTTTTTAATCCATGAACCACAGCGAGAGCGGTGGGTAGAAGGTGATGAGCATCAGCGCCATCAAGAGCAGGATCAGGAAGGGGATCGCCATCCGGTAGAGCTTGACCACCGGCTTGTCGAAGGCCAGCGAGGAGATGAAGAGGTTCAGCCCCACCGGCGGCGTGATGTAACCAATCTCCAGGTTGGCCAGGAAGATGATCCCCAGGTGAATCGGATCCACACCGTACTGCGCCGCGATCGGCGTGATCAACGGCACCACCACCAGGATTGCGCTGAAGATGTCCATCAAACAGCCCACGATGAGCAGGAAGATGGTCAGCATGAAGAGGAAGGTCGTGCGGCTCTCAATGTGCTCCTGGATGAAGGCCAGAAGCTGCATCGGGACCTCTTCCTGAATCAGGTAGTTGGTCAACCCCAGCGCCGCCCCCAGAATGATCAAGATCGCCCCGACCATCACCATCGACTCGCGGATCACCGACGAGAGGCTGGAGCGCCCGTCGCCCTCCGGCGCGTCAAAGAGCGAGATGTCCTTGAAGACAAAGACCTCGATGATCAGCAGGTACGCCGCGCAGACCACCGACGCTTCGGCGATCGTCACCAGACCCGCCACGCCGCCCGCACCCACCCAGGGCTCCATAAAGTCCGGCAGCCCATAAATGGCCCCCACGACCACCACCGGCACCGCCAACTCCCACTTGGCCTCCCAGATCGATGCGCGCACCTCTCTGTCCGTCGCCAGCTTGTAAATGAGGAAGAGCGGAAAGAGCAGCAGCGTCCCCACCAACTCCTTCCACGAGCCCTTGATGCCCTCCATCATGTCCGGCTCGCGCCGCAGCCCCACCCACACACAGTAAAGCGCCAGCACGCCCATCATGACCGCCCCGGGAAAGATCCCAGCGATGAAGAGGTCATCGATGCTGGCCCCCGCCACGATCCCGTAGAGGATGATGGGCAAAGAGGGCGGAAAGAGCAGCCCAATGGACCCACTGGCCGTGATCAAGCCCAGGCTGAAGTCCTCGGGATAGCGCTCTTCAAGCAATATCGGATAGAGCAACCCGCCAAGGGCGATGATCGTCACCCCCGAGGCCCCGGTAAAGGTCGTAAAAAAGGCGCACGAGGCCACCACCACAATCGCCAAGCCCCCAGGCGCACCGCCAAGCAGCGCGCGGCTGACCCGCACCAGACGCTCGGCGGCCTTACTCTCCGCCATCAAGAAGCCCGCCAGCGTGAACATGGGGATGGTCAGCAGGTGGGGGTTGGTGGCCAGCTTGTAGTGCTCTTCGCTCAGCACAATGATGTTGGTGTCGGCCATCACAAAAGACACCAACGCCAGCCCCGCCAGGACCACAAAGAGCGGCGTGCCCAGCAACGCCATCAGGATCAGGAGCGCTCCCAATACAAAAATCATCGTTTGCCCCCCTTCTTGCCGCGACGCTTCTTACCGCCAGACTTCTTAGACCCCTTCTTGCCCTTCTTTGGCGCAGAAGCATCCTGCTGACCTCCAGAAGGGGACTTCGGCGTCGGTTCATCGCCGCTTTGATCACCAACCTCAACCCCCCGATCGTCATCGGGTGGATCATCGGGCGGTGGTGGGGCAGGGGAGGGCGGTGAATCGACGCTCTGTGGGGGTTCTACCGCGTTTTCAACCGGCGAAGCCCCCTGCGCTTCCCGCTGTTCCCTGGCCATCTCGGCCATGTGGGCCAATTCACCCGAGGCCGCCAGCTCTGTGTTGTTGATGTAGGCATCCACAGCCTCCACAAAGCGCACCACAAAATGCAAAACCAGCAGCCCGAAGCCAATTGGGAACATCAACTGGAAGACCCATTCATCGACCCACTCCGTCAACTCCGTCGGAGCCTCATAACCGAGCTTCACCAGCCGCGCTCCGGCCACCGCCAGGGTCGCGCAGATGACGATCGAGAGCAGGTTGGTCAAGATCGCCACGATCTTGCGGCCGCGCTCGGGCAAAAGCTTGCTGATGGCGTCGATGTTGATGTGTTTGCGGCGCTGGGTGGCCAGCGTCGCCCCCAAAAAGCCCACGATGACCACCATCTGGCGCAGGATGACGTCGATCCAGCTCAACTTCAGCGTGTCGATCAGCGCCACCATCATCGCCGCAAAGGATCCTTCGGGGGGAGGACCGCCCGGCTCGGGCGCCTCGGGCGCCGCATCGGCGCTCTCCACCACCGCAGCGGGCTGCGCCTGGGCCTTTGCAGGCTCAGGAGGCGCATCATCGGGCTCCTTTCCGCCCCCAAAGCCGCCTCCAAACCCTCCGTCGTCACCTTTGGCGTCGCCGGGCGGATCATCTCCGCCTCCAAACCCCCCACCAAAGCCGCCACCGAAGCCTCCAGCGCCTTCATCAGACCCGTTCTCGTCCTTTTTGGCGGCAGGATCCCCTCCAAAACCGCCGCCAAAGCCTCCGGCGCCGTCATTGGACGGCTGCGCGGCGGCTTCGTCGGGTTTCTGACCACCATCCTGGGCACCAAACCCTCCGCCAAAGCCTCCTGCACCGTCGCCCGGCGGCTGTGCGGCGGCTTTGTCTTCGTTGACGGGCTTTGAACCGGCCTGAGCGCCGTTTGTGGGCTGGGCTTTGGGCGCTTCACCCTGTGCAGGCTGGCCAAATCCTCCGCCAAACCCTCCGGCGCTGTCGCCAGATGGCGGCGCGGCGGCTTTTTTGGGCGCAACATTCTCCGCGCCGCCTCCAAAACCGCCGCCAAATCCACCTGCGGGCTCAGCAGGCTTGTCTTTGGGGGCTTCAGGCTGGCCAAAACCGCCTCCAAAGCCCCCTGCGCCGCCCTTATCCGACTCGGCGCCGCCACCAAAGCCGCCGCCAAAGCCTCCGGCGCCCTCATCTTTGTTGTCTGCGGCGCCAAATCCTCCGCCAAAGCCACCATCATCCCCCTCAGACGGCGCAGGGGCGTCGCCTTTGGTTGGCTCGGGGGTGGGTTCGGGGGTTGGGGGTGGCTCCTCGATCACCACGGGCGGTCCGCTGGTGGCCAGCGAGCGTTGCCATGGGGCGAGTATGTTCTGATAGAGCACGGCGTAGCTGGCCATGATGAGCATGGCCAGGACCAGGAGCACCAGCGCCCGGGTTTCAAACCGGATCAGGTGCTCCTCCAAAGCCTGTAGGGTCTTTTTCATGTGAAAAGAGGGCAGGGGAGAAGTGGCAGGTCCAGGGGCGCGCCCCTGGCGGGGGGTTTGGGGGGCTGGCCCCCCACCCCGAACCTCAAAGGAACCCACGTTGCAAAACAAAAGGAGAGGACAAAAGGCGCGTAGAGTCGGTCGTTCAGAGGTGACCGCGCATGGTGTCGACCAGGGCTTTGGGGAAGACGGAGCCGGTCATCTCTTTGCGCACGGCGTCGGCGATCTTCTGCCAGGCGGCGAAGTCTTTGGGCTCGACGGCCTTGATGCCGTGTTTGCTGCCCAGGTCGGCGATGGCGGCCTGGTTGGCTTTGCGGACTTTGCCCAGGAGGCCTTTGTGGGCTTCATCGGAGGCGGCGCGGATGATGTCTTTCTGTCCGTCGCTGAGCTTGCTCCAGGTGCCCTTGGTGCTGACCACGGTGCCGCCGATGGTGACGGCCAGCTTGAGGTTGGTGACGTGGGTGGCCTTGGTGTGCCACTGGAGGGCGATGGCGCCGTAGGGTGAGTTGAGGAAGGCATCGACCTTGCCGCTTTGGAGGCTGGGCAGGACATCGGGCACACCCATGGGGACGCCGTTGATGCCGGCGACCTTGGCGACGGTCTTGACGACCGGGTCGAGGTCCCAGACCCACATCTTGAGCTTCTTGGCGTCGGCGATGGTGGCCACGGGGGAGTTGGAGAAGAGGTAGTTGAAGCCGACGTCGCCCCAGCCAAGGCGCGCGAAGCCTTGTTTCTCAAGGATGCCGTCGAAGGTGCCGCTCATGGCGCCGCGGACCTTGTCGAGCTGGGCGCTGGACTTGAAGGTCAGGGGCAGCTGCAAGACGAGCAGTTGCTTGTCGATGTCGCCCAGGCCGACGCTGGTGACGACGGCGCCGTCGAGCTGTCCGGTGCGCATCTTGCGGACCATGGCGCGCTCATCGCCCATGGTGCCGCCGCCGTAGATCTTGAAGGCGATGGCGCCGTCGGTCTTCTCCTTGACCTGACGGGCGACGCTCTGGATGGCCTTGAACCAGACCGAGCCGGGAGGGGCCAGCGAGGCCAGCTTGAGGGTGTGCTCGGCGGCCTCGACGTTGGAGGAAGCGTAGAGCAGGGGGGTGGCGGCGGTGGCGGCAGCCATCAGGCGCATGGCCTGGCGGCGGTTGGGATGGATGAGATCTTTCATGGGGGAGTCCTCCATTAATTGGTGTGAAAAGTGACTATTCAAAGAAAATTTCATCGGCGTTTGCAGTCCAGAACCGGGCGCGCTGGCGAGCGACTTCGTTGTTGAGCCGCATATCGGGGTAGTCTTCGACTTTGGCGTCGAGGACCTGTGCCATCATCTTGTTGAAGAGCGCGCGGTCCTGGCTGTGGGGAGCGTAGAAGCGCCCGAACATGAAGGGTGCCAGGAGGTTGGCGTTGCCGTGTCGCTTCATGGCGATCTCGAAGTGTTTGCGGGCCTCTTCGGGTTTGCCGCCGAACATGGGGGGTCTGCTGGCGTGGTAGACGCCCATCATGATGTGGGGCAGCCCGCCCATGTAGTCGGGATCGAGTGCGATGACGCGGTTGATGATGGCCTCGACGATGGGCAGCGCGGCGACCATGTCGGGGTTGTCCTGGGAGAGGTTGATGGCGCTGATCCAGCCGTAGGCGGACCAGAAGAGTCCGGGGACGTCTTCTTTGTCGGTGTTTCGCAGCAGCTCGCGGGTGCGCGTGAGGTCCCCGGCGAGCGCGGCGTCGCGCAGTTTTTCAAAATCCAGGAGCATGAAGCCGTAGGTGCGTCCGCGCATGTAGTGCAGGACGGCCCGGCGCGTGAGGTCTTGAACTTCTTCCTCGGTGCCCTGGAGCTGTGCGGCTTCGAGGTCGCCTTCAATGAAGGCAAAGGCGTAGGAGCTGTAGCCCTGTGCCAGCAGGAGGAGGAGTTCGGAGTTTTCGGGGGTGTTGAGGAGAAAGACCTCCATGGTCTTGAGGCTTGCGGGGAAGGCCTCGCGGGCAAATTGGAGGTCGGACTCTCGGTTGAGCGCCGGTGAGCCAGCGGCCATCAGCGAGGCGGACTGGTCGGCGGTGAGCTTTTGGAGGCTGCATCCGCTGGTGGTGGTCAGCAGGCACCCGGCGGCGGCCGTGGTCAGCGCCGCGCGGATCCACAGTGATGGCGTCAATCGTCTCATGTCACCCCTTATCAGTCCCGACGGGCCGCGCTGGGATCCCACTGCATCGGCGCACGGGAGGTGCGTCGGGCGTCTTTGGCGACGGGCATGGGGATCGGGTGTGTTGGTGTCAGGCGCGGTCCAGTCTGCGGTGGTTGCAACACCGATGTTGTGTTCTTCCATGGCCTTTCAAGTGGCGTAGAGTACACCGAGCGAGGCGCGATACCAAACGACATCAAAGGAAGCGGTGATTTGGGACCAGCGGCCACAGGCAAGCGGGGAGGGCAGGGGAGGCTTCAGGGGCCATCCCAGCGGTAGATTCTCCAGGGTCCGTCTTCATCATGGCGTGTTTCGAGCAGTTGGAAGCCGAGTTTTTCCAGGACGCGGATGGAGGCGGCGTGGTCATCATCGACGGAGCCAACGACAGGCAGACGGCCGCAGGCGGCGGCGTGCGTGAGGGCGGCTTTGGCGGCTTCGGTGGCCAGCCCTCGTCCGTGGGCGCGGGTTTGGAGGATGATCCCAAGCTCCCAGCCCAGCTCTGTGGTGGTGATGAAGGTGTGCCCGATCCACTGGTCTTGGTGCCAGACG
This sequence comes from uncultured Pseudomonadota bacterium, assembly GCA_937123825.1. Lineage (GTDB taxonomy): Bacteria > Myxococcota_A > Bradymonadia > Bradymonadales > CAKZKQ01. Next base: position 6,030 of record CAKZKQ010000365.1, read on the forward strand.
GCCCAGACGAGCGTGTGGAGCGGGCCACCGGGCAGGAGTTTGTCAAAGAGGGCCAGTGCCTGAGCATGCTCCAGCGGCCCGTCCATGTGACGGCGAGCGACGGGATCGGTGTTGAGGGCCACAAAATCGTCTCTTTCGGGCCCGAGGTAGGGCCGCAGGCAGAGATTGGGGCAGGGCAAGGTGACCTGAATGTTGTCGGCCATAGTCTACCAGCATCTTTAGAAGGCGTTTTGTTTCATGTGAAACCAAGCGGGACGCCAGCGGCGGCCTGATCGAGCAGGATCTGGAGCTTTTCAAAGACCGGCTCGTTGTCATGACGGGGGTAGGACTGGAGGTTCTGGGCGAACTCATCCAGGTGGCCGATGAAGGCGCGGATGCTGAACTCGTCAAACTCCTCGTCTTGCAGGCCGTACCCCAGGTGCTCGATGTAGCGCGCATTCATGACCTGCTCAAACTGCCCCCGCACCGGCGTGGCCAGGTAGGGTTTTCCAAAGTAGAGCGCCTCGCCGATGAGCGTGAAACCCGCCGAAGCGATCACGCCGCGGCACGAGGCCAGGTCATCGATGAAGCCCGCCTCGGAGAACGGGCAGAAGGTCAGGTTGTCCTCGACGACAGGCTCGGTGATGTCGCGCCGCAGACCGTAGATCTTAAAGGGGATGTCTCCAAAGAGCCGCAGCTGGTCAGGCAGCTGCGAGAAGGTCGGGCTGGTCTGGTAGACCAGGATGTGCTCGCCGTCGCGGGCGGTGGCCTGGAGGATCTCCGGACGCAGGATCGGCGGCACCACCGTGGTGCGATCCTTGCGGGGCGCCGAATCAAAGAACGACAAGACCATGTAGTGGTCCGCGTGCGGGATCTTGGCCTTGATCACGCCCTTGGTCAGGCGCCAATCTGCTTTGCGACCACGCAAAACCTCCGCCGGATGCCACAGGCGACGCACCGCCTGGATGTTGTCCAGGCAGATCAGCGGCAGGCGGTGGTTGTGGGCGTAGAGCGTGGACCAGGTCTCAAAGTCCGAAATCACCACGTCCGGGCTGAACCTGTCGGTCAAGTCCATGTACTGACGCACGTTCTCGGGCCAACCCGTCGTCGCCCCCTGCAAGACCGCCAGCGCCGTGTCCAACTTGGAGATCCGGTTGTCCTCCATCTCGATCGTCAGACCCCAGATGCGGTTGACCCCCTCAAAGCGCTTCTTGAGGAAGTCGTGGGCCCTGCCAGAGACCACGATCTCCACCTCGTGGCCCCACTGCAACAAGCGCTCAATGATCACCTTGCTCCGGATGGCGTGGCCCATCCCTTCACCCACCACACCGTAAAGTATCCTCATACCAGCCTTCTTCTCCTGTCTTGTTTAAAGGGCCCTGAACCTGCCCCGCGACCCCATCGGGTCTGTGCCGAGCCTAGGTCTTGTCTGAGCCCCCATAAAGCTCCCGCTCAATGCCGTCGGCCATATAGGCCACCTCGCCAAAGGCCCTGGCAAACTCCACCACCTCCAGCTCCGACAACGGGTAGGCGTACACCACGGCGAAGTTGTATCCGCCGCCGTCACCCTCGACCAATGCCAGGCGCGCGTAGCAGAAGCTTAAGTTGCGCACCAACATCGCCTCGTAGAGCGACGGATCGGCCGGACCAATCTCCGACATCATGTGCACCATCTGCACACCGCCGCCTGCGTCGATGAGCTGCGCCATCACCACCTGCGAGCGGCCCTGCTCTGTGCGGACCTCAAAGAACACACACCGGTCATTGCGCTCGTGGAACGAAATCACCTCGTCCGTGTCCGCGATCTGACGCACGATCGACAAAAAACGCTCAGTCTGCTCAGCCACCACCCCACTCCTGCCCGCTCACAAACCCGTCGATGTTGCCCCATCGCCGCCAAACGCCGCCGGAGCACGCTGCCATGAACCATGGACACAGCCTACACCCAGCGCCGCAAACCACAAAGACCCATCCACCATCACCCAAAGCCCCCCGCAAGGTCCCACAAACGCCCAGTCATACCAGCACCTTTCGCATCATTTTCACCTTGCCCTCAAAGACCCGATTTAAAGGTCGTCTCTTGCTTGACGGTCGGCAGAGCCCATGTAAAAACTTTACGATGGTTGCTAAATGGCCTCACTAATGATCATCGGGATTCTTGCCTGCGCGCAGGACCCAGTGACTTCCCTATCACCCAGGGCCCAATCCCCACCGGGAAAAGGCAGGAGGAACCACCCATGGCGTCTGCTTCGGTGCTGGTCATCGAGAATGACACATCTTATGTCGAAGGTTTGACCGAGATCTTTTCTGCCAACGGCATCAAGGTCAACGTTGCCCATGAAGGTCACACCGGCATGCAGATGCTCTCGCAGTCCAAGCCCGACCTGATCGTGCTGGCCATTGAGTTGCCCACGGTCAGCGGCTACAGCGTTTGCAAGAAGCTCAAGCGCCATCCCGACTACAAGGGCATCCCCCTTTTCCTGATCTCCAAGACGGCCACCAAAGAGACCTTCGCGCAGCACCGAAAGCTCAAAAATCGCGCTGAAGAGTACTTCATCAAGCCCTTTGAAATCGGCGACCTCTGGGAGCTGGCCCAGGAGCACCTGGCGCCGGTGCTCGACGGCGGCGCCATTGTCGAGGACGACGGCGACACCAGCCGCCCTCCCTCAAGCGATGAGGGCGAATCGCCTGCGGCCAACAACGACGGCTTCACCTCCAGCACCGCCTTCTTGATGGGCGCTGCCTCCGATGGGGATCCCATTGGCGACCCATCCGATCCGCCCTCTGTCAGCGTGGTGCGCAACCAGCTCGAGGTCTCCATCCTCAAGAAACAGCTTGAGCGCCGCGAGAGCGACTACCAGAGCCTGCGCGAAGAACACTCCAAGCTGATGGACGAGCTGGGCGACCTGCGCGAAGCCGCCTCGGTCACACAGAAACAAATCAGCGACCTGAAGCAACACATCTCGCGGCAGGACTTTGAGGTCGATGAGCACAAACGCCGCGTCAGTGACCTCGAGATCACCGAAGAACAACTGCGCACCACCCTGGCCGGGGCCCGCAATCAGATTGAGCTGCTCCAGCTTGAACTCGAAGAGATCAACGAAGAGCACGATCTGGCCGAAACGCACCAGCAAAGCCGCATTCAGAACCTGAGCCAGACCACCGGCGAGCTTGAGTCTCAAATCGAGAGCCAAAAGGCGCGCATCGAAGAGCTTGAGGCCACCCAGCAGTCCAAGGGCGCCCTCATCGATCGACTGGAAGTTCAAATCCAGGACATCGAGAACCGCGCTGCGCAAATGAGCCAGGAGCTTGAAAGCGCCCACAGCCACAACGAGGCCAAAGACGCCGAACTGGAGACACTGCGTCAAACGCTCCAGGAGCGCAGTGACGAACGCGAGAGCATCGCCACCGAACTCGAAGAGGCCAACGCAAAGCTCGCCTCGCTCAACCAGGACCACGGCGATCTGGAGAGTTGGCTCGAAGAGGCCACCTCGGCCAAAGACGCCGCTCAGAAGGAGAACGAGGCGCTCACAGAGAAGATTCAGGCCATCAAGGCCGAGCTTGAGGACTTCCAAAGCCACTTTGACGCCCAACGCGAAGAGCTTGAGTCCATCACCCAGGCCCTTGAGACGTCCCAGAATGAGCATGACGCGCTCCAAGGCGAGCACACAAGCCTCAAGGAAGCCCACGAGGCTGTGGAGGCGGAGCACACGGCGCTCAAAGAGGAACTCTCCAGCCTTCAGGAAGAGCACAACGTCGTCCAGGAAGACCTCTTGAGCGTCCAGGAGGCCCACACCAACCTCCAGGAAGAGCACGCCAACACCTCCGACGAGCTCACCAGCGTCCAGCAAGAACTCTCCGTCGCTCGAGAGCAGATCGAGGCCCAACAAGCCGAAATTGAATCCCTCCAAGGCGCAATCAGCGAGCAGTCCAGCAACCAGGGCCAGGAGTTGGAGCGGGTCAACGGGCTGCTCGATGAAGCCACCCAGCGCAACGCCGACACCTCGGCCCAACTCGAAGAGACCCAGCAAACGCTCTCAAGCGTCCAACAAGAGCTGGCGGCTCTCAAAGAGCAGCTCGCCCAGACCCAGGACGAGCTTGAACAAACTCGCCAGAGCTCCGATCGCCGCATCAAAGAGGTCGTCTCATCGCTCGAAGAACTCGGCGACGCCCATGATCTGGCCCAGAGCAACCTCAAGGCTGTGTCGGCCTACGCCGACGATCTGGAGCGGCGGCTGCTGCGCACCTCGGGCACCTTCACCCAACTGGCCGACCTGCTCTTCACCTGCCAGGAGACCGTCAACGCGACGCTCTCGTCCTACAACTCCATCCCGGACCGGCCAGTGATCGAGCGGCCTGCCTCGCTCGACGCCCCCAGCCCAAACTCCTCCTCGGGCTCTTTTGATGACCCCTCCAAGCCCATCACCAAGGTTAAAATTGGGGCCATCCCCCCCGAGGCGACCGGCCCTCACATGCTGGAGCTGGACCTGGAGAGCCACGCCGCCGATCCGGATCACTACACCAACGACAGCGACAACAACCTCAGCGAGCACTACAGCAGCGGCGACAGCGCCCTGATCGCCAACGAGTTGATGGCTGAGTTGACCGGGAGCACAGAAGATCTCCTGGGCGGCCTGGACGATCTTGATGACGCCCCCAAGGCGCCGGCCCCACAGGCGACCAACGCAGAGATCCCCGCCGATCGCCTTGAAGAGGGCCTGGATCGCACCCGAGCCATGCCAGCGATGGAGCGGCCAACGCTTCAACCCGACCCCCGCAACGACTCACACACGGAGTTTTTCTCCATGGATGACCTCGAAGACATCGAAGATTTTGATGTCGTCGACATGGATGAAGAGCCAATCATCAGCGCAGACGAAGATTTTCTTGTCGGCGACCTCGATGGGGATATCGTGGTGGATGAGATTGTGGTGATCGATGATCCCGACGCCCCTCAGAAACCCAAAGAGCAGAGCTGAAAACACAACGCAGCCCCGCACCCAGATGCACCGACAAGGTCACCGTGACCAAAAGGTGAAAACCATCGCCCGATGCTTGACCACAGGCGATGCCCCATCCCCCCTTTGGCCCTTCTGAAGTCGACGTCACCCCAACACACCCCCACCCAATCTCACATACGTTTCATGGCCGGGCGCACACCAAAACGCCCAAAAGCCGTGAGGGTCTGCTGCACGCGTTTCAACACGCTCAGCTCCCCCATGTGTCCCTTAAAAAGGCACGTTTGGGGCAAGCTGACACAGCACACAGACCCCATCAGCGCAGTACAGGGTGGTCCAGCGGCGACACAATGTCGCTCCACCACCCCCCAAAGCCAAAGCGCTGACCCAACCAGTCTCCTCAGGATCTGGTTTGAGCGCCTGCATCAGCGGCCGACACGGAGATCGTTTGCAAGCAAACGACTCTGTTGTCGCTTGCAGGGACATGGGATCGTTAGCACACAAACCAAACCGGATCGATTGATCCATTTTTGAAACAGAACACCATCAACCCCCTCTATTGCGGGGCCGACAATCGTTTAAAGGCATTCAGACCTGCGCCGGCGAGGATGATTTGTGCCGTCGAGGGGGTCAATGTCGGGGGATCAAAGCCGTTGTCGGGCGCTGTCGACCGCAGGGATAGGGCAAAGAAGCTGCGTCATGACAGGAGGTCAGAGCGGGGCGCTGAGAGGGTGTTTTGGGGCGTTTGAGGGGCGTTTTCAGTCGTTTTTGGGGTCTTTGAGGGGTGAAGCGGTGCTTTGTTTGGCGGTGGCGAGGTTGTCGAAGAAGGTTTTTTCGAGGATTTGGAGGTAGTCAGACTGCATCCAGACGGCCTTGTCGACCACAGCGACCATGGCGTTCATGTCCTGGGCGTCGGCGGCGGGGGAGTGCGCGATGGCCTCTTCGATGGTCTCTGAGTCCTGCCCGCGCTTTTGCCTGAAGGAGCCCCAGAGTTGTCGCGCGCCCCGACGCATCCAGCGTTTGCTGGAGGAGAATGTCCGAGAAATGACTTGTTCAATGGGTCTGGCGTCGACTTGTGCCAACGTGTTGTTGGTGGCTTCAACGATCGGTTTGAGCGTTTGTTCATTGTGGGGATTGGCCAACAAATCGGCGTCAATATGTCCTGCCTCAATGGCCTTTTGGAGCATAAAACCCTGATGAAAGAGTTTTGATGCCACATCCACACAACCTTTGATGGACAAGAAGAAGAAAACTTTGCGAAAAATCTTCTTCAAAGGATAGAAAATCACAGTGGAAACGCATCCAAAAACACAACCCCCCGGTTCGTGCAAAATCAGATCCATTTGAGAATCAGACAAGCTCAAAGATGCGTCGCTAAAGAGCCCACGAAAAAAGCGTTTTCGCACATATCCCAGCACAAGGTCGTCAATGAAGGGCACAGGGATCAGCGGACAAAGTCCGGCCAGTACGCTGTAGTAGACCAAACGTTGAGAGCCTGAGGGCGTCGATGTGTTATCAGTGTCACCCACGTCATTTTTGACCAACGCCTGGGTTTGAGGCGGCGTCTGTGCAGGGTTCTGGGTGTTGGAGGGGTTTTCTGGGGAGTCCTGTGTCATGGGCTTCTGGACAGTGGCAGTGGCTTGGTGTTGACTTGAGCAAGGTCATGCGCGTGCAATTGACCGGCGCGTCGACGTTGTCGAACACAAGATCCGGGCCATGAAGGCGGCCGCGATTTTCCTGATGGGGAGAGCAAAGCACAACATGTCGCAAGGGGGCAAACAATCGCTTGAGGCCGGGGACGAAACGGTGTTGATTTCGGTCTTTGGTCTGAACCTGGGGGCTGGCCACGCCATGTTCCACGGGCCGCTGGTGCGTCAGGCGACCGATGATCTGGCCCGAGCGCTGTCGGCCTTTGAGGGCATCACCGCCCGCGCCCATCACCTCTTGAGGCCCGCAGCGCCGGTGGACCCGAACCTGGATGAGGAAGCCTTGCAAGAGGACGCCATCGAGACTCGCGTGGGTTTTTTGATGAGGCAGCAGCTGCCGCCCGGTGGTGAGCTGCGTCGTCAGATGGCGCAGCAGGGCGGCTCGGTGGCGCTGACGGGTCGTTTGGGGATCACGCGAGACGATGTGGCGTTGGCGTTGAACCTCTGGGATGTGCGCCAGCCGGACTTGCTCTGGTGTCATCTGCGCACTTCGGCGCCAGAAGATCTGCCAGGGATGCTCATCGAGGCCACCGCCAAAGCCGCCTTCGCGCTCCAATCCGCCGGTGCTGGCACGCTTTCGGAGGCTCGCCTTGTCGCGCGCGCAGCGGTGGGGACCACGTCGATGGACGCTTATGAGGCACTGGCGGCGGCGACTGAGAAACTCAGGCGCCGTCAACTGGGCCTTGGCCAGAGCGCCAACCCCGTGCCGATCTTGCAGGCATTGGGTCAGGCGTTGGTCCATGACCCGGACTATGAACCCCCCAGGCTCCTGATGATGGAGCTGGCCATGGAGCGGTTGATGGAGGCAGACCGGGCCTGCGCCGAAGCCCTCGACGAGATCTGCGGCCGCCTCCACGGCCACCTCGTCTACGGTTTGCTGAGGTTCGAGGCGCTCCTGGTGCTCGATGAGCCCGAAGAAGCGGCCGCGTGCCTCAAGTCGCTCGGGGCAGAGCACGGCACCAGCCCAGCGCTCGCCCAAGCAAAGGCGCGCCTGAACGCTCACACCAGCGTCAAATAGCACCCTCCAGGCACACACCACAGGATCAGATGGACCTGCAGTGTTGGATCCAGCCCCAGCGCACGCAGATCTTCGACGCGCTTTGTTGTGGGCGGCCTGCCTTTGCGGGTGGCTCAAGCTGCCGAGAGTTGGCCCAGGCGAGTTTTCATGCGCTGACGCAGTGTCTTGACGGCGCGGCTGTGGATCTGGCTGACGCGGGATTCGGTGACGCCGAGCACCGCGCCGATTTCTTTTAAGTTCATGCCCTCGCGGTAGTAGAGGCTGATGATGAGCTGCTGTCGCTCGGGCAGGGTGCCGATCGATTGGCCAAGCGCCCGCATGACCTCTTGCCGATGGGTGTGGTCATCGGGGCGGTGGGCGTCGGGATCTTCGAGGCACTCAAAGAAAGAGCGCTGCTCATCGCTGGTGTCGTGGCCGATGTCCTCAATGGAGACCATGCCGGTGCCAAGCGCGCGGTCGCGCAGTTGGTTGTAGCGGCCCATGGTGACATCCATCTCGGCGGCGACCTCATCGTGGTCCACCTTGCGTCCGTGGCGTTGCTCAAGGGCGCGCCGTTTGCCCTCGATCTGAGAGGCGACCTGTCTGACGGAGCGTGGCACCCAGTCCAACGTGCGCAGTTCATCGAGCATGGCGCCCTTGATGCGGATTCGGGCGTAGTTCTTGAAGTTGTCGCACTTTTTGGGGTCATACTTATCGATGGCATCGATCAGCCCCATGACGCCGACGCTGGACAGGTCCTCGGCGTCGATGCACGCGGGCAGTTTGCTGGCCAACGCAGACGCGACGGCGTTGATCAACGGCAGATAGGTTTCGATGAGCTGGTCTCTGGAGTAGACGCTGGTCTCATCAAAGGGTTTCTTCTTGCTGTTCATGGCTTCACCTCATCCCTGATGCTTGTGTCGCAAAGAGCTTCCAACCCAAACGAGCGGCCGTCGTCCTTGACGGCTGCGTTGAGTCAGTAGATCAAGAGGCGTGCCATGGCGGGCAAATTGCCCTAAAGTTCCATGAACACCGTCGAGACGGGGATGGAGTAAAACGTGTCGTTCTTAAAAAAGAGCCCAAAGGGGGTCACCGCTGACCCGGTAAAACGTGCCTCAGGGTCAGAAATGACCCACCCCGAGGGGTTTGCCCCGGGCTCAAAGGTGGTCCTTGAGATCGAGGGTTTGGGGTTTGGTGCCGAGGGATATGCCCAGGTGCATCCCGGGTGGTTTGTCTCGGTCCCGCGGGCCTGGCCAGGGGAGCGCGTGGAGGTGACGGTGGGTCCCTGGCGGAGGGGACGTGCGTGGGCTCAGGTCGAGCGTTGGTTGAGCCGATCCTCAGAGAGGACAAATTCAGACTGTTCAAAGTATTCGCACTGTTCAGGGTGTGCGATGCGTCACATCAGCCAGGAGCGCGAGTTGGCGTGGAAGTTGACCAGCGCGCGTCAGGTCCTTGAGCGGTATGGTCCAGCGTACGGCGGCTCAGTAGACGTGGTCAGTCCCGGTGTGCGCCGGGGGCATCGCGTGCGGGGTCGGTTTCGGGTGCAGCGCCGTCCCGATGGCCAGGGTGTGGTCATGGGTCTGCGGCAGGTGGGTCTTGGCGACGGGCTGGTGGACATCCGGGGTTGTGTGGCTCAGTCGGCCCGTTTTACGCAGGTGATGGGGGCGGTTGGGGCGGTGCTGGATGCTTTGGGGGCTGAGGCGACGGGCTCGGTGGAGTCGGTCGAGGTGCGCACAAGCGACCGGGATGCGTTGGCGATTGTGCAGAGTTCGGCGCCCATGGATTTGGGGTTGAAAGAGGCGTTGGTTGGGGCGGCCAAAACGCATGGGTTCAGCCTCTTGGGTCAGGTCGGCGATGAAACGCCGACAATGTTTCACGGGAAACCTTCGCTTCAGGTGCAACACGGCCGCTGGACGGTGGAGACTGCCCCTGGCAGTTGGACCCACGCATCGCCGCTTGCCGGTGAGGGGTTGCTGACGTGGTTGCGGTCGCGGATTGAAGGGCAGGGGCATCGGGACGCGCTGGATTTGTGCTGTGCAACCGGCACGGTGACGTTTGATCTTTTGGAGCAGCTGGAAGGGGATGTGGTGGCCGTGGACGCTGATCGGGCGGCGGTTTTGTCGGTGAAAGAGGCCGCCGGGGGGTTGGAGCGCCTGGAGACGAGGGCGGGGAAGCTCTCGGTGGTCTTGCGCAAGCTGCGCCGCCGCACACCGGCGCTGCGGCCCACGTTGGCGGTGGTCAACCCGATGCGCAAGGTGCTGGGGGAGCGCGAGTTGAAGGATTTGAGGCCGCTGGGCGTCCGGCAGGTCATTTATCTGGGCCCTGCGGCCGCGAGCGCGGCCAAGGACGCCGCCGTTTTGGCCGCGCTTGGTTACCACCTTCATGGGGCCGCCGTCATTGACCTCCACCCCGGAACCGCACAATTCATGCTCGGTCTTGACCTGCGCACACAACCAGCGCTCACTGGCCGCATCAAGGGTGGGGAGGAGCCCACAGCTTCCCACAGGTACAAGACACCCAAAGACGACCAGCAGGAGGACTCGTGAAGATCTATACGCGCACCGGAGACGATGGCACCACAGGGCTGTTTGGCGGAGGCCGGGTCAGCAAATCCAGTCTCAGGGTGGAGGTCTACGGCACCGTGGATGAGCTCAACTCGGTCCTGGGTGTGGCGCGCGCCGCCAACCCTGAAGACAAAGAGATGGACGGCATCCTGAGCCAGCTCCAGGAAGAGCTCTTTGTGCTCGGCGCCGATCTGGCCACCCCGATTCACGCCGACAAACCCGACGGCCCCTACGTCATGCGCTTGCACGAGGGTGCTGCGGCGTCACTCGAAGGGATCATCGATCGGTGCGAGGCGGACCTGGAGCCGCTCAAAAACTTCATCCTCCCGGGGGGCTCGGCGCAGGCCGCGCAGCTTCACCTGGCGCGGACCATCTGCCGACGCGCTGAGCGGCTCAGCGTGGCGTTCAAAGAAGAGGGCGTCACGCTCAACGCCGAAGTGCTGGTCTACCTCAACCGACTCAGCGACCTGCTCTTTGTCATGGGACGGTGGGCCAACCATCGCTCAGGGCACGACGAAATCCCATGGAAACCGCGCGGCTGAAAAAACCGCTGGTCCAGGAAAACCGCTGGTCCAGGACCAGCGGGTCCTGGCGGGGGTTTGGGGGTAGAACCCCCATCAACAAGCCTCCCAGGCCACCAAAGCGCTCATCTGGATGCAAAAAAGCGGGGGCATGAGGGGGCGGCAGCCCCCATTGCAGACGTTCACAGCGTCCGACGGCGCCACCAAAACGCCCCCAAGAGCGCTCCCCACAGCCAAACGCCGCCGCCAGAACCACTGCCTGGTGCTTGTTGACACCCCCGCTTGCGCTTGCGTCCGTCGGGTTGGCCAAGCGCACACGCGCTGACGCTGTCCACGCACACATCTCCGATTCCATCGCCATCGACATCAGTCTGTGCCGGGTTGGCGAGCTGGGCGCAGTTGTCCACCGCGTCCAGGACCCCGTCGCCGTCGCGGTCTGGCAGACTTGACGCAAAGGCCAACTCCAGGTGCGTCACGCTCAGGCGCGTGTCTACCGGAAGGGGCTCGGGCCAGAGGATTTCTACGGACATGGTGTCGATGGTGGCCAGGGAAGGGAGGCCATCAAGGGGCGCGGTCAGCGTGTGGGTCTGACCGTCGGTGGCCAGCAGCACACTCCAGGGGCCTCCCGAGGGGGCGCCGTCGGTCAGCGTGACGTCAATTTGTGCTTCCACGGCGCACGGGGTGTCCAGGCCCGTCAGGCGAACCTGGATGACGGCGTGGTTGACCTCGGAGGTGGGGACCTTGAGGGCGCCATGGTTCAAGGTCGTGGTGGTGTTTGTGGGGCCAAGTTCAAGTGACCCCACGCCCACACCGATATCGATGGTGGCGCCCGTGACCAACCACCGGTCCATGTCGGCGCTGAAGTTCCAAACGGGTGTCTCAAGGCGGCCATCGAGGCTTGTCACCACACGCCCCCGGCCATCGGCAGCGGCATGAAAGTATCGTCCCCAGGCGCGGCGCACTCGGGAAAGGCGAGCGACGGCGTCTTGGCGCACAGCGCCGGGTTCGAGCGAGAGCAGGACAAAGGCCTGATTGAAGGTCTTTGGGGCCTGCCGGGCCGAGGGGACGCGCGGGCCGTGGGCGTCGATGATCATGTCCACGGTGATGGGCTGGAGGTCACCTTCGACGATGGCGCCGCGTCTGGGGCCGACCGAGGCGGTTTGCTCGGGTGGCGCGATGGGTTCGGTGTTGGTGATGAGGAAGGTGGGTTCGGTGACCTCTTCGGGCAGGCGAAAACCCATGAGGTATTGGTCAAGATGGGAGAAGCGGCCAACAAAGGGCTGACTGGTGAAGCGTCGCCCGTCGGCGACCCAGCGGTTTCCTTCAAGGACGCTGCCGTGGCTGTGGAGGTAGAAGCTCCAGTGCGCGTCGGCGCGGCCAAGCAGGTCATCGCGCAGCTCGCCGTCAGCCCGGTAGCGCACAAAGGCCCCAAATTGGTGGAGCGTCTCCTGGCCGATGATGTCCAGGACCGACAGGCCCAGGCTGTAGTCGGGCGAGCTGGGGTCCTGGGGGGTGGTTCGGACGTTGCCAAGGAGGATGACGCCTTTGAGGCGGCCGGTCGAGCCGTATTGGTCGGTCAGGTCAAAGCGTTCATCAAACTGGCCGCTCTGGCTCAGGTTGATGCCCCGGATGTCGCCCGAGACCGGGAAGTAGAGGCCGCTGGCAGCGCCGCCCGCCAACGCAGCGGGGAAGTCGGTGAAGATGACCAGGTAATCAAAGTCGTCGCCGTAATCCTGGTAGAAGGCGCGGGCGACCGCGCGATCCCGCACGTCCAGCCCCGCAGGGCCAAGATCAAGCAAAATGTCCTCGGTGGCCTGGATGACGGCGATGTCGGGGTCTGCGTCGAGCGTTTGGGTCTGGCCAAGCGCAGACCAGGGGACGGGCGGGGCAGGGGGCTCAAAGGCGCGGGGAGGGTTGGCGATGGGTCCGGGAGGCTGTGCCGTGGCGGTGCGAACGCCAAAGGGCATCAGCCACACAGCGCAGCACAAGAGCGCGGCTTGTCGCCAGCGGTAAGAGGACGTATCTTGTTCTTCGGCACGCATGTCAGCGCTCAAAATGTTGAACCCTGTTTCAAGGTGTGTAAACCCATGATCCTGCCAAGCGACGGTGTGCGTCGATGGCCGGTCCGCCAAAACCTCTTGAGGCTCTCTAAACCCAACTGAGGAAACGCCAGGTCTGCCCCCGATGTCGCCCCCACCACAGCCATCCGCCTCCAGGCACCATGATCGCCCCATCATCCACTTCAATGTGGTCAGTGGACCCGATCTGGGCAAGCAGTGTCGCTTTGATCAGGATCGAATTACAATCGGGCGCGACGTCAACAACGACTTCATGCTCAGCGACGGCTTCGTCTCCAACTGGCACGGCGAGTTGGTGCGCGAAGAGACGGGCTTTGTCTACTACGACTTGCGTTCTCGCCATGGCAGTCTGGTGCTGATCAACGACGTCAGCATCAACTTGCATGACAGCCAACACGTGCGCAACGTCCGCGTCGTGGACGGCTCCGAGATCCAGGTCGGCTCCACGCTCATCCGCCTCAACATCGTCGCCCCCTCACCGTCGCAGCGGCCCAGGCCCGACACCTTCCCCTCCAACCCCAGCGAAAAATACATCACCGCCGCCCACCGCCCCGTGGATGAGTGGACCCGGGGTCTGGGCGGGACGTCAGATACGCGCGTGGACATCTTTTTCCGTCTGGCAGGCCAGCTCAACAGCCTGACGCGGATTGAAGACATCCTTGAGTTGATCATCGAGGCGACCTTTGAGGCCTTCCCGGCCGCCAACTTCTTTGCGCTCTCTTTGATGAACCCCGACCAGCAGAGTCTGTCGCCGTTCATCACCCGCAATCGAATGGGCGCCCGGCACGTCAACAGCGATGACATCATCAGCCAGTCCATCCTGCAGCGGGTGGTCGAGACCCGAGAGTCGGTGCTCTTTGTGCGCGACCACATCGGCGCCCCCGTCTCGGAGTCCATTCTTGAGGCCGAGATCACCGCGTGTTTGTGCTCGCCGCTTGTGGGCCAGCGCTCGCTGCTGGGGGTCATGCAGGTCGATACCCGAGGCAGCCACGGGAGCCTCTTTGGACGCCAGGACCTGGAGCTTTTTTCGGTCTTGGCGTCAAACGCGGCGTTTGCCCTTGAGCGCGCCCAGTTGACCGAAGACATCTACCGGATGTTTGAAGGCTTTGTGCGGGCGTCGGTGACCGCCATCGAATCGCGCGATCCAACCACCGCCGGTCACTCCGAGCGCGTGGCCGGATACACGATCCTGCTGGCCGAGTGCATCAACAACATCTTCACAGGCCCGACCAGCACTCTGAGCTTCTCGGCCGATGAGTTGACCGAGCTTCGCTACGCGGCGTTGCTGCACGATTTTGGCAAGGTCGGTGTGCGCGAGTCGGTGCTGACCAAAGCGGCGCGCCTCAACGACACCGAGATGCAGTTGATCGGCAACCGCTTTGCGAACTTCAAGAACATCCACTGGCGCATGCGCACCGAGGCGCTGCTCGACAGCCTCCAGCGAGATTCGCGCGGTCCGATGCCCAGCGAGATGTCTGCCATCAAGGACTCCTACGAGCGCTTCTCACGGGATCTGGACAAGGATCTGCGGGTGCTTGATGAGCTGCGCAAGAAGAGAGACCTGGAGCCCGAAGAACTCGAACGGATTCAGGCCATCGGGCGTCGGCGCGTGACGGGGCTCTTTGGCCAGCCCATGGCGCTGCTGACCGACCGAGAGTTGAAAGACCTCAGCATCGCGCGCAGCAACCTCAATGAAGAAGAGTGGGAGAACATGCGCTCCCACGCCGCCAAGAGCCAGGCGTTTCTGGAGCAGATTCCGTGGAGCGCGGAGTTGAAGCAGATCCCGTGCTTTGCTGGCGCCCACCACGAAAAACTCAACGGCACCGGCTACCCGCAGGGCCTCAAGGGCGACGAGATTGCCCCACAGGTGCGGATTTTGACCATCGCCGATATTTTTGATGCGTTGACCGCCTCAGACCGCCCCTACAAACGCGCCATGACCCACGAGAGGGCTTGCAGCTTGCTCATCAAAGAAGCTCGCCAGGGGCTGCTCGACAAAGATCTGGTGGATGTCTTTGTGCACCGCGTGGTGCCGAGCCTGCCCGAGGAGCCGTCCTGAACTCCAGCGCGCATCACAGACCAGGCCCATTGGGTTTTGCCCCTTTGTGAGAAACTGTTCATTTTCAAGCCCCTCACCTGACTCGCCTCAGGGTTCCCTCAAAATGGCCAGCGAAGCTCTCGACCACGGCCTTGCTAGAATCAGGAAGGCAGGGTACCAAGCGAGTGTGAACGCGCTTGTCGGGCTTGCAGACCCCGTTGTGCACCTATATGCTGAGGGGGTTCGAGTCGGAGGGTTCCAGACCATGTCCGGTCATTGAAACCAAGACCATGGTTGAGTCTGGCGATGAGCGCGGTCAGGTGAGCGCAAGGGATTGGATTGGACAAGTCCTCAATGAACACCACAGCAGATGCCTCAGCCAGCAACACCCGCACGCCGGTCGCCGTCGGCGCCTGGCCGCACCAACCCACGGAGGGGCACAGATGGCGATTGAGCCGTTGAAAGATGCCGAGATGTTGCGGGATTTTCTGACCCGGGATCGCGTGGCCCACGCTTATCTGTTGGGCTTCCTTGATGAAGCCTACATGCCCTTTTGCAAGTGGTACGGCAACGTGTCCGAGGCGCAGATTGAAGCGCTCGTGCTGGTTTACAGCGGCCTGAGCCTGCCGGCGGTGCTGACGGTGGGTCCGCGCGACCCGCAGGCGTGTGATTTGGCGCTGGGCGCGCTGATGGACGGGGTCCGAGAGCAACTCCCCGGTCGATTCTGGATCCGTGCCTGGTCTCACCACAAGCCCGTGGTGGAGCGTCACTTCAAGGCGGACAAGCTCCAGAACATGATCCGCATGAGCTTGCGGCGCGATGACTTCAAAGGACACCGGGACGCGGAGGCCTACCAGGCCGTCAGGCGCCTGGACCACCCCGACACCGCCGCCATCATGGCCCTCTACCGACACTACCCGGACAACTTCTTTGAGCCCTACCAACTGGAGAGCGGGCTCTACTTTGGGATCGACAGCGACGACGGCAAGGGACTGGCGGCCATCGCGGGCATTCACGTGTTCAGCCAAAGCCACGACATCGCGGCCATCGGCAACCTGGTCACCGACCCCAATTATCGGCGCCGTGGTTACGCCACCGCGGTGACCACCAGGCTCCTCGATGAGCTCTTTGAGTCGGTGTCGCTGGTGACGCTCAATGTCCAGGAAGGCAACGTGGCGGCCATTGGCACCTACGAGAAATTCGGTTTTGACCGGCATCATGTCTATTATGAAGGTCCCGTGCAGAGCACAGAAGGTTGAGGCGGCATACGCCAACCCTTGCGCGCACAGGAAGATGGGCCGACGCTGGTTGGTTGTGACTCGGTGTCGGGCCACGCAAAGGGGCAGCGCCTTGCCCTCACGGCGTTTCAGGGTATTCTAAGCCCACACGCCGATTTCCAATCGCGGCCAAATACAATGGGGTGACTGTTGGGCCAAAGCGCCCGCAGCGGCTCAACCCTGGGATCCACGTCGGTCCCAGCAGAAGATAAGGTGAGGTTCCACGTGTCGTCTCAACAAGGCCAGGGCGCCACCCGGGAAAAGCAAGACGCCCCTGCCGAAGAAGCGCAGGAAGCAGCGCCGCTGGCCCCACAGAAGAAAAAGAAGAAGAAAAAGCCCGACCCGCTGCTGGGTCGCTCGGTGGGCGGGCGCTACACCATCACCCAGCGCATCGGCGCCGGGGGCATGGGCGTGGTCTACAAAGCCAAGCAAGGCGCCGTAGACCGCGACGTGGCCATCAAGGTCCTGCTCTCCAAGCCCGTTGAGGACAGCGACGAGTACGACACTCTGGTGCAGCGGTTCCACCTTGAGGCGCGCGCCGCCAGCAAGCTCTCTCACCCCAACACCATCACCATCTACGACTTTGGCCAGGACCAGGAGCTGCTCTACATCGCCATGGAGTTCCTGGCGGGGCAGAGCCTCGAAGGGGTGATGAAAAAGGGCGCCATGGGACCCCAACGCACCGTCCGCATCATCATGCAGGCGTGCAACTCCCTGTCCGAAGCGCACAAAAAGAACATCGTCCACCGCGACATCAAGCCCGACAATATCTTCCTCATCTCGATGGGTGGTGAGCCTGACTTTGTGAAGGTTTTGGACTTCGGCGTGGCCAAGCTGCGCGGCCCCGAAAAAGACAAAACCCTGACCAAAGCCGGGATGATCTTTGGCACGCCCAAGTACATGAGCCCCGAGCAAGCCAGGTGCATGCCGCTCGATTCCCGCAGCGACATCTACGCGCTGGGCGTGATGATGTACCAGATGTTGATGGGCTCGGTGCCTTTTGACGCCGACGACCATGTCAGCATCCTGCTGATGCACTGCAGCGAGCCCCCGGAGCCATTTGCCAAGCGGCGCCCCGACCTTCAGATTCCGCCAGAGCTTGAGGCGGTGGTCTTCAAGGCGCTGATGAAAGACCGCGACGCACGCTATCAATCGGTCGATGAGATGGCGGCGGCGCTGGAGCAAATCGCCGCCAAATTCCAGTTTGTCGCCCGAACCGGTCTCTTGCCCACCGTGCCCAGCTACCAATCGGGCAACAACCCCACGGTCTCTCCCTACGGCAACCCCACGCCCTCGGGGATGATGGCTGCCGACACGCTCTCGGGCGCCAGCGGAGACTTCAACATCCTGGACACGGTCGGCCCC
Source organism: uncultured Pseudomonadota bacterium (assembly GCA_937123825.1). Taxonomy (GTDB): domain Bacteria; phylum Myxococcota_A; class Bradymonadia; order Bradymonadales; genus CAKZKQ01. Next base: position 23,513 of record CAKZKQ010000365.1, read on the forward strand.
GACCCAACCTCCATGACAGAAGAGGCGCCGATCTCCATCGACGCGCCCGCAAGCGGCGCCCACCCGACCAGCGCTGCTCTGAGCGGCGGCCACAGCGGCGACGTCATCGGGCGCAAGTCCCCCGAAGAGGCAGGGCTGACCAGCAGCGGCTCTTACGCCTGGGACGGCGGCCTGAAGCTGGATCTGGGCGCTGAGGCGCCGCCATCGCCCTCCAACGACCGCACAGGCCCCAACAAACAGGTCATCATGGTCGTGGCCGTCGGCGTCAGCCTGACATTGTTGGTGATGATCGTCCTGGCGGTGATCTTCTTTGGCGGCTCGGGCGACAAGCCGCCGGTCAAAGAACCCGTCAAGCCGCCGGTGACCAAAGAGGAGCCCACCAAGAAGGAAGAGCCCGTCGAAGAGGTCAACAAAGACAACGCGGCCGCAGTGGCAGACGCCGACGCGGGCAACACCGAAGAAGGGCAAGGCGACGCAGGGACCACCGCGCAAGAAGATCCTCCGCCCGCTGAGCCAGCCAAATTGATGCTGGTCCTGTCCAGCCAGCCCCCCAACGCGCAGATCTTCATCGACGACCAGAAAGTCGACAACAAACAAACCCCCACCTCGATCACCGTCGAGATGCCCCCCGAAGATCAATCCAAGCTCAAGGTCACCTTCAAGCTCAAGGGCCACAAAGACCACGACGTTGAGTTGGAGATTCGAGAGCGCACCGGCGAGGTGGAGCTCAAACACCACGCCAAACTCAAGCGCAAGCCGCGCGGCAAAGGCGGCAGCAAAGGCGGGCTCCCCACCGCCGACGAACTCTTTGGGCAATAGAATCCGGCCCAGCCGCCCTTTTTACCTCCCACAACCCCACCCACACCGTCATATTCAGGCCCGATCCCAAAGCGATCCATCCCGTCGACGTCGATCCCCAAGCCGATCGGACCCCTTCATCAAGATCCCTTATCAACACCCAGGGCTCGATCCCGACCAATGGGCGATCGAAGCGCCCCCAAAATCAGGGGGGTGAACACTTGTAATGTGACGTGATATCAGAGGTTATCCACAGGCCCATTGTTTTCCACAGCTGTGGAAAAATATTTTTTAAAGTGGATTCGACCTCGATGAACAGGGCGTTAAAATGAAAATTTGCGCATTTTAAATTGTGGAGTGGTGGGGATAATTGACCAAACATGATTTTTTGGCCTTGAGATCGGAGGGGCCTGTAGGGTAGGTCTAAAAATCCGCACGGCGCAGTCATCGTCGGTGCACAAAACACAGCTTCTGGATATGACGCGCGAGGTCAGATGGAAGTGCCAGACAAAGAGCACCCATGCGACACGAAAGATGTCTCCAGAGCACAAACAAGAGCATGATCGTGGGTTGAAACCGCCGTTGCTTTCAAATCATCGGCGGTGTCTTTTTTGAGCAGCAAACATGCAACAACTGTGGCCAAGGATTCAGGCACTCATTCAACTTCAGGTCAACGAACGGACCTGGAACCAGTTCTTCAGGCACCTGGCGCTTTACGAACACAACGCAGAAGAGATCGTTTTCCAGGTCCCGGACGCATTTTTCGTCACCTGGTTTGAAAACCACTACCTGGACTATCTCTCTGAGGTCATCCGCAAAGCCACCGGCCTTAAGCGCACCATTCGCCTCATCGCCAGACCCGCCAACGAAGCCGCAGACGCCATGTTGGCCAATGTCCAGATGCCCCCAGTGCCGCAACCGGGCGCCATGCCCAGCAGCGCCACCCAGACCTCGCTGGCCTTCAACCCGGGCGCCGCTCCCTCCGCAGCCACCCCCGCTGCCCCCAGCCACGTCCCGGCGGCCATCCCCTCGATGCCCAGCCCACCGCAGCCCATGGTCACCATGGCGCGCCAGAGCCACAACGACCGCGTCGTCCAGGCCGGGCTCAACCCCCGGTACACCTTCGACAGCTTCGTCGTCGGCTCCTCAAACCAGTTCTGCAACGCCGCCTGCCAGGCCGCCGCCGAGCGCCCCGCCACGGTCTACAACCCGCTCTTCCTCTTTGGAGGGGTCGGGCTTGGCAAAACACACCTGCTGCACGCCGTCGGCAACGAGCTGCTGCGCCGCAACCCCAGCCTGCGCCTGACCTACGTCACCTCCGAGCAGTTCATGAATGAGCTGATCCACTCGCTGCGCACCAAAGACACCAACGCCTTCCGCACCAAATACCGCGAACAGTGCGACGTCCTGCTCATGGACGACATCCAGTTCATCGCCGGCAAGGACTCCACCCAGGAAGAGTTCTTCCACACCTTCAACGCCCTGCATCAGGCCCACAGCCAGATTGTCATCACCAGCGACAAGCTCCCCCAGGAGCTGCCCGGCCTTGAAGAGCGCCTGCGCAGCCGCTTCGGATGGGGCCTCATCGCAGACATCCAACCCCCCGACATCGAAACTCGCCTGGCCATCATTGCCAAAAAGGCCGAGAGCGAGAACATCGTCCTCGACAAAGACGTCGGCATGTTCCTGGCCACCCACATCCGCTCCAACGTCCGCGAACTCGAAGGCTGCCTGGTCCGGCTTAAAGCCTTTGCCTCGCTCTACCAGCGCCCCATCACGCTGGAGCTGGCCCGCGAACAACTCAAGAGCGTCATCCGCGAGCAGAACACCCACATCACCGTCGAGCGGATCCTCAAGTCCGTCGCCGACTTCTACAACGTCAAAGTCAAAGACCTCACCGGTCCTCGCCGTCACCGCGCTGTCGCACACCCCAGGCACGTGGCCATGTACCTGTCGCGGCGTCACACCAGCTTCTCCTTTCCCGAGATCGGGCGCCACTTCGGTGGCCGCGACCACAGCACCGTCATGAACGCGGTCAAGAAGGTTGAGAAGCTCCTGGGCGGTACCGACGGCTTCAAAGGCGAGCTGCGCTCCATTGAGCAAGCCCTGCTGGGCTGAGCCCTCCCCATCTTTTCTTCTCTTTTCTTCTCTTTTCTCTCCTCTTTTCCCTATCCAGCTTTCCAGCTTTTCTTCTTTGGTTGTGGGCTTTTGCCCATACCCTTCTTTTGCACTCTTTCGTTGGCTTTCCCTGCTGGGGAGCTGTTTGGGCGCGGTGCCTATCCCTGCCTTTTGTGTTCTTTCGTTGGCTTTCCAGTAGAACGGGGCGCCTGAGAGTTATCACCACACAGGGGTATGGTATGATGGGCTGACACCAAAGGGGAGGCCCAGAATGCCCAAATCACATAGCGA
>CAKZKQ010000366.1 GCA_937123825.1 uncultured Pseudomonadota bacterium
AAAAAGCCGCACCGGCGCAGCAGGCACCGAGTCCAACGGCGCCACCGCGCGCCCCACGCGGCTGGCCACTGGCTCGCGCAAGTCCGCATCCAGCTCTGCGGTGAAAATCCGTCCAGCGCGCTCCAGAACCTCCCGCTCTGTGGGCAAGGCCGATACGGTCCCCGGACGCCGCGTGCGCCTTGGCACCAGCCCCGATTCGGCGGTCAACGCCAAGCCCGCGCGCGCCAACACACCCAAAGCCCCCGTGCAGGCCCCCACCGGATCCCACAAAAAGGCATCCGCGCCCACGGCCCAGCGCAAGAAGACGGCGCCAGTCAGCAAGGCCGCGCCGTCAGGGCTGGGGCGCTCGGCCGACACCGACGTGAAGTCCCAGCGCCGCGCCGCGTTGACCCAGCGCGTGCCGCCCAAGCAACACTTCAAAAACGGTGAGCGCTTTATGCGCTCTGGCCAGTACGCCAAGGCCCGCGAGGCGTTCAAGCACGCTGCCAAGTTGGATGACAAAGACCCGACCTTCCGTGCCCATTACGCGTGGGCCAGGTTCATGATCAGCCCCACCGAAGGAGAGCGCGCCAAGCAACTCCTCAAAGAGTGCCTGAACCTCAAAGGTCGTCACGTCGAAGTTCACGTCTTTCTGGGGCGGATCTACAAGCGCGAAAATGACATGGTCCGCGCCATGTCTCATTTTCAGTCTGCCGTCGACGCCGACAAAAACTGTGTCGAAGCGCAGCGCGAAATCCGGCTCCACAACATGCGACAGAAGAAGGTCGAGGTGGTGCCAGCGGCGCCATCCAACTCGCCGGCTGAAGAGGTCGAAGAAGCAAAGCCCACTTCAGTGGTGGAATCATTTTTTGGAAAACTTTTCTCAAAACGAAAGCAATGACGTGACAAGGTTGTGATCGTCGTTTACATTCCGATGAACGCGCACATCATTGTCATTGAACGACAGCATGCCTTATGGCTTGGGGATAAGAAGGGATCATGGGCAAGGTAATCGGCATCGACCTGGGCACGACCAACTCGTGCGTGGCGGTTATCGATGGGGGAGATCCGGTGGTGATCCCCAACAGTGAAGGGTCCAGGACTACACCGTCGATGGTCGGGTTTACCGACGGCGATGAGCGCTTTGTGGGCTTGCAGGCCAAGCGCCAGGGGATCATCAACGCCGAACGGACCATCTACGGGATCAAGCGCCTGATGGGCCGAAAGTACCGCTCCGACGAGATCGCCCGCTTAAAAGAGTTATTGCCCTACCGTCTGGTCGAGAACGTCAACGGCGACGCCTGGGTGACCATCAACGGCAAGAACTACTCGCCCCAGGAGATCTCTGCCCAGATCCTGCGCAAGATGAAGTCCACCGCCGAGGATTTCTTTGGGGAGGAGATCCTTGAAGCGGTCATCACGGTGCCAGCTTACTTTGACGACGCCCAGCGTCAGGCCACCAAAGACGCCGGGCGGATCGCCGGGCTGACCGTGCGGCGCATCATCAACGAGCCCACCGCAGCGGCGCTGGCCTACGGTTACCAGAACCGCAAAGATGCGCGCGTGGCGGTCTTTGACCTTGGCGGCGGCACCTTTGACATCTCCATTCTTGAGTTGCACGACGGCGTCTTTGAGGTGATCTCGACCAGCGGCGACAACGACCTGGGCGGCGATGACTTTGACCGTGTGATCCTGGAGCACCTCATCAAGCGCTTTGAAGAAGAGAGCGGGGTGGATGTCTCTGAGGACAAGATGGCCCTCCAGCGCCTGCGTGAAGCGGCCGAGAGCGCCAAGTGTGAGCTCAGTACGCTCTCGGAGACCAACATCAACCTGCCTTTCCTGGCGGTGGATGACTCCGGGCCGCAGCACTTCTCGATGAACTTCCAGCGCAGCCTCCTCAACGACCTGTGCTACGACCTCATTGAGCGCCTTGAGGTGCCTTGCCGTCAGGCCCTCGATGACGCAGGGCTCAACGCCGCCGACATCGACGAGGTGATCCTGGTTGGGGGCATGACCCGCATGCCCGCCGTGCAGGAGCGCGTGGTCGAACTCTTTGGCAAGACCCCCAACAAGGGCGTCAACCCCGATGAGGTGGTGGCCATCGGCGCCGCGATCCAGTCTGGGATCATCGACGGCGAGATCAAAGAGGTGGTGCTGCTCGATGTGACGCCCATGAGTCTGGGCATTCGGGTGGAGAACGATGGTTTTTCGGCCATCATCCCCAAAAACACCAGCATCCCCACGCGGGTCTCCAAGACCTTCACCACCACGCGCGACAACCAGGAGCTGGTGACCGTGGCGGTGCACCAGGGCGAGCAGCGCAAAGCGAGCCGAAACCGCCTGCTGGGGCTCTTCAACCTCACTGGGCTGCCCTCGTCGCCGGCGGGCGTGCCCCGCATTGAGGTCTCGTTTGACATTGACACCGATGGCATCGTAAACGTGACCGCCGTGGACACGCGCACTGGTCAATCCCAGTCGATCGAAGTCACCGGCCACTCAGGGCTCAGCGACGAAGAGCTGGAGCGGGCCGTTTCCCGCAACGCCTGACAGCCTCACACACCACCACATCACATGGCACAACGCCGCAAGCTGTATCAGATCATGGACGATCGTCTGGCCCAAGAGCGCGGGACGATCACCAAGCACGCCCCTGTGCGCGTGGCGTTGACCTACCCCAGCCCGTACCACATCGGGATGAGTTCGCTGGGGTATCAGGTCATCTATCGGTTGCTCAATGAGCGCGAAGGGGTGGTGTGCGAGCGCGCCTTTTTGCCCGACGACGTCGAGGCCTGGAAAGCCGCCCGCGCCCCGTTGGTGACCTACGAGACGCGCCAACCCGTCGGCGACAGCCCCGTGATCGCTTTCTCTTTGGCCTACGAGTTGGAGTTGCCCGGCGTCCTTGAGTGTTTGCGCTTGTCGGGCGTGCCGGTCTTGGCCAGCGAGCGAGGCCAGGGGTGGCCGCTGGTGGTGGTGGGCGGTCCGTTGACCTTCTCCAACCCCGTTCCAGCCGGTCCCTTTGCCGATGTCATCATCATGGGCGAGGCCGAAGAGGCCATCGGCGAGCTGATGGACCTGATTTGTGAAGGGGCGGACTCGGACAGGCCTGCGCTGCTTCAGGAGTTGGCGCGCCGCCCGGGGTTTTATGTGCCGTCGATCCACGGCGAGCGGGCCACGGCGGTGATTGCGGCCAGTTTGTCGCTTTTGCCGGCCTACAGCACCATCCTGACGCCCAACACGGAGCTGTCCAACATGCACCTGGTCGAGAGCGAGCGTGGCTGTCACCGCGCTTGCACCTTCTGTGTCATGCGGCGCTCGACCAACGGCGGGATGCGCCTGTGCAGCCCCGAGCAGATCATCGACACCGTGCCTGACTACGCCACCAAGGTGGGCCTTGTGGGCGCAGCGGTCTCGGATCACCCCAAGCTTGTGCCTTTGGTCAAGGAGCTGGTGGAGTCTGGCAGGCAGGTGAGCCTTTCGAGTTTGCGGGCCGATCGATTGACCCCGGAGTTGCTGCACTGGCTTACGGAAGGTGGGTACAGGACGATTACGGTGGCCAGCGACGGGGCCAGTGAGCGTCTGCGGATCATGATGAAGAAGCACATTCGGGCCAAGCACCTGCGCCGGGCTGCCGAGTTGGTGCGCGATCATGGTCGGGGCAAGCTCAAGGTCTACATGATGATCGGCGTGCCTGGGGAGACCCAGGAGGATCTGGAGGAGCTTGTTGAGTTTTCCAGAGAGTTGGCGTCGATCGCGTCGTTGGCGATGGGGATCTCGACCTTTGTGGCCAAGCGCAACACGCCGCTTGACCGCCAGCCTTTTGCGGGCATCAAGCCGGTGGAGGCCAAGCTGAAGTTTTTGCGCCGTGAGCTGGGCCGCAAGATCGATCTGCGCTCGACCTCGGCGCGTTGGGCCTGGGTCGAGTATTGCCTGGCCCAGGGCGGCTTTGCGATGGGGATGGCGGCCAAAGAGGCCTGGGAGCGCGGTGGTCGCTTTGCGGACTGGAAGAAGGCCATCAAGAACCACGGCGGTGCCCCGGTGGGAGATGCGCCGCTGCCTGCCGTGCCGCGCAACCGCGCCGAGCGGCTGGCGATGAGCGACGCGCGCAAAGCCCGGGAAGAGGGCCGCCCCTGGCCGCCGCGCCTGAAGATGGCCCAGTCTGCCGAGGTGCCCTCCAATGGCTGAAGCCGGTCTGCCCGAACACTGGTCCTGGCTGTCGCTCAAGACGCCCACACTGCCTCCTGCCACCCACACCAACACAGCCCTCATCCACGGTCAGCAGCGTTTTATTGTGGTCGACCCCGGGACGCCCGATGCCAATGAGCAGGCGCGGTTGTTGGAGGCGATGGAGGCGTTGTTGGGCCGAGGGTTGGCGTTTGAAGGGATCTTTTTGACCCATCAGCACGTCGATCACATCGGCGCCGTGGGGGCGATTCAGGGGTGGTGGGCGGATCGTGGCGAGGGCGCCGCCGGGTTGTTCGGTCACGAGGAGACCTTTGTGGCGCTCTCGGCCGATGCGGCCAGCGGCCCGCGGACGGAGATCGAAGACGGTCAAGAGTTGGATCTGGGCGGCGTCAGGCTCAGGGCGGTGCACACCCCTGGGCACACGCGCGGTCACCTGTCGTTGGTGGAGCGTGCTCATAAGGTGGCTTACGGGGGGGATCTGGTGGCCTCGCAAGGGACCATCATCGTCAACCCGCCCGATGGGGACATGGCGGCGTATCTGGATTCGTTGCGCAGGGTCAAGGCGATGGGGTTGTCCGCGCTCTTGCCCAGCCACGGCGGGTTGATCGAGGACGTCGAGGGTCACCTGGGGCATTATATTGAGCACCGGCTGCGCCGTGAGGCCCTGGTTTTGGGGGCGTTGACGGACGCGCCGCTGCGCCCCGATGAGCTTTTGCCAGCGGCGTACCCCGAGGTGCCTGTGTCGCTCTATCCGCTGGCCCAGCGCAGCCTGCTGGCGCACCTGCTGAAGCTCGTCGATGAAGGGCGCGCCATGCGCCACGGCGGCCGGTGGTCTGCCCCTGTGGGGAAGAACGACGCTGGTTGACACCGTTGCACTCTCGCGACACCCTTGAGTTCACTCGCTGCTCGAGTGAACGGTTCGCGGCGCTGCGCTTGCTTTTGGTGCTGTCGTCGGCGCTTCGCTTGGCTTGCTTTGGGGTCGGTCGCTGCGCTCGCTTCCTTGTGGTGCGTTCGCTCTGCTCACTTATGGCAGTTGGGGTTTTGGCTTCGCCGGGTCTTGGTGGCATGTTGGCGACACGCGTTGTTTTGTTTTTGACGTCGTTTTGCCGGTCTGGGGTTTTGAGGCGGTGGAGCTTTTTTTGTTGGAGTGGATGTGATGGATGGAATGACGGTGAGGCGGCGTTTGGCGTGGTTGGCTGCGGTGTGGCTGGCGGCGGCGGCGTTGGTGGATTGCAGCGGGGGTTGTGGTTGCGGCCAGAGCCAGGAGGGGACGGTCGTCCCGGCCACGCCTGCTGAGCGGCTGACGGTCTTTTCCCAGCGTTTGCCTGCGCAGACCGACCTGGCGTTGTTCTTTGTGGACATGGACGCCGTGCGTCAGTCTGGCGATGTGCTCTCGAAGAAGTTTTCGGGCAGCTTGCCGCTGGACGCCTACCGTCAGGAAGTGCGTCAGGTCACCGGAGTGGACGTGCTGGACAAGGCCTCTTACGAGAAGGCCGGGTTGCACCCCGACGGCGGGTTTGCGGTGGGTTACCACCGGGACGCGGCTGTGGCGCTCTTTTATGTGACCGACAAGGCGGCCTTTGAGAAGGGCTTGTTGACCAACCTGAAGCGCTATTACCGGATGAAGGACGTCCAGGCCAAGCCGCTGGAGGGTTCCAAGACCGCGTTTGTGGTGGAGGACAAGGGGGTTTCCTTTGGCTACGCCCATCTGGGCAGCGGTTTGACGGTGATGGTGGGTCAGGCGGCGGTGTCTGGCGCGAAGGCGCGCGACGTCAGCGCGATTCTAAAGGACGCGATGGCCGTTGAAGAGGCCTCCAGCCTGAGCAAAGCCGCGGGTTTTGAGGGTTTCAAGGCGCAGGTGGGCGATGGCTGGCCCGCGTCGGTGTACATGAACACGCCCAAACTCTTGTCGCTCTACCAGGGCTTTGATCCCTCGCTCAAGACCTACCAGAAGGAGGTCATGGACGCTGTGGGCGAGCAGATTGGTTGGGTGGGCTTTGGTTGGAAGGCCGATGGGAAGCAGGCCACCGGCAAGGCGTTCTTTGGGGTTCAGCCCGAGACGTTGGAGCGGTTTAAGGGGCTGGAGAAGCCCTCCAAGGGGGCACCGCGCTTCAAGCACCTGGTGATGGACAAGGCGTACGCCTTTTTGCGCGTCTCGCTCAACGCCGAGATCTTCTGGCGCGAGTACTTCAAGCTGATGCCCGAGCGCCAGCAGCGCTACTTCAAGAAGATCGTGGGGAACCTGAAGTCTTCGACCCAGATCGACGTGGAGAAGGACCTGATCAACAACCTGACTGGTCACGGTGCGGTGGCGGTGTACGGGGTCAACCCGTTGATGTACATGGCGCGCCGTGCCAACCAGCGCATGAAGGTGGTGACCCTGGCGCTGCACATTCAGGTCAAGGACCCGCAGCGGTTGATCGACACGCTCGACCGGATCACCAAAGAGATGGGCACCAGCATTCAGCGTCGGACTTTGCCGGGCAAGGTGCAGGTCTGGGGTTTTGACCCTGAGAGCATGACCGCGCCGCCGTTTGCGCTCTACATCAAGGACGATTTGTTGACGTTGGCGTCGACGGATTTGGGCGATGAGCGCATTGGTTCGATGTTGATGGGGGATGCGCCCAAGCTGCGCAACCAGATCTCTGGGGAGGCGACCACGTCGCTGCTCGAAGGGGAGACGGCCTCGGGGCTCTACATCAACATGCCCAGGATCCAGCAGCAGCTTGGTTTGGTGGGCGGCAAGATGGTGCGCGACATTCTTGGTCCTCAGAAAGAATTGACGGTCCTGGTTTCCGTCCAACCGGAGAACAAGGGTCTGGCGGCCGAAGGCTCGCTGACCTTTGCGGGCGCTGGCGGCGATGACGCTGGTGCGGGCGAAGACAAGAAGGCGTCCCCCGACGAGAAGAAAGAAGAGGGCGGGGGTGAGAAGAAGGACCAGGGTGGAGGCCAGTAAAAGGGCATGATCTCAATCAAAGGTTTGAGCCGGACCTTCGGCCGAGGGGCCGGGCAGACGACGGCGCTCAAAGACATCTCGCTGGAGATCCCCGAGGGGCAGTTTGTGGCCATCGTGGGCACCAGCGGGTCGGGCAAGACGACCTTGCTCAACGTCATCGGCGGTTTGGACAGCGGTTGGAAGGGCGAGGTGTCAATCGCTGGCCAGTCCATCGCCAAGCTCTCGGATGCGCAGATGAGCAAGCTGCGCAGTGAGCGCATCGGCTTTGTCTTTCAGCACTTCAACCTGCTTGACCACCTGTCGTGCCTGGAGAACGTCACGCTGCCGGGGTTCTTTGGCGGTCCCAACGCGACAGGCGGGGCCGAGCGTGCCCGTGAGGTGCTGCGTCTGGTGGGTCTGGGCGAGAAGATCGATGACAAGCCCAGTCAGCTCTCTGGGGGACAGAAGCAGCGCGTGGCCATCGCGCGGGCGCTCTTCAACCGTCCCCGGTTGATTCTCTGTGATGAGCCCACGGGGTCGCTCGACCGGCGCACAGGGTTGCAGATCATGGATCTTTTTCAGCGCCTCAACCAGTCCGAGGGGATCACGTTGGTGATCATTACCCACGAGGAGCACGTCTCGGAGATGGCCTCCAGGGTGGTGCGCCTGGAAGACGGCGCGATGATTTCAGATGAGCCCAACGACCCGGTCAGCCCGGCTCAGTTGTTGGAAGCTTTGGACAAGCAGCAGCAGGAGGAAGGCGCATGAGCGGACCGGGTGGCCTGGTGCGTCTTGTGGCGCAGAACCTCAAGCGCAACAAGAAGAACTTTGTCTTCTCCAGTTTTGGCATCGTGGTGGGGATCTCGACCTTCGTCTTTTTTATGGCGTTGGGCGAGGGGATCAAGACGGTGGTGTTGGAGAAGATCTTTGTGATCAACCAGATCGAGATTGTGCCGCGCACGTACGATGTGGGCGCTTTCAAGACCGAGGGCGGGCTCTTTGGCGGGCCCAAGCTCGATGATCGTGCGGTGGCGGAACTGGGGGAGTTGGAAGGGGTCTCGGGTGTGTATCCGAAGATGCGCCTGACCTTTCCCTCCAGGGTCTGGGGCGGCAAGGAGCTGCTGGGGCGCGACTTCTTTGCGGAGTTGATCGCCGACGGGATCCCCTCGGAGCTGGTTTCGAAGGAGTTGTCGCAGAAGGACAAGTTCCGGGACTGGGAGGCCGAGGCGGTCACGTGCGCCAGCGACGCGGACTGCCCCGATGGCCGGCTGTGCACAGGCAGCGGTGAGGGCGGCGCCAAGGTTTGCGAGAAGATCGAGTGCAAGCCGCCCGAGCTCAACCGCCGGGGTCGCCCGGTCAGCGACGGGGATTGCCCTGGCAAGAGTTATTGTGCGGTGGACACGGCGCGCTGCGAGACACCGATCCCAGTGGTGGCCAACCCGCGCTTGTTGGAGGTCTACAACGGCTCGGTGCACACAGCGATGCGCGGCACCAAGGGGGCGCTGTCAAAGATGCCCCGGCTGAGCGAGGACGCGCTGGCGGGGGTGAGCTTCTACGGCACGATGGGCCGCAGTTATCTGGGGGAGGCCGCCCAGGGCAAGGCGATCACGCGCAAGTTTGAGCTTGTGGGCTTTTCGGACAAGGCCATCGGGATCGGCGCCACGATGCCCATTGGCTACGTCAAGCGCTTCAATGAGCGCTTCAAGGGCGACAAGGCCGGCGGTCAGTACCACTCCATTTTGGTGGAGACGTCGGCCAACGACGTGGTGGCCTCGGTGGCCCAGTACGCCACCGACGAGATGGGCTTTGCGCTGGACGACAACTACAAGGACGCGCAGCGGGCCGGATTGGTGATCACGATCATCACGCTGATCTTCTCGTTGATTTCGGTGATCATCATCATCATCGCGGCGGTCAACATCATGCACACCTTCTTGATGGTGATCGTCGAGCGTCGCCGCGAGATCGGGGTCATGCGCGCCGTGGGGGCCACGCGAGGGGCCATCGCAGCGTTGATCTTGATGGAGGCGGCGGTGGTGGGGCTGATAGGCGGCTCGGCGGGGTGCGTGCTCGGCGGGGCGTTTGCGCTGGGGATCGACAAGATCTTTGCCGACGGCATCATGGGCTTCAAGGTCCCCGACTTTCCGTTCAAGCCCGAGACGCTCTTTGCCTGGGAGCCGTGGTTCCTGGTGGTGGGCGTGTTGGGGGCGGTGCTCTTTTGCTTGATGGGCGCGTTGGTGCCGGCGCTGCGTGCAGCGCGGATGGACCCGGCCGAGGCGCTCATGGGTCAGTGATCGCCTTCTAAGGAGCGCAACACGCTCAGAACGGGCCTCTGTGTCATTGGCACAGGGGCTTTGTGGGTTTTTGCGCGGGGGTTGCGGTGGTTTTATGCCGGTTTGGGGTTGCCTTGGGGTGAAATGTGTCCGCCGTGTGAGATTTTTGCCGATCGGGATACGATTTTTTCACCCAGATGGTCCATGGCGGCATACAACCAATCGACCGACCCGCGGTGTGGTATTGGCCGCGATGGGTTGGGTCGGCTCAAGTTGACTTTGATGCGGGGCTTTTTTAGAGTCTCGTTCCCGAAATGATATTTTGGCGCCCTCAAGGATGAGGCCAGCCCGTGAGTGTGTGGGCGATGGTGGGGTCAGGACAGACCACACGCCGATGATCCTTCCTGGAGACATGGTGAAGACGTTGTCTGGGGCTATGAGCACCGAAAACGAAGTTCTGTCCAAGCCGGTGATGTTTGGCAAGTACTGCTTGCTGGAGCGCATCAGCGTTGGGGGCATGGCCGAGGTCTTTAAAGCCAAGCAGTTTGGCGTTGAAGGCTTTGAGCGACTGTTGGCCGTCAAGCGCATCCTCGACACGATTGCCGAGGATGAAGTCTTCATCAAGATGTTCATTGATGAGGCCAAGATCGCCGGTCAACTCAACCACCCGAACATCGCGCAGATCTTTGATCTGGGTCAGCACGACGGGTCCTACTTCATTGCCCTGGAGTACGTCAGCGGCAAGGATCTGCGGACGCTGTGGGAGCGGATGGTGGACATTGGTGAGGGCGGCGACATCTTTATGTCGTGCCACATCATCATGAAGGTCTGCGAGGCCCTCCAGTACGCCCACGCCAAGAAGGACGCGGCGGGCAACGACCTCAACATCGTCCACCGCGACATTTCGCCCCAGAACATCCTCATCTCCCATGAAGGGGACGTGAAGATCATCGACTTTGGCATTGCCAAGGCGCAGGGCAAGTCCAGCCAGACCCAGGTGGGCATCCTCAAGGGCAAGTTCAGCTACATGAGCCCCGAGCAGGTCCGCGGCCTGCACGTCGATCACCGGGCGGACATCTTCTCGCTGGGCATCGTGCTCTACGAGCTGTTGACCGCTCGCCGTCTCTTCCTGGGTGACAGCGACTTTGACACCCTGGAGAAGATCCGCAAGGTCGAGATGTCGCCGCCGACGCTCTACAACCCGCACATCCCGCGCGAGCTTGAGGACATCGTCCTGAAGTCGTTGGCCAAGAACTCCGAGGAGCGCTACCAGAGCGGCAGCGAGTTCCACGACGCCCTGGAGCGCTTCATGCGCAACCAGTCGTCGTACTACGGGGCCAAGGATTTGGCGCAGTACATGAAAGCGGCCTTTGTGGCCGACATTGAACTTGAGCGCAAAAAGCTCGATTACTACCGGACCATCAACGCCGAGACGCTCGGCAGCGCCGGTGCGGCGGCGGCCAACGCCTCGCTGACCACCAGCGCTTCCCACCAGCCGGTCATGGGCTCGGATCCTTTTGCCGAGGACCCCGAGACCCAGATCTACGGCCGAGGTGGTCCGGCATCGCTGTCGAGCTTTGCCGAGATCAACCCCGCGTCCGAGTTTGGCGCTCCGTCCCAGGAGCCCGCCTCGACCGGTGGCCAGTACGCCGAAGGCCCGCTGTCGTTTGCGGGCGGCCCGGCGTCCATTCAGCCCACCAGCGCCGCGCCCAGCCACGACGCGCTCTTTGCCACGGCTGCGGCCTCCAGCAGCGCCGACGTCATGGGCGTGGACTTGAACAAGCCGCTCGACGACGAGGACGACCCAACGATCGAGTGGGACAGGATCGGTCTGGCGGGCCTCAGCCCGCCGCCGTCGCCCACCGCGCCCGCGCCGCCCCCGTCGCCCGAGCCCGCGATCAAACCGCCCGAGCCTGCCATGGTCGCCCCTGTGCGTCCGGCGCCCGCTCCGGCGCCGCTGGCCGACGAAGAGCCGCCCTCGCTCATGGAGGCGCGCCACTCGCACCGCTCCAGCACCGGCCTGATCGTCGCCCTGGTGGCGCTCATCATGGTCATGGTCATTGGCGGCATCGCGGCCGTTTACTTCCTGCCGCGCCTTCTGGAAGCCGACAAGGTCCAAATCCGCCTCAAGGTGGCCGACGCCGAGCGCATCAGCGTCACCATCGACGGCAAAGTGGCCTACAGCGGCCCCAACCAGCGCGAGATCACCGTCGCCGACCTGGATCCCGGCGAGCGCCAGATCACGATCTCGGCCGATGGCTACGAGCCCGCCACCGACAAGTTGACCCTTCAGCCCGGCGGGGACTACGAGATCCCCATCAAGCTCAAGGCCTCCGACGCCCCGGCAGACGGCGCCAAGCTCCTGGTCAAGGTTGAGCCCAAAGACGCCACCATCACCCTGGACGGCAAGAAGCTCGACGGCGCCCCCCCGCTGACCGCGCCCGTCAAAGCCGGCAAGTACATCCTGATCTTCAAAAAAGACGGCTTCCTGGACGAGATCCGAGAGTTGACCGTCGCTGACGGCGCCACCGAGACGGTCGATGTCACCATGCGCCCGGCGCGCGTCAAGCTGGAGGTCACCTCCGACCCGGTGGGCGCCGATGTGGCTGTCTACGAGCGCGAGGCCGACGATGAGCGCACGCGCCAACTGGTCAAGAGCGGCAAGACCCCGCTGGCCTTGCCCGATCTGGACGCCCGCAAGGTCTACGACGTCGAGGTCTACCGCGACGGCTTCGAGCGCTGGAAGCAGACCTTCACCCCCGGCGTGAAGGCCTCCGAGGCGATGGCCAGCAAGCTCGTCGAGAAGGACGACAAGGCCGAGCCCGTGGTGGCCGCCAAAGACGACAAGCCCAACGACAAAAACAACCCCGACAAGGCCACCGCCGCCGACCGCAAGCGCAAAGATCTTGAGCGGCGTCGCAAGGCCGAAGAGGACCGCAAGCGCAAAGAGCGCCTGCTGGCCGAAAAGAACCGCAACAACGGCGGCAACAACGGCGGCGGCAACAACGGCGGCAACAAGACCGTCGAAAACAAGCCCCCCGTGGACAACAGCCCCGGTTATGTGGCCATCGGCGCCAAACCCCAGGCCCGGATCATCCTTGATGGCCGCGACATCGGCTACACCCCCAAGGCCAAGATCCCGCTGCCCCCCGGCCGCCACCGCGCTGTGCTCAAGATGGAGAGCATCGGCGTCACCAAGACCTACTCCTTCACCATCAAGCCTGGCGCCACCCACATGATCCAGGGCCGCCCCTGAATGTCCCCCCCATTCCCTTCATTGTGGACGCCCCTTTGCGGCGCTGCGCTCCTGCTGTGGTGCGCGGCGTTGATGTCCTGTGCCGCACCCGCTTCCCAGGCCGGCACGGGTGAGCCCGTCGCCGAAACCTCCCCCGAAGTCATCGCCCCCGGCCCCGGCATCCCTGTCACCGGACACTACGAAGTCACGCTTCGCCCCGAGCTTGAGCGCCTGGAGGTGCTGGCGCGCTTCCCCGACCCTCCCGACACGCTGGTCCTGGCCGTGCCCTCGGTCTGGGTCGATGGCAAGGCCCGCAGCAACCACATCGATGGTCTCCAGGCCCGCTGCGCAGGCCAGGAGTTGGCCCTGGAGGCGCTGGGCGGTGGCCGCCTGGGGATAGAGCGAGGGGCGTGTCAGGAGCCCATTGAGGTCAGCTACGGGGTGCGCGCAGGCCGGGTGCCCGCCCGCGCCATCCACGGCGTGCGGATTCAAAGCCAACGCGGGGCGCTGATCTACGGCCAGGGGGCCTGGGTGGTGCCGGTCTTCAAGGGGGCTGGTGCGCTCTCGGTCGAGGTCCTGGCGCCAGCGCGTTGGACCACCGTGTCCACATGGTCGCTCTTTGGCACCCAGGTCGAAGGCCGCCGCGCGCGCCGTTGGCGCTTTGTGGCCCACGACCCCGGCCACATGCTCGACTCTGTGTTGGTGGCCGGTGATCTGCGGATTTACGAAGAAGAACTCTCCGATGGCCGCCGCATGCAGGTGGCGCTGGGCGGACCGCTGCCGATGGAGGATCAGGCGCTGGTCAGCGCCGCCGCGCGTCTGGCGTCCGTCCAGCGCGCCTACCTGCCAAGCGGTTGGCGCTGGCCACGGGGCACCGACGCGCTCTCGGTGATCGTGCTCGGCGATGAACGCGGACAGGCCCGAGACGGCGCAGGGCGCCGAGGCGGCGTGGTCCTGGAGGTCGGCGCGGGCCTTGAGCGTCGGTCGCTGCTGGAGCTGCTCTCCCACGAACTCTTCCACACCCTCAACGGCCACCTGCTCATCCACCGCCCCGAGGCCCAGTTCAGCACACTGTGGTTCAAAGAGGGTCTGACGACCTACGTGGGGCTGGTCAGCGTGGTTCGGGCGGGGCTGGCGACCAAAGACTGGTGGCGCTCCAGGATGGAAGAGTTGGTCGGGCACTACTACCGCAACCCGCTGGCGTTGAAGCTCCTGGCCAGCGCCGTTCAAGACCGCTACTGGACCTCCCAGGCGGCCCGGCGCCTCCCCTACGACAAAGGCGCGCTGCTGGCGATGCTCATCGACGCCCACGCCCCCAGATCGCCCCAGGGCCACTGGGGCCACGAGCGCCTGGTCAGGCGTCTGATGTCCGACATGGCGGCCGCAGGGCTGGCCTACGGCCCCGCAGACATCCTTGAAGCGCTGCGTCAGGAGGGTTTTGTGGACGTGGAGACCTTCTGGAACCGCTTTGTGGAAGGGGCCGAGCCGTTGCCGCTGGCACAAGGGCTGCAAAAGCTGGGGCTCTCCATGGTCAAGCGCAGCGAAGCGGTGCCCTACTTTGGCCTGACGCTGGGCCAGGACGCCCACGGCGCGCACGTGGTCATGGACGTCGATCCCCAAGGGCCAGCGGCCAAGGCGGGCCTGCTGCGCGGCGACAGGCTCACCCACCACCCCACAGTGCCCTGGAAAACCCCCGGCTCATCTGCTCGCCTGCAAGTCTCCCGAGCCCGAGGCCCGCTGGACATTGTCATCCACTCCGAACCCGGCCAGCAAACCGTCTACCGCCTCATCCCCAACGACATGGCCCCAGCCTTCGAGCCGCTTCTGGCGCCCAAATAGAGCATTTCAAAGCAGACAAAACACACCCCTTCGCCAAGGCGCCCACACTCGTCTGAGGTCGCCCCAAAGCGCACCAATCCCCGACCAGGCAACGCTGGCGAAGAGCAACGGTGTTGTTCAATGGGAAGAAGAAAGTAAAAGGGAAGGGCAAGCAGCGCTCAAAGGGCCATCAAGGCGGCAAAGGGGAAGGATTCAGCGCTCCTGCCAGGTGTCCACACGGCCATCGCCGTTGTTGTCCCGGCCGATGCGGTCCAAAACGCCGCGCTCGTAGTACTCCCAGTAGTCAATCCGCCCGTTGTTGTCGGTGTCGCGCTCCACGCGGATCAGCTCGCCGTCTTTATAGAACTTAAAGACATCAGGGGCCTGATCAAACTCAACGTCCAGCTCTTTGCGAACCAGCGCCCCCTTGTCAAAGAAGTTCACCGCATCCACTCGCCCGTCAAAGTTGTAGTCCAACTCTTCCTTGGTGAGCTTGTCGCCGTCGTTGTAGTGGCGCCAGATGTCCACAGCGCCGTCAAAGTTGACGTCGATCTCCTTGCGGGCCAGGACGCGCTCCGGCTGGGCGCCGCCTTCAGCGGGCTTCTCTTCATAAACCGAATAGACATCCGGGATGGAGTCCGCGTTGAGGTCGGCCTTCACAACGATCAGCCCCTCATTGGGGTAGCGGTCCGCGCCGCGCAGGACTTGAGGTTTCTTGGGCTTCTTGTCCCCCTTGACCTCGGCCCCCGAGCATCCCACCAGCGAAGCCGTCGGCAGCGCCAACAAGGCCACCAACACCATCAAACGACCATCAACCGTCATACCGTCCTCATCCAGACATCGCACTGACAAAGGGTGCGTCGCAAAACCAGGCCCTGCACACCCTTCAACCCACCTAACATCTTCATATATGCCCCACACAAAATCAAGCAACGCAGACGACGACTTTCTGGGGCGAAGGCAGGCGGCGACAGCCCGCTGGCCGAGCGGCCCTGGAAGTTAAAAACCAGCGCCATTGCAAACCAATGAAAGGCGAAGGCAGGCGGCGACAGCCCGCTGGCCAAGCGGCCCTTCAAATTTAAAAATCAGCGCCGTTGCCCCGACAAAGGTCGGCAGGAAGGCGAGCTTCGCCGCCTACCCTGCCCCCAAACCAACCCCCACCCCCCCCCCCAACCCTCTTCGAGCCCCAACCACCCCCCCCAACCCCCCCCCCCACGCCCC
>CAKZKQ010000367.1 GCA_937123825.1 uncultured Pseudomonadota bacterium
GTCGAAGGCGCCGTGACTTGCGGCCACAGCGTCGGTGAGTACAACGCGCTGGGAGCCATCACTGGCGTTTTGCCGCTGAGCGCCTCATCGCGCTGCCAACGTGCGCCGTAATTCCGACTGTCGCGCCGCAGGTTCCCCTCCACCAGGGAGTCCTCAAACTCGTACTCCTTAAAGTCACCCGCGCCACCCTGCACCACACCAGGCCTTGGGGCAGGCTGACCTTCAAACTCGCTGTCATCCACGGCCAGATAGCTGGTGTAGGGCGTCACCAGGCCATACGTGGTCGCCAGCCGCACCACCTCGTCCTTCAACTCCTTCAGCTCGCCGTTGGCCCGGATCTCCTCAAGCAAATAACCCACCTTGCGCGTGGCCCAGAGCTTGGGGATGAAGGCGTGGGCGGCGTCTTTGTTGGCGTCGCCCTGACCCGGCGCGATCTCATCAAAGGTCACCGTCAATGCTCGCCCCCCGCGCGTGCCGCTGAGCGCGATCGTCGTGGGCAGCTCCTTGCTGTAGCGCCCCATGACCACCACCTGACCGCCCTGAAAGAGGTCTGGCAACTGGCGCGGATAGACGTCGTGCACGTGGTGGGTGCCATAGTCGATCTGAAGGTCGGTCATGACCGGGTAGGCCAGCTTGTTGTAGAGGCCGGTGACCTTGACCTTGATGTCCTCGCTGGGGCGCACGTAATCGCTGTAGCCCCGGTGCTCGCGCGACACGCTGTCAAGCAGGATCGGGTTGACGTCGTAGCCCAGCCCAAAGGTGAAGACGCGGGCCTTGTGGCCGTTCTTGGAGCGGATCTCCTTGAGGATCTCGTTGGGCTCAATGGTGCCCACCGTGGGGCGACCGTCGGTCATAAAGAGCACAAAGTGGGGCATCTGACCGGCGGGCTTGCCCGCCAACGCCTCATCGAGCGCGTCCGAAATCGCCGTCCCTCCGGCCGCCTCCAGGTTCTGGGCAAAGGCCATCCCCTCCTCGATGCGGTCGGCGCTGGCCTGGACCGGTTTGGGAAAGAGCTTGCGCACCGAGGTCGAAAAGGACACCACATTGAAGTGATCCTCCGGGCGCAGCTTGCCCAAACAGGCCGACAACGCCTTACGGGCCTGCACGATCTTGTCGCCCGCCATGGAGCCACTGGTGTCCACCACAAAGGTCACCGCTTTGGGCGGCAACGCTTCGTCTTCATCCCCAAAAGTCGGGGCCAGGACCATCAAAAAGGTGCCATCCTTACCACCTGGACCGTCCGGGTCGTGCGTCAAGAGCGAGAGCCCCACGTCGTCGTCCGTCGTACCGATGTAGAGCAAAAAGTCCTCTTCCAGGTCCGCGGCGGTCTGCTCCACACCCACGATGGCCTTGTGATCGCTCTTTCGGTGCACGTCCACGCGGTGGGTGGGCGAATAAATCGCCGCCAGCGGGGCGCGAGAGTCAATGTGTGCCTCCACCGTAAAGTCCTGCATCAGGCGCGCGGCCGTCCTGCCCGTTTTAAGCGGGTAAAGCACGCGCCGCATCGGCCCAATCTGCTCCAAAATCGACGCGTAGGCGATCTCCACCTTCTGCTCGCCTTTGGCTGGCACCGGGAAGATCCGAGCCTGGAAGATCGACCCATCCATGTACTCGACCAACCCCGGATCCTGAACACGGCGGACAATCCGCTCGTAGATCTGGCGCGCTTTGTTTTTTTCCAGCACCGCGCCGGGGGTCTTGCGGCCGTTGATCCACAGTGAAAAGTCGCTGACCGTGGCTCCAAGCGGCACCGGGAAGTAAAAGGTGGCCTCAAGCTGGCGGTCGGTGTGGTTGACAAAAACCTGCTCGACGCGCGTCACCGAGGCCTGGTCGGTGATGTCGATTTTGACCCGGTGGCTCTTGATCGCCAGCGGCGGCAGTGCTTCGTCACTGGGCAAGAGCAAGCCCGTGGCCGAAGCCATCGAGGGCGCCATCAAGAGCGTCAGCAAGAGCGCGCCAGCCCAGGCCGCGATCCGTCGCGGCGAGCTGGCTTGTGGGGTGTTCATGGAGGCCTCCGGGGTGTGGCGACCTGCCTTGCGGCCGCCGATTCGTGGTCGTTGGCCCTTTAAACGCGCCCGGATGCGAAAAGATCTGTATTTGGTGCGTGGAACCGACGGCCATCATCTGCTAAGACCAGACCCGATCCGTTCAAGGGGAGCCAACGGCGACGGAGAGAGGGTTGATGACCCCCGCCTTTGAGTTTGGGGCTGGGGAACGCCGCCTCTTTAAGTTCGCCAGACCCCGCCGACAGGTCCCGGTTGGTCCAGAAACGTTGGGTTTCAGGGACAATCCGGTGTAGAACCGAGCATGACACCGCGCAGACCAAGGAGCGCAAAGGCTTCTGCCTCGATATGACCAACCAGAAAGGACATCCCTGGCCAGCTCATCTCTCGGGCCTCGTGCCCCCAGATGGCGTCCTCAAAGACCAATACGAGATCACCGGCTTCCTGGGGGAGGGCGGCTTCGGTGCGGTCTTCTCTGGCGTCCAGCACCCGCTGGAGCGCCCCGTGGCGATCAAGGTCATGTTCCCTGGTCACAGCGCTCGGGTCCGCGAGCGCTTCCTGCGCGAAGCCAAGGCCATCGCAGGCCTGCGCCACCCCAACGTTGTCACGCTCTACGACTTTGGCCTCATTGACCAGCGCCGCCCGTTCATCGTCATGGAATTGCTCCACGGCCATGACCTGGGTGTTGAGATCAAAGACCGCGGCCCCATGTCCCCCGACAGGGCGCTGCCCCTCTTCATGGACTGCCTGGAGGCCCTCTACGAAGCCCACGAGTTGGGGATCGTCCACCGCGACATCAAGCCCGAAAACCTCTTTTTGACTCGGATGACCCGCAACCGCGAGGTCCTGCAGATCCTGGACTTTGGCATCGCCCGGCTGGCCGACGAAGACGACGGCCCCGGCACCCCGTCCCCAGGCCCGCGCCTGACCCCCACCGGTCAGAAGGTCGGCACCCCGCACTACCTCTCGCCCGAGTACTTTGAGTCCGGCCTCGTCACCCCCGCCCTGGACGTCTACGCCATGGGCTTGGTGTTGGCCGAGATGCTCACCGGCGAGCCCGTTGTTCAGGCCCAGAATGTCTACGGTTATGTCATCCGGCACATCCGCGGCGACCTGGACTTTTCGCCCCAACTCAAGGCCTCGCCGTTGTGGCCCACCATCGCGCTGGCCACCGCCCGCGACGTGCGCCAGCGCTACCCGGACGCCAAGGCCTTTCTGGAATCCCTCGAAGAGGCCATCAACCGCCCCGACGTGCGCACCACGGCGCCCATCGTCGTCACCGACACCTTTGAGTTGACGACCGCCGCCGCCGAACGCCTGCGTCAGGCCCACGAGCCCACCCAGTTCATCCCCGAGGGCTTTGTCTCGGTGGCCCCGGCCCAGTTCACCATGGGGTCGGGCAAGCGCGAGCCCGGACGCGGCGACGACGAAAACCCGCGCCTGATCACCCTCACCCACAGCTTCATCATCCAAAGCACGCCCGTCACTCAGGCGCAGTGGATCGATGTCATGGGCAACAACCCCTCGTTCTTCCGCAACGAGTCCGATCAGTGCCCCGTTGAGTTCATCAACTGGTACGAGGCGCTGGCCTACTGCAACGCCCTGTCCGAGCGAGAGGGCCTGGAACCCCTCTACCGCTTTGTGGGGGTTCGGGGCACGCCCGGCAAAGGCATGACCTGCAAAAAGGTGGTCTTTGCGGGGCTGGACAAAGAGGGCTACCGCCTGCCCACCGAAGCCGAGTGGGAGCTTGCCGCCCGCGCCGAGTGCACCGACGCCCGCTACGGCGTGCTGGGCAACATCGCCTGGTACGACAACAACAGCCGCCGCAAGGCCCAGCCCGTGGGCAAAAAAGAAGCCAACGCCTGGGGTCTGCACGATGTCCTGGGCAATGTCTGGGAGTGGTGCTGGGACCGCTACGAGTCCAGGCCCGATGGCGAAGACACCGACCCGCTCGGCGCCCAGGACGGCTTCACGCGCGTCTATCGCGGCGGGTGCTTCTCTTCGTCCGCCAAGCTCTGTCGCCTGGCCAACCGAGGCCACAGCGCGCCCCACAGGCGCCTCAAGACCCTCGGCATGCGCGTCGCCCGCACCGTCTCGGTCTCCTGATACCAAAATGCAGATGAAAGGCTTGCTTTGGGGCGAGCAATGATGAGGTCCAGGGGCTGAAGTTCTCAGCGATAAGGCCACAGATTTGGGGCGAGCAATAATGGATGTCAGACGCTTCACGGGGAGCGAAGCCATAGCAGCGCTATAAGACCCTTCAAGCCGCCACTGGCCTGACGCCAAAACCAAACAATTC
>CAKZKQ010000368.1 GCA_937123825.1 uncultured Pseudomonadota bacterium
GATGCCGGTTGGTGGTTCAATCAAGAGCCATTGCATTTACAACAGCGAATCGTTCCTGACACCTGTAAGGATTGTCAATGGTCAATACTGGCTTGCAGGTTGCCTGCCCATCGAAACAGGCACATTTGAAGCTGTTGCGGTCAGTGAAGACCTGATCATCCAACTGCCCAGCTCCTTCGAAGAGTTCTCCTTTGAAACCCAAAGGGCGCTGAGCAACTATCTGGAAGTCTGCCAAAAAGAGCCTGCGGGCGAATTCTATGACATGCTCGACGGAGAATTTGCACGCCACGAAGAGTGTCCCCTCTTTGAACCCCAACCAAACCCCGAGCCCGAAGATGATGAACCCGGCGGCGACGAGTTTGAAAACTGAATGATGGACACACTGTGTCCCTCATCACACCAAAGCGCCGGACACGACTCGACCAAACTCATCTGCTTTGACCCCAAAGGCAGCTCACAACCCACCGCCGCCCTTTCACTGCCCCCTAACGACGCCCATCTGGCCTTCACACTGGCCCAACAAGCCTCCAAACCAGACAACGGCCCAGGACCCATATGCTCCAGCGTCTCAAATCCACGTCATGAGGGCTCCTTGAACCTCTTGGACCACCCTGGACCCAGGCAATGCGGCGCAATGATCCCATTTGGTCAGCAAAACCCCCTCCAATAAGCCGTGATGATCCCAATTGTGGGGCCTTACGCAGCCCAATGAGCCGTAATGATCCCACCATTGTCCCATTTAGAACCACAACGCGCTGTACTTTTCTGGTGTTGACTGCATTAAAAGCCTCTCTCAGGTCTTTGGGATGGCATTGTTCCAGCGGATTGAGGGCAACCAAAGGGGCAAGGCGGTGATCCACGCCCCTTTCCTGGCAAACCGACCTTGAGTTTCAGCCTCTGGCGTTATAAACCGGGTCCGCTTTGGCAAAAGATCACCAAAGACCGACTCAAGGAGGGCGAGAGATGACGGAAATTTCTAAGCTGGGCGTCGTGGGCGCAGGACAGATGGGCAACGGCATCGCGCAGGTGGCCGCCACCAGCGGCCTGCAGGTTGTGATGACCGACTTGAACCAAGATGCGCTGGACAAGGCCATGGCCACCATCGAGCGCTCGCTGGGCAAGCTGGTCAAAAAGGAGCGCATCAGCGCCAAAGACAAAGAAGCGGCGCTGGGCCGGATCACCACCGCCACCGAGCTGACGGCCGTGGCCGACTGCGACATGGTCGTCGAGGCCGCCACCGAGAACGAAGCGCTCAAGCTGAAGATCTTCAAGAGCCTCGATGAGTGCTGCCGCCCCGACGCGCTGCTGGCCACCAACACCTCCAGCATCTCCATCACACGCATCGCCGCCGCCACCGCTCGGCCCGACAAAGTCATCGGCATGCACTTCATGAACCCGGTGCCGATCATGAAGCTGGTGGAGATCATCCGCGGGTTGGCCACCAGCGACGAAACCTACGAGGCCACCCGCGTGCTGGCCGAGAAGATGGGCAAGACCACCGTCGTGGCCCAGGACTACCCCGGCTTCATCGTCAACCGCGTCCTGATGCCCTACATCAACGAGGCCGTCCAGACCCTGATGGAAGGCATCGGCTCGGTCGAGGACATCGACACCGCCATGAAGCTGGGCACCAACGTCCCCATGGGCCCGCTGACGCTGGCCGACTTCATCGGCCTCGACACCTGTTTGGCCATCATGGAGGTCCTCCACAACGGCCTGGGCGACAGCAAGTACCGGCCCAGCCCGCTGCTGCGCAAGTACGTCGATGCCGGGTGGCTCGGGCGCAAGTCTGGCCGTGGATTCTATGACTACAGCAAGAAGGGCTGATGACCATGAACTTTGAAAACATCAACTTCAGCGTCGAAGACCACGTCGCCCACATCGAACTCAACCGCCCCAAGGCGCTCAACGCCCTCAACGCCGCCACGCTCACCGAGCTGGCCCAGGCTGTGGCCGCCATTGAGGACAACGCCGATGTGCGCGCCGTGATCATCTCGGGCGCGGGCAAGGCCTTTGTGGCCGGCGCCGACATCTCCGAGATGGTCGACATGGATCCCGCCGCCGCAGAAGTCTTTGCGCGCAAGGGCCAGGGCCTCTTTCACCGCATCGAAGCCCTGCGCGTGCCCGTCATCGCGGCCGTGGGCGGCTTTGCGCTTGGCGGCGGCTGCGAGTTGGCCATGGCCTGCGACATGCTCATCGCCGGCGAAAAGGCCCGCTTTGGTCAGCCCGAGGTCAACCTGGGCGTCATCCCCGGCTTTGGCGGCACCCAGCGCCTGACGCGCCTTGTGGGCCGCGCCGTGGCCAGCGACCTCATCTACACCGGCCGCATGATCAGGGCCGACGAGGCCCTGCGCATTGGCCTTGTCAGCCGCGTGGTGCCTCAGGATGAGTTGATGAAGACCGCCAAAGAGGCCGCCGCCCAGATCGCCGCCAAAGGCCCCGTGGCCATCGCCCAGGCCAAGCGCGTCATCATGGCGGGCGCCGACATGGCGCTGGAGCGCGCCTGCGACCGCGAAGCGGCCGCCTTCGCCGCCTGCTTCTCCACCGAGGACCGCGCCGAAGGCATGAGCGCCTTCCTGGAGAAGCGCGCCGCCAACTTCAAAGGCCGCTGAGCCTCCCCTGCCCCACCATCGCCTGGCAATATGTCGCCAGGCGCCTTGGATCACGGGGAGGGCAACGGCTTGATGAAGTCGTCGCTCTCGCCAGCCTTCACCGACTCAAACCAGTTCCCGTCGTTGAGCGAGATCGTGTAACGACCGGGGCCAAAGACCGCCACCAGAGCATCGGCGTCGGGGTACTGTGCTTCACCGTCAGGCTCGATCTCCAACGCACCATCGCCGCTGCGCAGCGTGTAGGCGCGCCTGAAGAGCACCGCCGAAGGCTCCGCCAGCCCTCCTGCGGGCTCCAAGACCCGGTAACGGCGCTCGGCGCCCTCTTTCCACAACGCGTCATCGGCAAACATGCCCGCAAAGACCTTCCCGGGGTGGCCCACCGCCAGCGTCGGATCGGGCTCGGGACCACGGTCCCCGAAGCGCTTGCTGATCGACACCACAAGCTCAAACGTGCACCGAAGGTCATCCTTGACCTGACACTTGAGGTCCACCGGAGAAACCACCGCCGCCACACCCGAGGCGTTGCTCGGAGAGCGCACCATCTCATCGGGCAACCAGAAAGCGCGCTGACCCACCTTCACCTGCCGCAGCGACCAGAAGAAGTTCTCCTGCATCATGAACCCGTCCCCAAACGGCTTGTCGCGGCTGAGTTCAAAGCCCATTTGCCGGTTGGACGAACCATGGGAGAGCGGCGCCACCTTCCCAATGGTCAACCCGGAGTCTTCATTGACATTCAAAGCGTTGGGGCTGGAGCAGGCCACCACCCCCATCGCCACCATCAACGTTGCACACAGTCTAACTCTCAATCTCTTGCTCTCCTGAGATGACTTCTCGCCCCCGACACCGCCCCTCTCGGACGAACCATCGCAGGCCGCAATGCAAAAACGAGTCAAACGGGCGCCACCTGCTGCCCTGCTCACCTTCTAGAGAAGCATCTGTGGCCCTTTTGTTGCGTCAAACACGGGTCAGAAGCGCGCGGCACTGCATCAACGCCTCCATGTGCGTTTCATTGTTGCCCGCAACCCCTTCCAGAATCGACGCTGCTCGAGTCCAACACGCCGCCGCTTGACGCTGCTGACCCAACGCCGCGCGGATGTGTCCTTCTTCCATAAGCAAGAGGGCAAGCTGGCCCATCAACGCGTCGAGATCTTCGGGGGCATGGTTTTGGGCCAGCAGCACGCGCAGGCTGGAGGCCGAGAGCATCATCAGGGTGGCCCGATCGAGGGCAAACTCGTCTTTGTAGGCCTCGTCGAGACTTTGCAGGGCGTCGTCCAGACGCTCGGCCTGCCGCAGGCCCATGACTTTTCTGAGCGCCTGGGCAAGGCGAGCAATCTGGCGCATGACAAAGTCGTCTTGAATCATCGCGGGCTCCGGCGTTGGGGGCGAGCCTGGATGAACCTGGCTTATGACCCCGTGGAGCGCAGAGGGTGGACACGGTGGTGTGTGCTTCAAGGGCAAAGGCGATGAAACCCCTTACCCCACGCGATGAAAACCGAAGCGGCTCAGTCGCAGATTTGGGGCTGCAACACGGCCCCCTGGGCAATACGGATGAAGGTTGAGCCCGTGGAGATGGCGTCGGGCAGGCCGTCGCCGTTGATGTCGCCGGAGATCAGCCGATCTGCAGAAAAGAAATTGTCCTCAAGGAGCACGCCGTCAAAGGTGCCATCCCCAATCCCTGACCACAGCGTGGCGTCTCCCAGCCCGGCCACCAGCACATCCAGGATGCCGTCGCCGTCAAAGTCGTCGGCGACCACACCCGGGGTGCGGTGCTCTCCCTGGTTGAACGCCTGACCGGTCTCTCCAAAGGTGCCGTTGCCAAGACCAAGCAGCACAGTCGTCTCATCGCCACCGGCCATAAAGACGTCCAGGCGGCCATCATCGTTGAAGTCTGCCATGGCGATGTCGTTGCCGTAGACTCCCATAAAGCTCTGACCGACCTCAAACCCGCCCTGGCCGTCTCCCAGCCACACCATCGGCCGAGCGACGCGTCCCGCCACAGTGTCGATCTCGGCGGCCGCCGCATCATTATCACCCAGCTTCTCCCGCTCGGTGCTTTCTTTGCCCAGCGCCCTGCC
>CAKZKQ010000369.1 GCA_937123825.1 uncultured Pseudomonadota bacterium
TGTAGCAAATGGTGGATGATATTGCATATCATATCAGGGTGCACGCACGCCTTGGTCTAAACGCGCGGATAGCTCAGCCGCTTGTCGGCGTCGAGCGGCAAAATCTGTCCCCTGGTTGAGCTTTGCCCACGCACGACAATGCGTTTGTCCAAGAGCGTGCCTTGCTCATCAAAGCTCAGCAACGCCTTGGTGCTGCGGCCTTGAACGCCTCGCGCGTCCAGGACGCCGTCTGGGCCCAGGTCCATCAGCCCCTGCCAGCTTATCAACAGGTGCAGACCGCCGCCCCAACGCGGGACGGTTTGCTCGATGACGGGCGCCTCAAGCGGATTTGAACTCCACAGCAACCCATTGGGGCCTGCTTCGGGCATGGGTTCTTCGGGCGGGAACGGGTCTTCGTCGGGGCTGTCGGGGTTGTTGGGGTTGGGCAAGGGCCGGGCGTTGTTGTCTCCCGTCGGCGCCTGAACCTCCGATGCGCTGTAGGTGAGGTCGTCCTGGCACGCCACCACGGTCGTCGACGCCACCAGCGCCAACGCCAGACCACATCTCCAGATTGTGCTCATTCGTGTCTCCTGCGGCGGTCTGTTGTCATGCTTTGCGTCGATTTTACATCGAATGACCAGACCACGGATTGAATCCCAGCACAGGATATGAGGCTAGCGGCAGGCGGTGGTTTGTGAAGCGATATTTGGTTTATGTCACTGTATGGCTTTGTTTTACAATTGGACTTTAAATATGAGCAATGTCACACCAGCGACCACGTGCGGCGCACCACCTGGCCGTCTTCTTTGGTCAACCCGGTGATGGTGGTGATGCCGTTGTCCAAAAGGTAGTCGCGGCCGCGCTCAATGTCGCGCCCCACGGTGCTGGGGCCATGGCTGTCGTCGCCAAAGCAAAAGCCCAGGCCACGCCGGTTGGCTTCTGCCAGGAGCCAGGGGGCCGGGTAGGCGGTGGGCAGGCCCTTGGACCAGCCTGCGGTGTTGAGGTCGAGGATGCAGTTGTGGGCTTCGGCGGCGTCGAGGGCAAGGCGCGCGGCTTTGCGGGTGGTGGGGGTGTCGACGTTGCCGTGGGGGCCTGCCTTTTTGCGGATGAGGTCAAAGTGTCCCACGACCTCGGGCTGGAGATCTTGGATCATCTGCGCCAGCAGCCGGTAATATTCGACCGCCAGCGCTTCCAGGCCGCCGCACAGCTCCATGGCTTTGGCAAATGAGTCTGGCGGGCCGTCGATGATGAGCTGGTGTACGTGGTGGACCGAGCCGACGATGAAGTCAGGCTTCATCTGGGCTCGCCAGCGCTGGGTGTTGCGGATGTAGTCTTCGGTGGGGACGACCTCGGACTCAAAGCCGCGCAAGACAATCAAGCGGTCGCTGAACTCCTCGGCCAGCGCCGCCAGGGTGGTTTGGTAGTCCTGAAACATCTGTGCCAGGGTCTCGACCGTCCACCCCCGATTTTTTTCTTCGTCGTAGAGAAACCGCGCCATGGTGCGCGGCGCATGCTCGCTGACACCAAAGGTGTGGTAGCCAAAGTCGACGGCGGCCTGGAGGACCTCCCTGAGGCTGTCCTCGGCGTGATCACAGAACTGTCCGCTGTGTCCCCCGTGCAGGGATACGCGCCAGGGGTCTCTTTGGTGCAACATTGTGTTCTCCTTGTGGACAGAGGCTCTGTGTTTAAAACCCATTGTTGAGTGCCGATGCCGATGGCACCGGGTTGCGACATCCTTGGGGATGCCACCCGATGGGGGATACGGCAGCGTTGCCAGGACAGTCTGGACTTTGTGGTTTACGGGTTCAAAGCAACGGCAGCAAGAGCAAAAGCATCATAGTCATACCAAAATGAAGTCGGACGTCTGCATTTTGGTATCAGTAGCGTAGGGGGGTCAACGTGCCAACATTCTTCATCATCGCGCTTTCGATATGGTTTGGAGCCCACTTTTATCTGGGGTGGCGCTTCATCAAGCCCGCCAAGCTGGAACACCCCTGGAAGGGCGTGGCCTGGGCGTCGATCTTCTTGCTCGGGGCGACGGTGCCGCTGGTCTTCTGGCTCGGGCGGCAGCTTGACCGGCCCGAGTGGACCGACAGCATCTTCTGGATCGCGTACGTCCACATGGGGCTCTTGTGCCTGGTCTTCTTTATGACGCTGGGGCGCGACCTTGTGGTTGGCCTCATGAACCTCTTTGGACGCAGCGAGCGACGCCAAATCAAGAAGGTGGCGGTCGAGGGCGTGCCCAAAGAGCACGGTGGCGTGGACCCCTCACGGCGCGCCTTCCTGACCAACGCGACCAACGCTGGCATCCTGGGCGTCGGCGGCACGCTCTCGGCGGTGGGCTACGTCAACGCGCGGCGCGAGCCTGCAGTGGTCGAGGTCGATATCCCGGTCAAGGGTCTGCCTGGGGCCCTGGAGGGCTTTAAAGTGGTCCAGATCTCGGACGTGCACGTGGGCCCGACCGTGCGGCGCCCCTTTGTGCAGACCGTGGTGGACCGCATCAACACGCTCGACGCCGATATGGTGGCCGTGACCGGCGATTTGATCGACGGAGATGTGCGCGAGCGCTGGGATGACCTTCAGCCGCTCAAAGACATCGCCTCAAAGCACGGCACCTTCTACGTCACCGGCAACCACGAGTACTACTGGGGCGGTCAGCGCTGCATCGACGCCGTCAAGCGCCTGGGGATGAAGGTCTTGCTCAATGAACACCAGGTGGTCGAGCATGACCAGGAGCGCGTTGTGGTGGCCGGTGTGACCGACCTCCAGCAGGGCGGCAACATCCCCGGTCAGGATTCAGACCCGGCGGCGGCCATCAAAGGGGCACCCGAGGCTGGTTTCAAGCTGCTGCTGGCCCATCAACCTCGTTCGGTCTTTGCGGCGGCGGGTCAGGGCTATGACCTGCAGATCTCTGGCCACACCCACGGCGGCCAGTTTGCCCCCTGGAGCTTCTTTGTCTGGTTGGCCCAGCCCTTCACTGCCGGACTGCACATCTTTAAAGACACGATGATCTACGTCAGCCGCGGCACCGGCTACTGGGGTCCGCCCATGCGTCTGGCGGCGCCCTCAGAGATCACGCTCTTGAAGCTGCGCGCAGCGTAGCAATCCCCAACCCCTGCCCGACCATCGGAATCAAGCTCCGACAAGACCCTTGGCATCGCCACACTGGTCCTGAATGCGTGTCTTACGGGGCGCTGGAGCGCGCGCAGCGGAAACCAATATGGTCGCCGTCCTGCTCGGGAGGGTCGCTGTCGCGGCTCGATGCGCGCATGTAGACCAGCGCGGCGCCAAAGCTGCCCCCACGGATGGCGTAGCGGTCCCCATTCTTTGGCCCTTTGGGGTTGCGGGTCGGACCGGTGCTGTAAGTGTCCTCGGCGTACCAGTCCGAGACCCACTCCCAGACATTGCCCGCCATATCATGGACCCCGTAGGGGCTGGCCCCGCCTGGGTCGATGCCGACCGGTGAGGGGGGGGAGTGGCCGTCGTTGTAGTTGGTCCGGCTCCAGTGGGTGGATGGGCCCGGTTCGAGGCGCCCTTCACCGGCAACATTGGC
>CAKZKQ010000370.1 GCA_937123825.1 uncultured Pseudomonadota bacterium
CACGCCCACGCCGGGGCGGTTGATCTCGTCGTCTTCGACTTCCTGGTCGGGATCCCAGAAGTCGTAGCGGCCGCGCATGATGATGCCGTTGCTGACGGTCCAGGCCAGCTCGTGGAAGCTGGCAAGTTGGTAGGTGTCCTGGCCGCTCAAGGGGCGCTCGCGCAGCCCGAAGGTCAGCTCGCCGATGTAGGTCAGCGGCACGTCTTCCCAGTAGAACCAAGGGTTGAAGCCCCACTGGACCGAGAAGTCCTCGGTGTTGCCGCCTTCATCGAGTGGCCTGACGCGGCGCATGTACCCGGCGCCAAGCTGCCAGCCCAGGTCGCGCCAACCAAAATTGACCGTGCCGCCAAAGCCCTCGCCGGTGTCGAGCGGGTTGATCTGGTCGGTGCCGGCGTGCTTGAAGAGCGCGGCGTTGAAGTAGGGGTAGTTGGGGGCCATGCCAATCTCGGCGCCCACCACGCGGTCGGTGGGGTCCTCCTGGGTCAGGTCAAACGCCCGGCGGATGTAGGAGGTGTGGTCGGCGGTGCGCGTGCCAAAGCCCGGCATGAAGAGCCCGGCGCGGGCGTAGCTCATCATGGGCCACTCGTGGGTCATGATCCACAGGTCGCGGATGGCAATGGGGACCTCTTCGTTGGCGGTCTCAGAGAAGCCCCCGGAGCGGCCGCGCAGCCCTGTGGTGGAGGCGATGGTGAGGTGCTCGATGGGTTGGAGGGCCAGATGGAGGTCGGCCTGCATGGGGAAGACCAGCAGGCCTGGGCTCCAGACGGCCAGACGGGCGTCGCCGCCGATCTGGATCATGGGGTCGGCGTTGAGGTTGCTATAGCGGCCATCGAGCCAGGACATCTCGCTGCTGCCGTGGAGCAACGGGCGGAAGAAGACCGGGCCCTCATTGGGCACGGGGCTGCCGGGCGGGCGCGGGTCGACCTGACCGTCTGCCACAACGGGGTTGCCGCCAAATGCCTGGTCGGAGGTCGGGGTCGAGCCGGGTTTGGCGGCCTGATCCGAGGTTGGGGTGCTGGAGGGCGCGCTGGTCGGCTCCTGGTCGGGGTCCCGACCAAGGCTTTCGAGCCACTTGCGGGTCTCTTCGACGCTCTTGTCGTCAAGGGGGCGCGCCTCGGCGTTGTACATGGGGAGGGTGTTGAGGCCGTAATAGCGGCCGCTGACAGTGCGCAGGCCCCCGCCGTTGGGGTCCACGTGGCAGGCCATACAGCTCAGCGTGCATTTGCGCTTCCAGAACTCCTCGGGGTCGTTCCAGGTGTTGGGCAGGCTGTGGCAGTTGTCGCAGGTGCGCCCGGCGCGGGCAGCGTAGATGGGCAGGGCGTCGGCGCTGCTGGCTCCGTAGAGCAAAGTGGTCAGCGCGGCGGCCAGCGCCATGGTCAGCATCAGCAGGTGGATCCACCCGCGGTTGTCATTGGTCACAGTCGGCTCCCTGATCAAACCAGCGTTGGAGGGTCAGTTGATCCTCGCTGGTCATCCTCTCTGCGCCGCCGGGCGGCATGACCTGGCGGTCAAAGACCATCTCGCTGACGATCTCCATGTTGCCTTTGAGTTCTTCGCAGGTGTCGGTGCGGATTTCGCCCAGGACTCTGGCCCCGTCAGGGCTGTGGCAACTGTCGCAGTAGTCAAACATCAGCGGCGCGATGTGCTCGGTGTAGACCGGCTCTGCGGGGGCCGCCTCAGGGTCAACCTCATCAAGGCTTTTGTCCCCCAGGCAGGCCGCAAACCCAAGCAGCGCCAGGATGAGCACCATCAAAAAGTGTGTCTTCACGTCTTCAATCCCTGTCTTTGAACGCCCTGGTGTTTCATGCACACGGCATGTTGCGCCGCACGCGAATTTGCGTGCGTTGATGTGGGATATCAGGTCTGGATTCATCCCACGTTCGACCGGAGCCCATGACGTGAGCACAAATTAGCCCAAATCACTCCGAATTAAAAATCAGCGCGGGATGGCCAGCAGGTCGCTGTGAGAGACCAGGAGGGTGGGGGCAGGCCAGCGTCGCCCCTGCCAGCGCGCAAACACCTGGGGGTCGCAGCCAGGGACCTCGGGCACGGCGTGGGCAAAAAAGCCGCGCATGTGGTCTTGCATCGCGGCGGCGGCTGCCGGGATGCGCCAGACGCTGGGACCCTCGGTGACCTCAAAACCACACGCTCTGAGGCGCTGTGCCATCTGGGCGGCACAGTCTGGGCCCATGCTGGCGCCTTCGGGGCGCGGTCGGCGCATGTGGGCTTCGTAGAGGGCGACAAAGTGGGCGTCGTCGGGGTCAATGGGCTCAAACGCGGTGCCGGTGTAGTTGAGCGTGGCCCAGAGCGCGGTGGCGGCGCGCTTCAGCATGGCGATCATGTGATCGAGCTGGTCGTCGGTGAGCAGATCAAAGACGGCGCCCGCGGTGACGATGTCGGTTTGGGGCAGGTCCACCAGCGTGTCGAGGTGGTCAAAGGAGCCCTGGACGGCCGTGATCTCCAGCGGGCCGCCGGGTCGATCAATGTGGAGGGTGTTTTGGGCTTGATGGTGGTGTGCCCAGCCGAGCCGTTGTGCCCAGCGGGCCAGGGCGCGCAGGCTTTGGGCGCTGAGCGTTGGGTTGTGTTCGATCAGGTGCCAGCGCTGCGGGCCTGCCAGCGTCGGGGCGGTGTGGCGGACGTTGGCGCCCAGCCCCGAGCCGATGTCCACCAGATGCCAGCGCTGGGGGTTTTGCGGTGTGAG
>CAKZKQ010000371.1 GCA_937123825.1 uncultured Pseudomonadota bacterium
CGTAACACCGGTTCTGTGATTTCACGTTGTGCGGGCAGCCTACCGGGTGGCGCTGGGACATTGTTGAGCAGGAGCATCATCAGAATGATTGGCCGAAGGCGGCGTGTGGTGGCAAAAGGAAGCGCGATAGTCGCGTTGATTGCGGGAATGATGGTCTGGGGCAGCGCCCCGGCGTGGTCCCAGGATGAAGCTGGCGGCGAAGTGGCCGACAGCGGTGAAGCGGCCGATGACGCCGCAGCGTTGGACGCGGAGGCCTCGGCGGACCTCGGCGACGCCCCTGAAGGGGGTGCGCCAGAGGTGTCGGAGAACCTCTTGCCGATGACCCCGACGGCGCTGGGCGGCTCGGGGCTCTTTCACCTCAGTTCGGCCCAGACCGGCGACCCTGTGTCGTTCCGTCTGGCGCTCTCGGGTCAGTTCTTCTCGGGCGAGGACGTGGTGCGCACCAACGACGAGAGTTCTCGTTTCATTGGTGCGTTGAACATCTCGGCGACCCCGCTGGAGTGGCTTGAGCCCTATCTGGTGATGCAGGCGCGCTCAAGCAACAACGCGTTCAGCAACCCCGAGACGGTCTTGGCCCAGGGTGACATCAACCTGGGCAGCAAGTTTGTCTACGGCATCAGCCCAGGGGTGCACATCGGCGCCGA
Source organism: uncultured Pseudomonadota bacterium (assembly GCA_937123825.1). Classification (GTDB taxonomy): domain Bacteria; phylum Myxococcota_A; class Bradymonadia; order Bradymonadales; genus CAKZKQ01. The sequence goes on from CAKZKQ010000371.1 coordinate 645, forward strand.
CCTGCGGTTGATCTTTTTGACCGGGGCAGGGTCCACGACCTTCGACTTTAGCGCCACGAGTGTGCGCTTCGCGGGTCTGTTTACCTTTGATGGCACCGAGCTTGAAAACGGCAGCATCCCGCTGCGGGCCCACTTCAACCTGGGTTTCCTGGCCGACAGCTCTGACCAACTCCTTCCTGAGGACGATCAGGGCCGCAAGCTCATCCCCTCGCGCGTGGACCGCTTCAATCAGAACCTCAGCGCCTTCAGTCAGGTGCTTGTGGGTGTCGGCGCCGAGGTGCCGCTGGAGTACGTCACGCCCTCCATCGAGTACAACCTCGGTGTCCTCGTGGGCGACGAGCCCGCAGAGCTTTGCGAAGACCAGCCTCTGGGCTGTCCGTCTGATGCTGGCTTTGGGGGCAACCCCCAGACGCTGACGTTGGGCGTCAAAGCGATGCCGCTGCCGGGTCTGGTGGCCAGCCTCGGTGTGGACATCGGCCTGACCAGCGCCGACGTGCAGGGCGTGCCGGTGACGACCCCCTGGAACGTGCTCTTTGGCCTGACCTACGCCTTTGATCCCCGCACCCGCGAGAAGATCGTGGAAGTGGAGAAGATCGTCGAGGTGGAGAAAATGGTCAACGTCCGCCCGCCTGCCGGCATCATCATGGGCAAGGTCGTCGACTCCGACACCGGCAAGCCCATCCCCGAGGCCCTCATCACCTACAAAGACATGGACCTGACCCGTCAGGCCGTCGATCCTGAGACGGGCGCCTTCCGCTCCTACGAGCTGCCCCTGAACCAGGAATTGGTCCTGCGTGTGACTGCCCCTGACTACCGGGCCAAGAAGGTCAAGCGGACCCTGAACGAAGAGGGCGAGCTTGAGGTGACGGTGAAGCTGCGTCCCAAGGGCCGCACCGGTGAAGTCAAGACGGTGGTCCTCGACGAGCAGGGTCAGCCTTTGACCAGCGGCACGCTGGTGTTGACCGGTCCCAAAACCTACACCATCCAGCTTGACGGCAAAGAGATCTCCCAGAGCGTCTTGGTGGGTCAGTACACGGCGGCGCTGACCGCCCCCGGTTTCCTGACGGTCGGTAAAGACATCGAAGTGGAGCCCAAAGGGACGGTGAACCTGGAGCTGAAACTGCGGCCGCGTCCGGCCGAAGCGGTTGTCAGTGTCGGCGAAACCCGCATCCTGATGGATGGCCGCTTGGAGTTCAACGACGACCACACGCTGACCGACCAGGCCAAAGCGGTGCTCGATCAGGTTGTCTCGGCGCTGCTTGAGAACCCCGATTTCACCCGCGTGCGGGTCGAGTCCCACTGGGATGATTCTGGCC
>CAKZKQ010000372.1 GCA_937123825.1 uncultured Pseudomonadota bacterium
AGGCGCTTCCAGAACATCACCCTGACCATGAAGCCCGAAGCCAAAAGCAGGGCGAGCAAGCTGAGCAAGGGCGAGAGTGTCACGGCGCTGTGCACGGGCAACGGTCGGATCATCAACACGCCTCAGCTTAAAGAGTGTGTCTTTAAGTAAGCCGTGCAGGCCCTCCGCCCGGCCGCAACCAGACCGGAACCATCAACTTCCAACCTGTATCCAACGGCACCAAAACCACTCGCCAACGTCTGGAACCCCATTTCAACACGGTCACCGGCAATCCCATGCACAGGGCCCGGGATCTGTCAGGGAATGATGGCGTTCCGGTCGGTCCGAGCAAATTAATCCTTGCGCGGCTCTGGCCCCATACCCACCTCAACACAATCCACGCTCTGGTCCTGACGACAGGTGTCCTTTGGGGCGTGTTCCAGTGCGACCCCGCGAAGACCGATGCCCAGGCCGACTGTTGAGGCCCAAGGCAAGACACCGAGAAGAACGACCCATGAAACCCAATTGGTTCATTGGCTACGCCGTCACCGCCGGGGACTGGTACCACGATGTGATCGCCCACGTCCCCCCTGGCACCCGGACCTTTCACCCCGATGATCTCCACCTGACGCTGGCATTTTTGGCCGGGGTGGATGAGTCCGCAGCCCTTGAGGCCTGGGCGGTGGCGCTCGACAGCCATCCCCCGGCGGTCACTGCCACGCTCTCCAACGTGCGGCCCTTTGGCCACCCCAAGCGCCCTTCGGCCTTTTCTTTGACCATTGACCAGGGCAACGACGCGCTCTGCGACGCGCTGACCCAACAAGGGACCTTGATTCGGGCCAAAGTGGGTTTGGGGCCCGAAAAACGCGGCCCACACCCCCACATCACCGTGGCCAGACCCCCACGACGCGCCGACGACGCCGCCCGAAACACTCTGGTGGCCTGGAGCAAGACCGTTCTCGTCCCCCAGGTCACCCTGGAGTTGAACCGGCTGGCACTCTACACCTGGTCCAAGACCTACAGCCAAGCCGCCAGCGACCCCAGCGTCAGCCAGTTCCGCATCGTCAAAGAGGCCGCTTTGTAACACCCACCAAGCGAAGGCCCATATCAATGACATCGGTGTAACTCTTCCTTGTAGAGTGCGTACAAAGCTCCACAAGACGGTGAGGGGCCTGTCCATTGGGTCGTGAGCGGCCTGCTGGCCCTTCTCCGAGACGCGCTTGACGGTTTTGCGCTGGACCAACGACCATCGGGGCGCATCTTTGCTTGAAACCGACACGCCGCCAGGCCAAGCCTGGGCGTGGGCGCACCACCATCGGCCCGAACTTGCGGCCATCAAGGAGGCACCACGATATGCTGGATTCGCTCATCAAGAAGCTCTACGGCAAGAAGCTCACCATCCCCAGCCCCCAGGACGCGCTGCCGGGGCGCCAGACCCCCATGGCGGTCAATGCAGAGCACCACGCGCTGGACGGCTCGCGCTTTGTGGCCCCCTTCCCCGAGGGCACCCAGACGGCCTACTTTGGCATGGGCTGCTTTTGGGGCGCCGAGCGCAAGTTCTGGCAGACCGAGGGTGTCTACACCACCGCCGTGGGCTACGGCGCGGGCCACACCCCCAACCCCACCTACCAGGAGGTCTGCACCGGTCAGACTGGGCACAATGAGGTTGTGTTGGTGGTCTTCAACCCCGACCAGATCTCCTATGAGGCCCTCTTGAAGGTCTTTTGGGAGAACCACGACCCCACCCAGGGCATGCGCCAGGGCAACGACGTCGGCACCCAGTACCGCTCGGGGATCTACACCACCAGCGCCGAGCAAAAGGCCACCGCCGAAGCCTCGCGCAAGGCCTACCAGGACAAACTGGTCGCCGCCGGGCACGATCCCATCACCACCGAAATCCTCGACGCCCCCACCTTTTATTACGCCGAGGAGTACCACCAGCAGTACCTGTCCAAAAACCCCAACGGCTACTGCGGCCTGGGCGGTACGGGCGTGTCCTGCCCCATCGGGCTCAACGTCGACTGATCCTACAACACAGACAAGAGGCTTGCTTTGGAGCGAGCCCTTTGACTGTGCTTTGACACGATCGCAGACGCGATTGACATCGACTGCCCAAAACGGCCTTTCCTTTCCTCTTGGTTTTTGCCAGAACGTTCTGCGTTCAACAACGCCCCCTCCCCCACGGGGCACCAACAGGAAAGCGCCATGTCTTCCTCTTCCTTTCCCCGACACCTCAATCTTGACGTCCGGGGGCTTAAGCCCTCTGCCACGGTGGCCATCAACGACCGCAGCAACGCGCTGCGCCAGCAGGGCCGCCGGATTTATAAGCTGGGCCTGGGTCAGTCGCCCTTTCCCGTGCCCGCGCCTGTGGTCCAGGCCCTGCGCGACAATGCACACCAAAAGGACTACCTGCCCACCGCAGGCCTGCTGACCCTGCGTCAGGCCGTGGCTGACTACACCCGGCGCACCAGCGGCACCAACCCCAGCGCCCAGGACGTCCTTATTGGCCCTGGCAGCAAAGAGTTGATGTTCCTCCTTCAGCTCTCCTGCTACGCCGACCTTATCCTCCCTTCGCCAAGCTGGGTCTCTTATGGTCCCCAGGCCCGCATTGTGGGACGCCACACCCACTGGCTGCCCACCACTGAGGCCTCGGGTTGGCGCATCAGCGCCCAGGACTTGGAAGACCACTGCGCCGCCGACCCTGACCGGCCTCGGCTGATGATCCTCAACTATCCCAGCAACCCCACCGGCAACTCCTACAGCGACCAGGCCCTTAAAGAGTTGGCCGAGGTGGCGCGCCGGTACAACGTGCTGGTGCTCTCGGACGAGATCTACGGCGAGCTTTATTTTGATGCCCAGGCGAGTTACCAGTCCATTGCGCGGCACTATCCTGAGGGGACGATCATCAGCGCCGGGCTCTCCAAGTGGTGCGGCGCGGGCGGCTGGCGCCTGGGAACCTTTGTCTTCCCGCCTGAGTTGCGCTGGCTGCACCGCACCATGGTCTCGGTCGGCAGCGAGTCCTACACCTCGGTCAGCGCCCCCATCCAGCACGCCGCCGTGAAGGCCTTTGAGGGCGGCGCCGAGATCGAGGCCTATTTGGACGGTGAGCGGCGGATTCTGGGCGCCTTGGGGCGCTGGATCGCGGGGACGATGCGGGCGGCTGGGATTTCGGTGGGCGATCCGCAGGGCGGATTCTACCTCTTCCCGTCGTTTGAGCCGCTGGCCCAGACCATGGCCGCGCGCGGCATCGCCTCCAGCGCCCAGCTCTGCGAAGCGCTCCTTGAAGCCACCGGCGTGGCCATCCTGCCCGGCGAGGCCTTTGGGCGCCCCAAAGAAGAGTTGACCACCCGGCTGGCCTTTGTGGACTTTGATGGTGCGGCCGCGCTTGACGCGCTGGAAGAAGGCCAGGAGCCCGATGAAGACTGGCTGCGGCGCTGGTGTCCAGACGTGATCGAGGCCATTGAGCAGGTCTGCAAGTGGTGCCAGTGACGCTTCAGGGTGCTTGAAGCACTTTCGGACAGGCATATATTTTTATCGTTCAACATATCTTGACCGGTCAAATTTGGTGCACTAATTATGCGACCATGGACAGGGACGAAGGGGTGTGTTGAACACGGCCTTGTGTGCCTGGGGCACTGTGATACCAAGTTGCAGACGTCCGACTTGCTTTGTCTGCAGCTTGGTATGGGGTACGGCTCCGAGTGTCTGGTATTCCGTATTGCGCCGAAGAATCTCACGAGGGAGGGACGATCATCATGAGACGAATCCACTGGACGGTGGTGTGCTGCGCGCTGTTGGCGTTGTTGGCCCCGGCCTGCTCTTCAAACACCAATGCGCCCGATGACAAGGCTCCGACCAGCGACGCGCCGGCGCCTGCCAAGGCGACCCAGCTTCAGGAGGCCGCCGAGTTTAAGACCAGCGGCGACTCCAGCTTTACGGCGCTGGCGAGTTGGTGGGTGACCCAGGACGACAAGAAGATCCTCTTGGAAGACCCCGACCGGGAGGTCAAGGCGTGGTTGGTGGATGTGACGGGCAAGCCCATCGCCGAGGCCATCCCCCACGCCTGGTCCGTGGCCAACCCCGACTTTGACCTGGAGCCCGAGCAGAGCTTTACGCCCCCGTCCACCAGCGGCTGGGACGAGGTCATGATCGTCAGCTACAAGATACCGCCCGAGGCGGCCAGAGCCGTGCAGGCCATTGCCCGGCGCAAGGGTGACGTTGTCTTTGTGGCGCTCATTGACGCGCCCATCGCCGCCGCCCAGCGCCGAGGCGCCCAGCTCAACGAGATGATCGGCGGCCAGAAGCCCGCCAACATGGGCGACCAGCAGTCTTTTGCCGACAAGAGCGCCAAGCCTTGGAGCCAGGAGATCACCGACGCGATCGATCCCTTCATCAAAGAGTCCATGGAGGCCACCGGCGTGCCGGGGCTGGCCATCGCCGTGGTTCAAGACGGTCAAATTGTCTTTGAGAAGGGTTATGGGGTGCGCAGCGAAGGCGGCGAGCCGGTGACGCCCGAGACGCGCTTTATGATCGGGTCCAACACCAAGTCCTTCACCAGCTTGATGATGGCCCGGTTGATCGACCAGGGGAAATTCACCTGGGAGACCCCCATGAAGGAGTTGATGCCCGAGTTTGCGCTGGGCGACGCGGCGCTGGCCGACAAACTCCAGCTCTACCACAGCGTCTGCGCCTGCACCGGCCTGCCGCGCCAGGACCTTGAGTTCCTCTTTCAGTTCGAGGGCATCGACACCAAGGATCGCCTCAAAGAGCTGGCCCAGATGAAGCCCACAACGGGGCTGGGCGAGACGTTTCAGTACTCGAACGCGCTGGTGTCGGCGGGGGGATTTGCGGCGGCGCATGCGGTCTATCCGAAGCTGGACTTTGTCAAAGCCTATGAGAAGGCTCTGAACGATGCCGTCATCAAGCCGCTGGGCCTGGGGGCCACCACCTTCCGCACCGCCGACGTGCTCAAGGAGAACCACGCGCTGCCGCACGGCCAGCGCCTGGACAGCACCTTTGTGCCCATGCCGATCTCTTACGAGGACGCCGTCATCAGCGTGGTCCCCGCCGGTGGGCTCTGGTCCAATGTGCGGGATCTGGCCGAGGTGATGAAGATGGAGTTGGCCGGGGGCAAGCTGGCCGACGAGAGCGTCTTTGTCAGCGCCAAGAACATTGAGCGGCGACGGGCGGTGAGCGTCAAGACCAGCGACAAGTCCCACTATGGGCTGGCCATGATGGTCTCCCAGGACAAAGAGTTGACCAAGGTCGGCCACGGCGGCAACACGCTGGGCTTCACCACGCTGAACAACTTCTTCCCAGACAAGAACCTGGGCATCATCATCCTGTCCAACGGTCAGGCCACCAACGCGCTGAGCAGCGCCATCGAGCGCCGCATTCTGGAGTTGCTCTTTGACGGCGCCGACCTCAAGGCCCAGGAGCGCTTTGGCTTCTTTGTGGCCACCCGCAACCAGACCAACGCCCGCATCCAGGCCAAGCTCACCGAGCCGCCGCCGGCGGCCTGGATCGATCCCATGCTGGGCACCTACACCAACGACGCCCTGGGCTCGCTGGAGATCCGCCGTGAGGGGGACGTGGTCATCGCCGACGCCGGGGAGTGGAAGGCCACCGTGGCGCAGCAGGACGAGGGCGAAGCCAAGCTGCTGGCCTTCACAGGGCCGCCCCTGGCCGGTCTGCCGCTTCAGCCCCAGCCCGACGGCTCGCTCTTGCTTGATGTGGGCCAGCAGAAGTACACCTTCAAGCGCAAATAGGCCGCGCGTCGCTGATGGACGTGGCCCCACCCCTCCACAGAGGTGGGACGCCAAGCGCACCGCCGGTTATACCAAAATGCAGACGTCCGACTTCATTTGTGACGGCCCTTCGCCACAGTTTTGGGACGGCTCTGATGGCGCTATAGACCACAGAACTCGCTTGCGGTAGCGCTGCTACAGCTTCGCTCGTCCGTCAGGCCTCTAGCATCCATCATTGCTCGCCCCAAACCTGTGGCTTATCACTGAGAACTTCGGCTGCTGCCATCCGTTATTGCTCGCCACAAAACAAGCCTTTCATCTGTATTTTGGTATCAAACCCACTCTGACCGGCGCATGAAGACCCTCGAAGACATTTTGGAGCGCTTTGGCCCCTTGACCCAGGCCATCGACCAGCCTCACCTCTGGTCGCCGCGCGCCTTTGTGCACCACCGCCTGCCCTGGGAGGCGGACCACCCGGCGTTGTCTCGGTGGCTGCGCGGCTTGAGGCTGGAACAGACGCTGGCGCTGGAGGCCGACTCGTTGGCCTTTGACGGCCTTGATCCCACTTATGAGCGCTGGGCCAGGGAGTTTCGGGCGTTGACCCGGATGCCGTCGCTGGCCTGCGCGCCGGTGATGGACCACCACCACCTGCGTTTCAGGGTGCCTGGGCGCAAATGGCGTCAGGTCAAAGCCTTCATTGGCGCCCTTCAACACCAGCAGGCTTTTGAGGCACTGGGCGCGGACCACATGGTGGACTGGTGCGCGGGTCACGGGCACCTGGGCAGGACTTTGTCCAAGGTCATTGAGCGTCCGGTGCGTTTGGTGGAGCGCCAAGGGGCGCTGGCGCAGCGCGCGCAGGCGCTGGCACAGCGCGTCGGGACCCCGGCGCGTTTTGTCCAAGCCGACGCGCTGACCCAGGAGGCCTGGGAGCACCTCAATGGGGCCAGCGCCGCCGTGGGGTTGCACGCTTGCGGCGCGCTGACCAACGCGCTGCTGACCCAGGGCACCGCCCGCGGCGTGGGGCTGCTGGCCGTGGTCCCGTGCTGCCACCATTTTTTGGGTCACCAGACACAGTACCGGGCGCTGTCGCAGCATGGCCGCGACGCCGGGGTGGGCTGGAACCACAACGCCCTGCGCCTGTCGATCGCCGACGAGATCATCGCCACCGAGGTCGAGCGGGCGCGCCGCCGCCAGGAGTTGGCCTGGCGCCAGGGTCTGGACTTGATCCTGCGCGAGACCTCGGGGCAAGACCAGTACACCCAGATCGGTCCGCTGCCGACCAGGCTGCTGCGCGGCACCTTTGAGGCCTTTTGCCGGGGGGCCGCCGAGCACAAAAACCTTCAACTCCCTGCCCGCTGGCAACACGACCACTACGAAGCCCACGGTCATGAGCGCGCCCGTCAGGCCCGCGCGCTGGGTCTGGTCCGTGCGCTCTTTCGCAGGCCGATGGACCTGTGGCAGGTCTTGGACCGGGCGCTTTTCTTGATTGAATCGGGGCGCTCGGCCAGTGTCGGCAAGTTTTGTCCGGCGGACCAAACCCCGCGCAACCTCCTGATTGTCTCTCGCGAGTAACCCCATATAAGGACGACCCGATCATGGTGACGCTGAACCTGAACCTGCCCAAACCGCCCTCCTGGACCTGGCGCGATGCCCCCGCCCACTGGTGGCCCGACCCCGAAGCGTTGGCCGACGCCTGCGCCGAGGCCATGGCCGGGCCTGCGCCCGAAGGGCTCCAAGACCTGCTCCAGGGCTCGGGCGCGCCGGTGTTGGACATGCTCAGCACCGTGCTCTCATCGCGCGCGGCGGTTCAGGGCCTGGCCACGGGGCGAGCCTTTGCCCACCATGAGTTGCGCACCCGCATTCCGATGCCGCCGGAGTTGGAGCCCGAGGTCTCGGTCTGGGATCAAGGCACTGTGCCGGTCTGGCAGGACGGGGTCTTGGCCGAGCCGAAGTACTTTTCGTTCTTCCAGGACGCGCCCGTGCCGGTCTTCAACCCCAACCACCGGCGAAAGTGGCGCGCCCACGAGCTTTTGCACGCCGCCCAGGGCTTCTTTTGGAGCCCCACCATGACGCGCTTTGAGGCGTATCTGGGCGCCCGGCTCAACGAGCTGCTCCCGGTTGTGCACTGGTACCATTTGGACGAGGCGTTTCGTCCGCGCTGCCCCAAACACCAGGACCAGTGGCTTGGCCAGCGTTACTGCCCGGACTGCGAGGCGGCCATTGTGCCCTGGTGGACCCACAGTCCGCAGTGGATCGAGTCCCAGAAGGCCAAAGCGGCCCAGCACTTCCACAACGCGCTGGCCCACTTTACCCAAGAGTGGACGGCCTGCATCAAGGAGTTGGACACGGGGCGCACCGTCGAAACCCACCACCGCAACCTCAACGCCTCCAGCGACTCCATCGGCTACCTCAAGGGCCACTGGAACCGCACCACGGCGTGGAGCTTTGGGGCGTGGGTGGAGACCTTCCTGGTGGACGGCCACGACTACTTCTCCAACCTCGACGGGGCGTTTGCGCGCGTGGCCGCGGTCACCGAGGAGATGCTCGGCGGTGGTTTGAGCCTCGACCCGCAGGAGTTTGCCGCGCAGCGCGCGCGCCGGGCCTTGCAGGACCTGGGTTATCGGGCCTTCCTGTCGCTTGAATGGCTTGAGGAGGGCACCCCCAACGCGCAGCTGGCCGAGGGGCTGCTGACCAGCCAGTTGTCCCGCACTGGCGCGCTGTGTCAGGCCTTGCTTTACGATCCCAGCCTTTTGCCGCAGGCCCACGAGCGCTTTGCCGGCTTGCTGGACGCCTTCACCGCCAGCGAGCGCTTCCTGCCGCCCCAGATCAAGGGGTTGCCCTCCAAGGTGGGCTACATCTGGCCCGGCTGGACCCAGTACGACGACACGCTGGACCTGAAACAACTCAAAGAAGGCTTTGCCCAGGCACTGCCGCTGACCGCCGAGGCGTTGGGCCATGGCCTCAAAGGCGCCGTGGAAGCCTTTGCGACTTCTGAGCAAATCGGTCACCTGGGGCGCCTTTCAACCCGCGCGGCGGCGTGGTTGAAGGCCACCGACTCCAAGTGGGCCGAGCTGGCAGGTTTTGAAGCGTGGCTGGCCGAGCCCCCACGCATGGACGACGACGCCGAGTGCTTTGCCGGGCTGCCCGAGGCGCCCGAAGAGCTTCACTCCCAAAGCGGACACCTGCGCCCCCACGACACCCTGCGCCGCCTGACCCTCTCGGCCGAGGTCGCCCAAAGGGTCCTGGGCGAGTCTGAGGTGACGGAGCTGGCCGCCATTCGGGTGCGCTCGGAGCCCAGGATCATCCCCTTGGACAACGCGCTCAAACGGGTCCTTGAACTGGCCACCACAGGCTCGCCCCCCGAGTCCTGGGTCTCCCAGGTTGCCCCCGAAGCTCTGATGGGGCTGCTCGAAAACAGCTTCCTGGTCTGGTTCCCTGGCCGCAGCAGCGCGTCCCCTCAAAAATAAAGCCGCAAATTAGATCTAAAACTGGCCTCGCGCGTATGAAGTCAGTTCGCCCGCCAGAACACACAAACAATTTCATAATTTCAAAACAATTTTAACCACAAAACATGTAAGCCTGCCGCAACGCCGCCGTTAGAGGGCCACTGGGCGCCAAAGGGCCGTCCTGGAGGGGTTCCAGTTCGGTTCTAATCTTTGATCCCTTTGACCAATTGAAGGTAGGAACATGAAAAAACTGTTTTTGATTTGTATGCTTTTGACCATTCCCGCAAACCTCATCGGCTGCGGTGATGATGGCAATGAAGTCAATTCAGACAACGAAGACGATTCAAACAACACTGTCAACAACAACGATTCTGACAATAATGACGACGACCGCGACCCGGCGGGGTGCCTCGCGCTGTGCGAAAACCGCCTGCCCGAGTGCGGCGTCAGCGCCGACAACTGCGGGGCACTGTGCGCCGAGGGCTTCACCGCCGCTGAGTTGAGCTGCCTGAACGACCTGAGCTGTCAGGAGCTGCTGAGCAACCCACAAGTCTGCGAAGACAACGGGCCCAACAACGCCTTCAACAACGATGGCAACAACGACGGCAACAACGACACCCCACAAGAGGGCGATTCTTGCCAATGTGACCCCAACGACGGCGCCCCCGACGGGGTCTCGGGCTCGTGCGAAGGCACCGAGAACGGCTGCGGCTTCTCGGTCTCCTCGCCCAGGCTCAGTTGCCTCCACGACGAAGCCTCAGGGCGCGGCACGTGCCGGTACCTTTGCTCATCGAGCGACGTCGGCAGCCAGGGCTCCTGCCCAGATGGCCAGACCTGCCGCCGCTCCGAATTCGTGGACGTGACCGACCAGAACTGGCACGTGTGCCAATGACCCCATAAACCAACCCACACCCTGCCTGGTCATGCTTGTGTAAAAATGGCCAGAGCGACAGCCAAACAAACGAAGGCCCATCCGCTTTGCGCGCGATGGGCCTTTTCTTTGGGAGCGCTGGTTGTGGCAAACAAAAAGCGGGGGCATGAGGGGGCGGCAGCCCCCAGTGAGACAAGAATGAGCTGCCAACGCGGTCAAAACTTAAAAACGTTGTGTTTTCAATGACTTGCAAAGGTCCCTGACACCTTCCCAAGCTCGACTCGCCACAACACAAAACACATAATAAACCGTATACACACCCTCTAAAAACAGCCTCAAAACCCCTCAATAAGCGCTTTCAACCAAGACTGCGCCCAACCCCTCACTTGACCTCCCCAAAAGCGTCGTGCGAGCGCTTGGGTTATGGCAGGTTGAAAGTGTTGTATCCTTTGTATTTTCAAGGACTTGTAAAGGTCCCTGACACCTTCCCAGCGCCTCCAACCCCGCACAAACAAACCCCCACCCAAAGCCACCATACGACCGGGCCAAGAACATGGTACAAAAGTGCTGTATCCTTTGTATTTTCAAGGACTTGTAAAGGTCCCTGACACCTTCCCAGTGCATGCCAGAGCAGCATCAAGACACAAGTCGTGCTTCAGACACATTTCAAGGGGCCATTTATTGCTGGGCAGGGCGCACAGGTTCAAGCTCGCGCATCATGACCGCCACACGCTCGCGCTGACAGTCGCTGCTGGGGTCGTCGCACAGTCCCTTGATGGTCGGGGCCATGTCGTCGCGGCGGTAGGCCAGCCACGCCTCACGGGTCGCGTCAGCCCGAGCGTCGTCGGGGTCCAGGCGTCCCCAGGAGAGACTCTGAACGCGCAAGAGGTGCGGATCGCGCGGTTCGAGCGCCAGACCTGCCTCGGCGGCCAGGAGCGCTTCTTCGCGCCGTCCCAGGCTGCCCAGCGCAATGGCCAGTCCTCTCCAGGCCCGCGCGTCGTTGGGGGCCAGCTTGGAGGCCACGGCGTAGGCCTCGGCGGCCTGCTCCCAGCGCCAGACCTGGGCGTGGGCTTCGCCTCGGATCAACGCCAGCGCAGGGTGTCCGGGCATGACGCGGTCGGCCTTCTCCAGCAACTTGACCGCGTCATCGGTCCGCCCCTGGCGTCCGGCCACCCGGGCAAGCTCGCCCAGCACCGCCCCGTGCGCCCACTTGGGGGCGTCGGCAGGGATCAAGCGGTGGGCGGTCTCCAGGGCGTGGCGCGCTTCTTCAAGGTGCTCCTGGACGTGGTGCTCCAGGGCCAGACCCTGCTCCCATAGCCGTTGCCAGCGCGGCGCCATAGCACCGTTGCGCTCGGCGGCGCCGGGGCCAAACCAGACCTCGCGCCCGACCAGATCCACGATCGGCTGCTCGACACAAGGATCCACGTCGCGTCCGGTGGCGCGGGCGGCGGCCTTTCGGAAGGCTTTGCCGCGCTCGGTGCCCGCGTCCTGACAGGCCCGCTTGTGAAGCGCCATTTGAAGGCGCCGGTGGCGCAGGCGGACCTGAACCTTGAGGGGCCCTTGAAGCTGGCGCCCTTCGGGCAGGGTCACCGCGTAGCGGGCCACGGCGGCGTCGCGGGGTTTGATGGTGCGGTCAAAGACGGTGGTGCGGAAGTCGGCCACCTTGTGTTCAAAGACGGCCTTGCTCTCGGAGTCCAGAATGACGGTGCGCAGCCTGTGGGCACCAGGCTCCTGACCGGTGCGCTCGTGCTCAACACCGGACTGCGCCAGGCGCTCGCCCGCCGCGTCGGTCACAATGACCTCCAGCCAGGTGTCGCGCAGGTCTTTGACGCCGCCGGGGAAGTTGTGGCCCACCGCCTGGTTGCGGATGACCACATCAAAGGCCACGCGCTGGCCGGGCTTGAGGGCCACCGCGGACTCATCCACGGCCACCGGCGTCACCCCCGAGGTGTCCAACGGCAGGATGTCCACGCTGACGGCCTCTTTGAGCAACGCCTCCAGCGCCTGAAGCTGGTCGGGAGCGTCGATGGCGGCCGCCAGGGTGGTGTGTCCGCCCGCAAAGCGGTGGCTGGGCAGGTTCTTGGGGCCGCTGCGGGGCATGTGACAGCCGGTGCAGCTCTGGGGCTTGACCGGAGCGTCGATCCGGGTGGCCTTGCTGCCGGCGTAGCCCGAGTGGCGCCAGGGCCCAAAGTCATCGATCCCCGAAATGACCACCTCGTGGCCCGTGTCGGGGGTCAAGAAGCCGCGGTGACAGGAGACACAGAGCGCGTCGGTGCGCAGCGCCGCCTGACCCACGCGCGCTTTGTGCGCCGACAGCGTCTCGTCGTCGCGCGGCAAGGTGATCGGGGAGGTGTTGAGGGTGTAGCTGGCGTTGCCGTCGGTGGTGGCCTCCGAGATGCTGTGGCAGACCGTGCAGGTCACCCCGGCGAACCCTCTGGCGTCGTCGTGCGAGGGCGGCTGGGGCTTGTCCTCAAACTGAAGCCCGACGTCGTGGCAACCGTTGCAAAACCGGGCCTTTTCGGCGCCGTTGGCGGCCACAAAGTCATCCAGCGACACCCGGTAGAAGGGGTTGGCGAAGGCCGAAAACGCATGCGCGCTCTCCCCCCACTGCGCCGCAATCTCCTGGTGGCACTCCCCACACCGATCCGTCTCGCCCAGCAACGCAAAATCCACCGCCTTGTTCTGTGCTGTGGCCGAAAAGGTGGGCCCATGAGGCCCCGCAGGCCGGGGGAGCGATGGCTCGGGGCGAGCGGGCAGTTTGGCGGGCTGGGCCACGGGCTTTTGGGGGGATGGATCGGGGGTGCTGGGCTTGGCGTGGCCTTGCCCAGGCCCGGCAGGCTTGCTCGTCGTTGCAGGTCCGCAGGCCGTCAAAGACGCCGCCAGACCCAAGACACACCATGCACCGATCCATCCCTTCATGACACCTCTCTCCTTATCTCACGCATCCCGACGACGACGGCGCAGCACACCCACCAACCCCAGCAGGAGCAGCAGGCTGACCGGCACCTTCGAGTGGGTCATCGCCGAGGCGCATCCCAGACCCGACTCCAGCTCACCGCCCGAGGGCAGCGAGCCCGGCTCGCGGGGGGTCACGCCGATCTCCGGCACAGGTTCATTGACCAGCTCCTCCAGGGGAGCCTCGGCGGTGCGCACTTCGCCGCCGTCAGTGTTGGGGCTGACCGCCCCTTGCGTCTGAGGCTGGACTTCTCCGCCGGGCGGGCCGCCCCAGACGCCACGGACGGGCTCTTCGCACTCAATCGGGCCTTCCCACAAGTGACGGATGGCGTAGCGGCCCTGGAAGTTGTTCACATGGAACGGCACCGAGCCCTCTTCCAACTCCCCGTTTTCGCCCAGGAACTCGCGCCCACCGGCGATGCCTTCGGCCGCGCGGAAGACCAGGTCCTCACCCACGTTGCCTGCGCTGTAGCGGGCATGCAAGCGGGTGACAACCCAATCAAAAGAGTTGAAGTTGTCGGTGACATCGCCGCCAAAAGTGGCGATGTCGTTGCCGTCGAGCGTGGGGCCGGGGCAAGGGTCGCAGGTGGCGGCGTTCCAGGAGTATTCGGTGACGACGGCGCCGGGGTTTGCGTCGAGGGTGCGGGAGAAGAGCTCTTCGTAGAAGCCGCCAAAGTCATCGCGGACTTCGTTGCGCACATCGACGTTGGTGGGGATGGTGGCGTTGGGGTAGTTGGCGACTTCGTAGCGCTGGTTGCGCCCCAGGATGTAGACCAGCAAGTCCTGCTCGTCCTGGGCGTTGACCAGACCCAGGCGAATCGGCAGGTCAAAGCGCTCCGAGTCGTAGTGGAAGCGCAGCGGCGACAAGACCGCCCGGTCGTTCTCGAAAGTAACCTCATCGGCGATGATCCGCGCCACAAAGAAGAAGCTGCCGCCCTGGCCGTAAGGGTCGAG
>CAKZKQ010000373.1 GCA_937123825.1 uncultured Pseudomonadota bacterium
AGCCCTTCAAGTCTCCGCCACCGCTCATCCGACCTCCAAAAAACGAACCAATTTCGACGAAATGCCCCACTCCGACCGGCGAAGCCAAGAACCCATCCATCACAAGTGCCATAAGTGAGCGCAGCGAACGAACCACAAGGAAGCCAAGCGCAGCGCCGGCGACCGAACCACAAGCGCAGCGCAGCAAGCGAACCGAAAGCAAGCCAAGCGAAGCGCCGGCGCCGCGAACGGCTGGCTCGCGTTAGCGAGCCAGCAAGGACGTGTGAATCGGCAGCAGCCGCTTCACCTCGGCCGCAGCGCCCGCGAGCGCCGCGATGAGCCCAAGGTCTGTGTGGCTGTAGGCGCGGCGGACGCTGATGGAGGCGTCGTGGGTCATGGCCTGGTCGAAGAGCAGGGGCATGATGAGGGAGGCGCCGGTGGCCATGAGGGGTTGGCGGGCCAGGTCGATGCAGATGGTGGGGCCGGTGGTGACGCGTTGGGATTGTTGGAGGAGGCGCGCGATTTGGCCGGGGGTGAGGTGGTGGAGGGTTTGGACGCAGAGGGTGAGGTCGTAGGTGTTTGGGGGGATGTTGGAGAGGTCGAGGGCGTTGAGGATTTTGAAGTGGAGGTTGGGGCAGTGGTGGGTTTGGGCGTTGAGTTTGGCGGCCTCGATGGCTTCGGGGTAGAGGTCAGAGACGGTGATGTCGAGTTGGAGGTTGTGGCGTGCGGCCCAGTGGTGGAGGTCGCAGCACAGTTGTCCGTCGCCGCTGGCCAGTTCGAGGATGCGCAGGGGTCGGTGGGGGTATTGTTGAGAGAGGCGTTGGAGGTGGGGTTTGATGTGGTGGAAGATGCGTGGGTGGAGCGCGGTGAGGTGGTTCCAGCGCTTGAGTTGGTCTAGGAGGCGAGCACGCAGGTGGGGTGGTGTTTCTGGGAGGTCGAGCCATTCGAGGTCGTCGGTGGCCTGGGTGGCGTCCCAGAGGGCGTAGAGTTTGTGGGTCCATGTGGCGCCCAGGCCGAGGGTGACGTCGCGCTGGTATTGGGTGAAGGCGTCGTCGACGTAGCGCTCGAGGGCATCCAGGTTTTTGGGGGCCGGTGGGAGGCTGGCCTGGACTTTGTGGGCGATGGCGCGGCGGTAGCGGGGCAGCATCTCAGCCGCCCTCCAGGGTGCCGTAGGTGTCAAAGGTCATGGCGAAGACGCCGCGGCCTCGGGTCATGGAGCGCAGGGCGGTGGTGTAGCCAAACATTTTGCGCAGGGCGGAGCGCGCCAGGACGATCTTGGAGGGGCCCTGGTCTTTGACGTCTTCGATGCGGCCGCCGCGCTGGGTCATGTCGCCGATGATGTCGCCGAGGGACGCTTCGGGGATGGTGATCTCGACCTCCATGAGGGGTTCGAGGATGGCTGGGCTGGCGTTGGGCAGGGCGTTGCGCACGGCGTTGCCGGTGGCGATGCGGAAGCCCAGCGGGGTGATGGGAACGCCGTCTTTGAAGATGAGTTCTTTGACGGTGACTTTGACGTCGACGACCTCTTCGCCCTGGACGGGGCCGCTGACGAGGCCGTCGTGGGCGCCTTCTTTGATGAGTTTAAGGAGGTTGTCCTTGTATTCGGAGGTGTCGAAGCCCAGCTCGACGATGTTTCCGGCGCCGCGTTCGTTGGGTTCGATGGTGACCTTGACGTGTCCGTAGATGGATTCTTCGTCGGTGTCGCGCTCAAAGATGCCGGCGCCGGTGTGTGAGCCGAGGATGGTTTCTTTGTAGACGACGTTGGGGTGGCCGACGCGGATGGGGAGGTTGTATTCGCGCTTGATGCGGTCGGCGACGATCTCAAGGTGGAGTTCGCCCATGCCTCGGATGATGAGTTCGCCGGTGGATTCGTCTTGTTGGAAGCGGAAGGTGGGGTCTTCGTCGGCGGTTTTTTTCAGGACGTCGAGGAGCTTGTCCAGGTCCTGGCGTTTTTCGGGCTCGATGGCGGCGTTGATGACCGGTTCACGGGCCTCGATGGCTTCAAGGATGATGGGGTGGGCCGGGTCACAGAGGGTGTCGCCGGTGGTGGTGTTTTTGAGGCCGCTGGCGGCGACGATGGCCCCGGCGCTGGTCTCTTTGAGGCGCTGTCGCTTGTTGGACTGCATCATGAAGAGGCGGCTGACGCGCTCGTCGGTGCCCAGGGTCATGTTGTGGACCTTGGCGCCGGTTTCGAGTTTGCCGGAGTAGACGCGGAAGTAGACGATCTTGCGCCCTTCGATCATCTGGACCTTGAAGGCCAGGGCGGCGCAGGGGGCTTTGGATTGGTGTTCGCGTTGTTCGACCTGGCCGGTGTCGGGGTGCGTGCCTTCGACGGGGGGCAGGTCCTGGGGGCTGGGCAGGTAGTCGACGACGGCGTCGAGCAGGGGTTGGATGCCCTTGTCCTTGAGCCCGGTGCCGCACATGACGGGGACGGCCTCCATGTCGATGGTGGCTTTGCGCAGGGCGGCCTTGAGGTCGTCAATGGGGACATCGCCCTCTTCGAGGTAGACCTCGGCGATGTCGTCGTTGACCATGGCGACGCCTTCGAGCAGGGCTTCGCGGGCGGCCTCGACTTCGTCGGCCATGTTGGCGGGGATGTCCGTGATGACAGGGGTCCAGCCACGGTCATCGTCGTTGAAGATGATGGCGCGGCGCTCGATGATGTCGACGACGCCTTTGAAGTCGCTCTCGGCGCCGATGGGCAGCTGGATGGGCAGGGCGTGGGCGCCCAGGCGGTTCTGGATCATCTCGACGCAGCGCATGAAGTCGGCCCCGGTGCGGTCCATCTTATTGATGAAGGCCATGCGGGGGACTTTGTGGCGGTCGGCCTGGTACCAGACGGTTTCGCTTTGGGGTTCAACGCCGTGCACGCCGTCGTAGAGGGCGATGACGCCGTCAAGGACGCGCAGGGAGCGCTCGACCTCGACGGTGAAGTCGACGTGGCCGGGGGTGTCGATGAGTTGGACATCGTGGCCCTTCCAATCGAAGCGGGTCACCGCAGAGGTGATGGTGATGCCCTTCTCCTGCTCTTGCACCATCCAGTCCATGGTGGCGTCGCCATCGTGGACTTCACCAATCTTGTGCGTCACCCCTGTGTAGAAGAGGATCCGCTCGGTGACGGTGGTTTTTCCGGCGTCGATGTGGGCCATGATGCCGATGTTTCTGAGCTTTTCGAGTTTTGGGGCCATGTCCATGCTCCGCAGGAGGGTCTGTGCGCGCTGCGCTGTGGGCAGCGTCAGGGTCGCCCACGCACTCTAATGAAGACGCTCGACATGTCCAGCCTTCAGAGGGTTTGAAATGGAAAAATTTACCGCTTGTACGTTTGTGTGCACAGGCGGGTTGTGAATCTGGGCAGGTGTCGAATATACTCCCCCGGCTCGCACCGCCGCTGGTGGTGCCCACGGCTTCTCAACTTGGCGCTGAGCACCCGTGTTGAAAGCATCGAAAGGAGAATGAAATGAATGTCCGACGCTTTGATGTGAAACGCTCCAAAATGTTGTGGGCGCTGCTGGCCCTGATGATGGTCTGTGCCCCGATGGGCCAGGCGTTTGCGCAAGATGACGCTCCCGCTGCGGAGGCTCCCGCTGAAGAGGCGGGCCTTGAAGGCGACACCGACGGAGACGGTGAGCTGAGCGAGGAAGAGAAGACGGCGCTCGAAGAGAAGAAGGCCGCCGAGGAAGCCGCGCGCAAGGCTGAAGAGGAGCGCAAGCGCAAAGAAGAGGAAGAGCGCAAGAAGCAGGAAGAGGCCCGCAAGAAAGCCGAAGCCGAGCGGAAGGCCGCTGAAGAGGCCGCGCGCAAGAAAGCCGAAGAAGAGGCCCGCAAGAAGGCTGAAGAAGAGCGCAAGAAAGCCGAAGAAGAGGCTCGCCAGAAGAAAGAGCAGGAAGAGCTCAACGCCTGGTGGCCTGGTTACGGCGTGGGTTTGAACGTCGGTTGGCTCTTTACGGACCTGGCCGAGATGAACGGCGTGGTCTTTGACGTGGGGTCCAACCCCATTGAACCTGCCGACGCCGCTGGCCTGCTGCGCATCGAGGCCGACGCCGACATCTACATCAAACGGACCACCTCCATCGGGGTCTTTGGTGGTGGGATGTTCTCGTTGGGTTCGGACACGGGCTTCAACCTGGTTTACGGTGGTTTGGAGCCTGCGCTGGTCTTCCCCTCGTACCGCTTTGAGTTGATCCTGGGCCTGCGCGTGGGTCTGGGCGCCTACGCCTTTGAAGGGACCAACGCCGCCGGTGAGTCGGGCGTCGGTTATGAAGGTCTGGGCGCGGTGGTTGAGCCCAACCTGACCCTGCGCTACATCCCGACCCGCGAGTTCTGGGTTGATTTCCGCCTTGGCTTCATGCAGTTCATCGCCTTTGACGCCAGCGAGACCGGCGGCGCGACCCCGCTTGGTCAGCTGCCGGGTGTGACCGGCGAGAACGGTCTGGACTTTGCGGCGCCGAGCTTCACGGTTGGTTTCCAGTGGGGCGCCATTCCCAAGCGTCCCCCGCAGCCCAAGCCTCCGGCCGCTCCCCCCGCCGAGGAAGAGGGCGGTGAAGAAGGCGAAGGCGGCGCTGAAGGCGCTGGCGAAGAGGGCGATGCCAAGGACAAAGCTGCCGATGACAAAGGCGGCGACGAAGGCGCCAAAGAGGATGCCGGTGAAGACAAAGGCGGCGAAGAAGGTGGTGAGGGCGAAGGCGACGGTGCCTGAGTTGGATTTTGGGTGACCGGGAGGTTGCCCAGAATCGCCATCTGTGCTTTTGAAGGGGTCAGCAACAATCGCGTTGCTGGCCTTTTTTGTGTCTGACGGCAGGGCGTCCGGGCGCCAATTGCGTTGTTGAGCGCAGTGCTGTAATGTTGTGCAGTTGTTGGTGGTTCAAGGACGACGCCTTGTGCGCGTAAGGAATGAAGGATGGGTATGATTTCAAGGCTCCGGGGCAACGTCCTGGTGAAGGATTTTGCAGGTGCGGTGATTGACGTGCACGGCATTGGTTTTCGCGTGTCGATGCCGATGACCAGCATTGAGAAGTTGCCGCCCCAGGGTCAGGAAGCCGAGGTCTTTGTGCACATGGCCGTGCGCGAGGACGCGATGGATCTCTTTGGGTTCCACAACGAGGCGGCCCGGAAGGTCTTCTTGAAGCTCATCTCGGTCAACGGCATCGGTCCCAAAATGGGGCTGAGCTTTTTGTCGGGGATGACGCCCGAGGATTTGGTGGCGGCGGTCATCCGTGAGGATATTCGGGCGCTGTGCACGATCAAGGGTGTGGGCAAGAAGAAGGCCGAGCGGTTGGTTCTGGAGTTGAAGGAGCCGCTCAAGAAGTTGGACATCAGCCCTGGTTTGGGCGGTTCAGGTGAGCAAGGGGGAGGTGGCGCTGCTTTTGGTGGCGGCATCGCAGAGGATTTGCGCTCGGCGCTGGTCAACCTGGGTTACCAGGAGACGATGGCGGACAAGGCCGTGGAGGCCGTGCGCAACTCCAGTCAGGAGCGGGAGTTTGACACCAGGCTCCGCGCGGCGCTCAAGGTGCTGCGCAAGGGATTTTAGGGCGTGCCCGCATGGTCGGGCATGGCCGGTGCTGAGCAAAGCTGCGGTCTGTGTGGCTGGGGGAAGGACGGCAAACGCCGTGCCAGTGATGCAGCGCGCGGGAGGGTTGGTCGTGTCGCCAGGCTTTCGTGTGGAATGTGGGTTTGCGCAGCAATAAACCTCGCAAGTGGTGGGGTTTAAAACGCACCGTGGGCGCGGACGCCGGGCGCCCCGAATGAAGAGCGCGTTGTGATGGTTGCCGATGGGCGCTCTTCGTATTTTTTGGAGATTTGAGTCATGTTTCGACCGACGGGGGCCTACACGGCCATCGTGACGCCGATGACCGCTGAGGGTCATGTGGATGAGGCGGGTTTGCGCCGCCTGGTGGATTTTCAGATTGAGGGTCGGATCGACGGCCTTGTGGCGGTGGGGACGACCGGTGAGTCGGCCACGCTCTCCAAAGAGGAGCATCTGCGCGTGGTGCAGGTGGTCATTGAGCAGGCTGCTGGCCGCGTGCCGGTGATTGCCGGTGTGGGGTCCAACGACACCCGGGTGACGCTGGCGATGACGCGGGCGGCGCTGGAACTGGGCGCCGATGCTGGGCTGGTGGTGGTGCCGTACTACAACAAGCCTTCTCAGGAAGGGATGTTCCGCCATTTTTCGGCCGTGGCAGACGTGGGCCTGCCGGTGATGCTCTACAACGTGCCTGGGCGCACGGTGGTGAGCATTTCTGCGCAGACGGTGGGCCGTTTGGCGCCGCACCCCAACATTGTGGCCATCAAGGAGGCCAGTGCCAACATGTCGCTGGGGACGGCGATTCTGGAGGCCGCTGGGGACCACATCACGCACTTGAGCGGGGATGACTTTACGACCTTCCCGTATGTGGCCATTGGCGGCCACGGCTGTGTGTCGGTGGTGTCCAACATCGCGCCTGGGCTGATGCACGACCTGGTCGACGCCGCTTCCAAAGGCGACCTGGAGAAGGCCAGACCGCTGCACCAGAAGGCCACGCGGCTGGCTCGCCTGTGCTTCAGCGACTCCAACCCGGCCCCGACCAAGCACATGTTGAGCTTGATGGGGATTTGCGGCGCTGACCTGCGCCTGCCACTGGCGCCGATTGAGCCCGAGCTGGCCGCCAAGCTGGAGCAGGGCCTTCGTGAAGAGGGGTTGTTGTCGTGAGTCAGATGACCCGCGTGGTGGTGCTGGGTCCTTTGGGGCGAATGGGGCAGGAGATCCTGGCCGCCGCCGCCGAGGACGCTCAGGTTGAAGTGGTGGCTGCGGTGGTGCGCTCCGGGCATGAGAGCGTGGGTCAAGCGGCCCACAGCGCCCATCCCGGCCTCCTGGTCAGCGATGACCTGCCGGGCGCGCTGTCCGGTGCCGACGTGTTGATTGACTTTACCAGCCCGGAGGCGACCCTGGAGGCCGTCAAAGTGGCCGCCGAAGCGGGTGTGGCCACCGTAGTGGGGACAACGGGGCTCGATGAGTCCCAGGAAGGCAAGCTCCATGAGGCCGCGCAGCGTCACCCGATGGTCTTTGCGCCCAACATGAGCGTGGGGGTCAACGTGATGTTGACCTTGCTCAAGGCGGCCGCCAAGGCGCTCTCGGACGGGTTTGACGTGGAGGTCTTTGAGGCCCACCACAGAAACAAGGTCGATGCGCCCTCTGGAACGGCGATGCGGATCGCGCAGGTCCTGTGCGACGCTCTGGAGCGCGACCCCAAAGAGACCCTCGTCTACGGTCGCCAGGGTGTGGCGCCGCGTCAACCCGGCGAGATTGGGATGCAGGTGGCGCGCGGCGGTTCGGTCGCCGGTGAGCACACCGTCTTCTTCTTTGGCAACGGGGAGCGGCTTGAAATCACCCACCGCGCCGCTTCGCGCCGCATCTTTGCCGACGGGGCCCTGCGCGCCGCCCGCTGGGTCCACGGCCGCCCCAACGGCCTCTACACGATGGCCGAAGTCCTCGGTACGGCTTAAAAACCGCGGGTCTGGGCCTGCTTTAGACCAAGGACGTCAGGTTGTCCCTTCACAGGGCGGACCGATGAATCGCCTGACGTCGTTGACGGTGCTCAG
>CAKZKQ010000374.1 GCA_937123825.1 uncultured Pseudomonadota bacterium
AGGCGCCGTTGTCTTCAGTGACATCCACACCGCCGTCGGCCTCAGAGCTGATGCACAGGAACTCGTTGCGGGCTTCGTTGTCGATGCCCTCAGAGACGTGCGGCACCCAGGCGTCCTCGTTCAAGACACCAGGGGAAGGCAAATCAGGGTAGTCGCAACCCTGGGCGCGAAGCTGACCGCCCGTGTCGCCCAGCGGGAAGGTGTCCATCTCAATCGCTTCCTGACCGAGCCCTTCGTGGTCGTTGCCACGGTCCAGGTTGCGCAGGAAACCGCCCGCCGAGCCCGAGCCCGCCAGCGACGTTGTCCCACCGACCAACTGGCGCAGCTCGCCCCAGAGCACTTCCTGGCCGCTGGCACCACCGCCTGCGCCAATCCGGCTGTGGCCGCGCAGACCACGGCGCCAGTCATGGCGGTGGTCAAAACGCTCGGTGCCCCAATCTGCCGGGGAGTTCTGGGTGAAGGTGATGTGATCGTGGGTGTTGATGAGGCCAGGAGAGATGACCCCGTCCGCGCAGGTCACCACCGTGGCGCCGTCATAAGCGGGGTTGTCGCTGCAATCGCAGCCCACACACGCGATGTTGCCGTCGGCGCCGACCAGGACTTCACCACCCGCAAAGACCTGCTCGGGTGCCAGGACCGCGCCGCGAATCACGATGTTGTCATTGCCGGGGGCCACATCACAGGTCCCCTCCTGAGCCGGTTCGAGCGTTCCGCACTCGACCACCTCAACATCGGGGCCGTCGTCACCAGGGACACACTCGCCGCCGTCGTTGCAGACCTCATCGCCAGGACAATCGTTGTCGTCCTCGCACTCGGGCGTGTCGTTGTTGACGTCGTCGTCTTCACACACGCCCGCGTCGTTGCAGACCTGCCCGTCGGCGCAGTCGTCATCGTCTTCGCAGTCGGGTGTGTCGTTGTTTTGGTCGTTGTTCTGATCGTTGTTGGTGTCGTTGTTTTGATCATTGTTCTGATCATTGTTGGTGTCGTTGTTTTCGACACCATCGCTCGGATCCTTGGGATCGTCGCCGCAACCAACAGTCGCCGTCATCGGTGCCAGCAAAAGCGCCAGCAGCAGAACACGCAAACAGAACCTTTTCTGTACGGAATCGTGCATGGGGAAGGTACCTCTTGTGAAAATCACACGTCCTAGAGGGCAAGGGGGCTTACCTATAAACGGACTGCGCCCGGCGAGCAAGACCGCCGATCGTCACGCGACGCACACCGGTCCATTAAACCCAGTTTTGAGGTTCAACTGCACAGGCCAATGTGTCGATGGGATGTATAGGTGCCGTTTCGTGGCACAAGCATGACATCTGTGTCACACCGCTGTGAGGCAAACGCGACAGTCCCGATGCTCTGTGGGATCACCCGATGGGATGCATTGGATCGGTGTGACAATGGGCATTTTTAGATAGAAGCTCGACACAATCGGGGTTCTTGCAGACAAACGCAAGGTTTTTCTGCATAAAGCACCAATTTTTCTTCAAAATGCTCTACCCTAGGCAAGGAACGTGCATAAGCTTGAGGTAGCCAGAGGTTGGCAGGACACAAGCAAACAAGCACGCCAACCCGCAGTAAGGGCACGCTCAACATGAAGGAGGCCCGCTTGACCATGAAGTTCAAGAACATCCCTCTCGAAGTCATCATCGAAGCCGAACGTCAGCGCCGCCGTGAAGAAGAAGGCCGCCGAGCTTACCTCGAGTTGCCTCTGCCCCAACCCAAACATCAACAAGAGAAACCCAAACGCCGCTCCCCCGGCGTTGACATCATCGACATCTACGGCGACCCGGACCAGGACGACAACGAAGACCGCGGTGTGACCATCATCAGCATCTTCGGCGACTGAGCCTCAACGCAACCACAACTTACACACCCAATCCGCTCCCAGATCCAGGCCATCGTGCACCTTCCCCATCAACGCCGCTGGCCTTTACACACCCCTGCCTTCAACATCACCAGATGCCTGCATCGAACGCACCCTTTTGTCGTGTTGTGTCGGACCTCTCTGCCTTCAACGGCAAAACACAACCCGTTCATCAATGCCCAAAGACATAGGGAGGGAGCCATGGCGGGTTTTAAGGCAGTCTTCGTCTGCTTGAGCAGCGCGTGCATCAGCCCACGTCGGGGTCGCGTATCTTTAGGACAGCGATGACGCCCAGGAGCATCAGCACGTTGAATCCGACCAACGCCCCCAGATCGCCCAGCGTGCCCACTGTCTGATTCTCAAAGAAGTGGTCCAGGGGATGCTGCGGCACAGGCACCTGAGGCATGGACTTGGCGGCCTCGGCGCCCAGATTTCCGCTGCGCTGCTCTTTGCGCAGCTCCTTTTCAAACTCTTCTTGCTTGTCCCGGATGTCGGCCTCGGCAATGTCAAACGCCTCGGCGCGATCTTCGGCGTGCAGGAGCCCTTCAAAGCCCCAACGGGTCATCATCGCCGCCGACACCGCCTGCATCGGCTTGGAGAGCTTGTCCACCGGCATCACCAACCCCGAGAGGATGACCTGCGGGATGAGCAGCAGCGGCACCAGCGCGATGGCCGCCTCGGAGGTCCGCACCGTGGACGAGAGCATCAAACCCATCCCCACGCCCGAAAGCGAGCAGAGGTAGAGCAAGACAAACATCTCCACAAAGTGCCCCTCAAAACCCAGCGCCACGTAGGTCAGCGACAAGAGCATCAGGCACTGCAACACGCAGATGAAGCCCAACACGGTGAACTTGCTCATGACGTAGCTGACGATCTTGAGGTTGACCATGCGCTCGCGGCGGTAGATGGCCTGCTCGGCCACGATCTCGCGCGCGGCATTGGAGCACCCAAACCAGACCGCCGACACCGCCAACATAAAGAGCGCAAACGGCGCAAAGCTCACCCGACCAAAGGGGTCGCCCATCTCGGCCCGAAAGACCAACGAGATGATCCCAGCGATGATTGGCGCCTGCAAGAGCAAGATGGCCGTCCCGGCAACATCTTTGAGCTTCACCGTCAAAGCGCGCCGCGTCAAAATCCACCACTGCCGAAGCCCAAAGCGACGCCCACTGCGCCGTTTGGCGCTGGCTGTCAGCACCGCCTCACCCTCCCCCGCTCTGCGCCGCTGGACATACTCCTTGAAATAGTCCGAGTCGATGTAGTTGCGCGCGCGGTTGACCATGCTGCGGCGATGGCGCCTGTCCTCATCCAGCGGCACCATGGCGTTGCCGGGGTCGGCCAGCAACCGGTCACCGTCCGAGGTCCCCGGCTCAATCTCTGGGTGGAAGAAGAGGATCGAGTCCGGGTAGGCCGGTCCGTAGTAGACCAGGTGCCCGTCGGCCAGGTAGACGACGTTGTCCATCGTCCGATAGGCCTCCAGCGAGGGCTGGTGGATGGTCAAGAGGATGGTGCGCCCGTCGTCGGCAAGGCGCCGCAACAACTTCATGACGTTGATGGTGTCGCCAGCGGCCAGCCCCGAGGTCGGCTCATCCAAAAAAAGCAGGCTGGGCTGGGTGATCAACTCCAAGGCCAGATTGACGCGCTTGCGCTGCCCTCCCGAAATCCCTTTGCGCTCTGGAGAGCCGATGAGCGTGTCGCGCGTCGTCTCGATCTCAAGCTGGCGCAACACGTCCGAGATGATGGCCTCGATCTCTGCGTCGCGGGTGTCGGGTGGCAGGCGCAGCCGGGCGGTGTAGTAGAGGGCCTCCCAGACGGTCAACTCGGAGTGGATGATGTCGTCCTGGGGGACGTAGCCGATGTTGCCGCGAAAAGCGTCGTAATTGGTGTAAAGGTCGGTGTTGTTGATGAGTGAGCGGCCCTGAAACGGGGGCAAATAACCGTTGAGGGCCATCATGAGCGTGGTTTTGCCCGCGCCGCTGGGTCCCATCAAACCCACAAATTCGGTCGGATAAACCGTGAACGAGACATTGTGGAGGATGGTCTTGCGGCCGCGATCCACTTTGACCGTGATGTTCTCGGCCTGGATCATGATGTCGCCGTGGTAATTTCTGGCGACGCGTCCTGAGCGCTCGTCAAAACGCAGGTGGTGGCCGCCCAGGCTGACCACGTCCTGAGGGCCAAACCGAGTGGCCTTCTTGATCCGCTTGCCATTGACAAAGGTGCCGTTGGCGCTGCCCAGGTCTTCAATGATGAAGAACCCATCTTCCTGGCGTTTGAGGCGCGCATGGCGGCGCGACACTTGAGGAACCCCAATGGTCAGGTCGCAGGACTCATCGCGGCCGATGATCATCACCTGGCGCGCTTCGGGCAGCCGCAGGTTGTCTCCGGTGCCTTTGTTGGTCCCCAGCTCTGGGACAAAATCCCCCAGGCGAGACATGGGAAAGCGGTAGGAGCCAAAAAAGAGCACGTCGCCTGGGTTGACGTTGGCCTCGGTGACCCGGTGGCGCATGGAGTTGACGTAGGTGCCGTTGGTACTGCCCAAATCCCTCAAGCGCCACGCTGATCCGGTGTAGCGCAGCTCGCAGTGCTCGTTGGAGACCATCGCAGCGTCGAGCACGATGTTGTTGACCCCAGGGGTGTCATCTCGGCCGATCTTGATGGGTTTGAGCAGGCTCTTGGGCACCGACCCGACGTGGGTGTTGCGGCTGTCGACTGCGCTGCTTTCTCCCAAGCGCGCCACGAGATCTCTGGAGAGCTTGAGGCGATAGCTGCCCAGCCCTATCTCGTCGCCGGCCTGAACCTCGGCGCGCTCGATGCGCTTGCCGTCCACGTGGGTGCCGTTGGTCGACCCCAGATCTTCAAGAATCAACCGCCGACCGACGCGCGAGAGCCTGGCGTGGTGCCCGGAGACCTGGGCCATCGGCACCACCACGTCGTTGTCGTCGGCATAACCGATGCTCAACGATGGCGCGTCGGGTGGCACCTCAAGGCTGTCCCCGCGCTTGGACATCCGGGAGACCTTAAAACTGCCCGGTGGTACGGTGTCGACTCTGAGCGGGGGCTGCTCGTGATCCGTTCGGCGCTGAGCGCTCTCCAGATCAATGGCCATGGTCGGCACGGGGGTGCTGGGACCTGGGATTTTGATGCCTGCGTCTGTAAAGCGCTGGATGTGTTCATTCAGGAGCGTGATCTTGAAGCTGCCAAGCCCAATCACATCACCAAGGCGCACCGGGGCCGCGCGCACAGCACGCCCATTGACGGTGGTTCCATTGGTGCTGTCCAAATCTTCGAGCACCAACATGCGGCCATCCCACACCAAACGCGCGTGATGGCCCGAAATCATAGGTCGGTCAAAGACCAGGTCGTTGTCCGGCGCGCCGCCGAGTGTCACAACGATTTTTTCCGGGTCGGGGCTCTCCCCCTGCTCCCCGCCTTGGGCCATACCGCTCTCCTACTTGATCGTCTGTCGGGTTCTTTTATGGTTAAGCAATGCCAGGACTGGGCGTATCTTGCCTGCGCAAGGCATAAGGCGCAAGCGCGAGCCCAGATGACCCCAACATGGCGTCCATGTCACAAGTTGATGGCTTTATCTTTGAGTCCTTGAACTCTACTGTATGGACGTGTATGTGGTCCCCGATCAGATTGGCGCACGGTGGGAGGGTGAATGGTTCACTCGGCCTCATCAGGCGCGGCCCAACAGTGAGGAAAAGAGTCCATGCGACGCGGGAAACTTATCCGGAGCCTGCTCACCGGCCTGTGCGGCATCGCTCTGCTGGCAGCCGGTTGCGGCGACAGCGGAAACGACGGCGATGACACCGGCAACAACGCGGTCAACAACGACGTCAACAACGATCAGAACAACGACACCAACAACGATCAAAACAACGACACCGATCCTTGCGACGATGTCGCGTGCGACGCGCCTGCGCCCTCCTGCGACGGCAACACCGCCGTGACGGTCACCGGCGGCGAGTGCGTTGACGGCGAGTGTCAGTTTGAGGAAGAGCGCACCGACTGCGGCGATGACGTTTGCGAAAACGGCGAGTGTGTCGCGGATGACCCTTGCGCCGACGTCGCCTGCGACACCCCTGACCCGTCCTGCGACGGCAACACGGCCGTGACGGTCACCGGCGGCGATTGTGTCGATGGCGAGTGCCAGTTTGAAGAAGAGCGCACAGATTGTGGCGAAGAGACCTGTGTCGAAGGCGAATGTGTCGCGGACGATCCCTGCGCCGACATCGCTTGCGATGAACCTGCGCCCTTCTGCGACGAAAACACCGCCGTCATCTCCACCGGCGGCGAGTGCGTCGATGGTGAGTGCCAGTTTGAGGAAGAGCGCATCGACTGCGGCGAAGAGACCTGCGTCGATGGCGCTTGCGTCGCCGATGACCCCTGCGAGGACGTCACCTGCGAAGCCCCCGCCACGCCTTTCTGCGACGGCAACACGGCCGTGACGGTCAACGCCGACGGCGTGTGCGTTGAAGGCGAGTGCGAGTTCGCCGACACGACCGAAGAAGACTGCGGCGATGAGGCGGTGTGCACTGACGGCGTTTGCGTCGCTGGCGACCCCTGCGAAAACGTGGAGTGCCCCGTCCTTGAGCCCTTCTGCGAGGGCAACAGCGTCATTACCACCAACGTCGAAGGTGCCTGCATTGAGGGCGAATGCGACTACACCGCCGTTCAAGACCGCTTGGACTGCGGCACCGCGACCTGCATCGACGGTGAGTGCGTGGACCAGGGTCCCGACATTGAGCCTGGCGACCTGGTCATCACCGAAATCATGAAGGCCCCCCGCGCCATCGGCAACGACCTGGGCCAGTGGTTTGAGATTCAGAACGTCTCGGGCGGCGACATCGTGCTCAACGGTCTGGTCATCGAAAATGACAACGGCACCTTCACCGTCGAAGGCGCCGACGACATTGTCGTGGCCTCCAACGCGTTCTTTGTCTTTGGCATCAACGACGACCCCAACACCAACGGCGGCGTGGACGTCGATTTGACCTGGGGCGAGATCAGCCTCAACAGCGACGCTGACTCCATCAGCCTCAACGTCGGCGACACCGTCATTGACTCGGTGGAGTTCAACAACGAATCCTTCCCCAGCGACACCGGCTTCGCCTTTCAGCTTGACGCTGCGCTGGATCAGGACCTGGACACCGCCAACGACGACGGCGCATCCTGGTGCAACACCACCGCCAGCTACGACAACGGCGTCAACTACGGCACCCCTGGTGAGCCCAACCTGCCCTGCGATGATGGCGGCATCACCATCTACCAGATTCAGGACATCGTGGCCGAAGGGCACCCCGAAGTGGGCGCCACCGTCACCGTCAACAACGTCCTGGTGACCGTCAACGTCGATGGCCAGCTTTGGATTCAGGAGCCCGAGGGCGGCCAGTTCTCTGGCATCTACGTTGAAGAAGGCGAGCTTGACATCACGGGCATCAACATCGGTGACATGGTCAACGTCACCGGCGTCTACACCGAGAACGAAGGCAACTTCGGCATTGACGGCCTGTCCACCATCGAAGCCGCCAGCATCGAGGTCATCAACGCCGGCCTGGCCATCTTTGCCGAGGACGTCGCCTTTGAAGACATCGACGAAGAGCCCGAACAGGAAGCCTGGGAGTCGGTCCTGGTGGCCCTTGAAAACGCCGAGGTCACCGACCAGAACCCCGACGGCGACCGCGACTTTGGCGAATTCGTCGTCAACGACACCATCCGCGTCGATGACTTCCTCTTTGAAATCCTGCCCGATCCCGTCAACGGTGCCACCTTTGAAGGCCTCATCGGTGTGGTGAACTTCTCCTTTGGCAACTTCAAGATCGAGCCCCGCAACGCCGAAGACATCATCGGCTTTGTCCAGGGCGACGCCTGCGCCGAAGTCGAGTGCCCCGTCCTCGACCCCTTCTGCGAGGGCAACAGCATCATTACCACCAACGTCGAAGGCGTCTGCATTGAAGGTGAGTGCGATTATACCGCCGTCCAGGACCGTCAGGACTGCGGCGAACTGACCTGCATCGGCGGCGAGTGTGTCGACGCCGGTGACGGCCAGCTGCTCATCTCCGAGGTCTACTACGACTCCCCCGGCGGCGACGACGGCAACGAGTGGATCGAGATCTACAACGGCACCGACGCCGAAATCGACCTCTCGACCTTCTCGCTGGGCTACGGCGGCGGCAGCTACACCAACGGCGTCTACCAGCTCGCCGGCACCATCCCCGCGGGCGGCTGCTTCGTGGTCGGCGGCCTCAACTCCATCCCAGAAAACGGCGAGCCGACCTTCGACCAGCCCGAAGACTTCAACCCCGACATGCAGAACTCGGGCACGCGCGCCGACGCTGTGGGGCTCTTCAACGTGCCCGCCTCTGAAATCACCCCCGAAACCATCCCGATCGACTCCGTTCTCTACGGCACCGAAAACCAGGATGGTTTCCTGAACTCCAACGGCGAAGTCAGCGCCGTGGACGTGGGCGATGCCCCCGGCGGCAGCAGCATCGAGCGCGTGGCCATCGGCCAGTGGCAGATTCAGGGTGCGCCCAGCCCCAACAACTGCATCGTGGGCAACTGATTCCCACCCACTCGATGACATCTGAGCCTGTCCCCATCGGACAGGCTCGCCACACCTGCCTTTCAAGCCCCTCCACGGGGCTTTTTTTGTGCCTTCATCACCCCAATCACTTCCCGAACCATCGGCCCTCGATGCCGTCGTCAACGAAGGCCGCGGCGACGCCTTGAGTCTGCCCCTCAAACCGTGTATTTCGGGAGCGTCCTCAGTCGGGGTTCAAGCCCGGTTTGCCTCTCTGCACGGCAAGCCCCAGCCAACCGATCCGCACAACACCGGGCGGGTCCACAGGCATCCGAAGTGGCTTATGACGGCAACGTCGCTCTGGGATGAGGGGGTAAAAGACCCGGTTTGCTGCTGTGGCACCTTGTCCAAAACAATGGCGCGCCGGATCTGACTTTGTTCTCTCCATGCACCTGCTGATACTGACGAGCACCGGGACGCGCACAAGCCATCACCACAGCGCCCCCAAAGAGACGAGGTTTCCCATGAAGAGCATCCACATCATGCGCTGGGCCACGATCGCCCTGCTGGCTGGCTCGATGGCGCTGGGCGCCGCGGCCTGCGCCGACAGCTCCGACCCGGCCGCCGACGACCCCGCCAACAACGAAGGCAACAACGACGCCAACAACGATCAGAACAACGACACCAACAACGACCAGAACAACGACGACAACAACGACACCAACGATGAAGAGCAGATTCGCCTCTGCCAAAACATCTGCGAGACAGTCGCTGAGTGCGGCGAGTTTCTGGACGCCTGCGGTGAAGACGTCGTTGAGCAAGCCCTGAACACTTGCTTTGAAGTCTGCGAGGACGACGCCACTCGCCCCTCCATCATCGGCGTCTCAGGGCTGCCCTGCGATGTGGTGGTGCCGATCGCCATCGACTCCTTTGGGCTGGCCGACGCCTGCGGCGGCGGTGGCTCTTGCGACAACGTCTTCTGCGACGCCCCCCCGGCCTCTTGCGACGGCAACACGGCGGTGAGCTTCACCGACAACGGCGTGTGCGACCCCGAGTCGGGCGAGTGTGATTTTGGCGGCGTGGAGCAACGCCAGGATTGCGGCGCCCAGGTCTGTGACGGCGGCGTGTGCGTGGACGTCAACGACGAAGACCTGTCCATCTACGCCCTTCAGAACGACGCCGACCCCAACCACCCCGCCGTGGACAGCGATGTGGTGGTCAACAACGTCATCGTGTCGGCCAACGCTGGCGGATTCCTGTGGGTTCAGGAGCCCGACGGCGGCCCCTTCTCGGGCATTTTTGTCGAAGAGGGCGAGCTGGACATCTCGGGCCTGAGCCCCGGTGACCGCGTGGACATCGAAGGGACCTACAACGAGGGCACCGGCGGCACCGAAGGGCTGGCCACCATCGAGGCGACCAGCATCACCGCCATCGGCTCGGACAACGCCCCGGTGCCTGCCACGCTGAGCTTTGACGAGTTCAACGCCGACCCAGAGTCCTGGGAGTCGGTCCTGGTGCGCTTTGAAGACCTGACGGTCACCAACGCCAACCCCGACGGCGACCGCGACTTTGGCGAGTTTGAGGTCAACGAGCAACTGCGCGTGGACGACTTGCTCTTCACCATCGAGCCCGACCCCACCCAGGGCGTCACCTTTGATGCCATCGCTGGCATCATGAACTTCAGCTTTGGCAACTTCAAACTTGAGCCCCGCGACGGCGCCGACGTCGAAGGCTTTGACAGCGGCGACCCCTGCGCCGACGTCGAGTGCCCCCAGCTTGCCCCGGCCTGCGACGGCAACAACGTGGTGACCACCACCGGCGAAGGCACCTGCGTGGACGGCGCGTGCGACGTCGCCGACGCTCGGGCGCCCAGCCAGCGAGCTCTGCTAAGCCTGCCCAGAAGAGTTCCCTCTGGCAGACTATCCGCGAAAAGGTCCGTCCGAGCAGTTAGAATGCGCGCGGTGTCTTAGTAGGCCCCAGCCCCCACTCCTTGCGGAGAGGGGGCTTTTTTGTTTCTGCGCGAAAGACTTTCGCCCATTCTCCGGTCGGTATAGAGGTAAACTAAATAAAAGGGGAGCCATCTAATGCTGAACAAACTAGGAATGCCCGGTAAGGAGATGCGCTTCGCGCGCTATTCGGAATCTGTCTGCCATGTGCGAGATATCCGCATCCGTAATCTCCGATCGCTGCCATTGCCCCCACCCAACAAGCAGTTCCAGCACTGCCCCTTTATCGGGGCCTTCCCCGTACGTGAAATGCGCCTGGCGCTTGTACTGAATCGACCAACGCAAGATGTCATCGGTATCGAGCGAATCAAGCCACGGCAAGCCACACAACTCCAGCCGACGACTACCGCCGAAGACAACCCAGGCATCATCATGGTACGGATCTATTGCCCACTTGGCGCCCGTCGCAAGCACATTCACCGGCACGCGCGCAAGGTACTGCCTCACCACGCTCTCGGGCATGCCTGACAAGTCGAGCCCCGACATGTCACCAGCGGCGAGTGCACTGCGCAACTCCCCCATTTGGTCAAGCGTCTTCATGTGTCACCCCGATCCACGGCCACCGCCTTCCACATCGAATGCTCCACAAGCGCCACCTCCACCTTGCGCGATACATCGTCCGCCCAATTCTTGACCGTCTTGTGACTCTTCACGGTCGCCGCCTGGAGGCCAGCGTGGAGCACCCGCTGATTGTGCTGGGTACGCACCCAACGCAAGCCCACTTCGTCCGTGCGACGCTCCACCACAACGTCCATCCATACGAGCCATTGTGCATGACCTTTGTCCCTGTATCCCCGCCGGGCGCCCTCTCGGACCACCACACGATACGCCGACAAGAAAGCCCGCTTGAGGTCGATCATGTCATCATATCGAGGCTCCTGAGACCCCCCGCCATCCACGCGCATCAGCATAGCCTCGGGGTCCATCCCCCGGGCCGTGGCACACCCCGCGTGGGCCTTGAGATCCGCTTGCACCGCGTGCTCCACCGACACGTATCGGCGGGGCTTGGTCAGGTGGGCTTGGCGTGTGGCAGAATCGTAGGCGTACGTCGCCACATCCTCCGTCGCCCCCACCACGGGCTTGCGCTCCCATCGATTGCTCATGCGCTTGTCCTGGCGCTCTAGCGTCGCCGGCCACTCGTCCATACTCACTCCTCCCACCAGGGCACCCAGCCCATCTCAATCGTCCGCTACTCGCCCTGCACACGGCGCGTCATCTGCCCGTGGC
>CAKZKQ010000375.1 GCA_937123825.1 uncultured Pseudomonadota bacterium
TGGGTGGTGGGTTTGGACGACGCGCTTGAGGTGGCCTGGCACGGGATTTTTGATGCCCCTGGGACCGACAACGGGCGCGGCGTGACGGCGCGCCCCGGCGGCGGTTCGGTGGTTGTGGGGCAGTACCAGAGTCCCGACGACAATGGTTCGGACGCTTTTATGGCGGCGTTGGGGGACAACGGTGAGGTTTTGTGGCAGCGCGGTTGGGGCGGTACGGACTCGGATGTGGCCTGGGCCGCGGCCTCTCACGATGGGATCATCTACGTGGTGGGCAACACCCGCTCTTTTGGGGCGGGCAAGCAGGACGCCTTCATCCTGGCGTTGGACGCCGACGGTCAGTTGCTGTGGCGCAAAGTGATTGGCACCGCTGAGGATGAAACCACAAACGCCGTTGATGTCAGCGCCGAGGGGATTTTTCTGGGGGGGCGCTCCAGCGTGGGCGCCGACGACGATGCGGCTTGGATGCTGCATTTGACGCTCGATGGCGAGGTGTTGGCCAGCCATGTGTATGTCAACGACGGTTTTTGCATCACCAACACGCTGGTGACCTTGCCGGGGGTGACGGCCTGGGCGGGTTATTTGAGCGATTCGGGC
The DNA here is from genome assembly GCA_937123825.1 of uncultured Pseudomonadota bacterium. Taxonomy (GTDB): domain Bacteria; phylum Myxococcota_A; class Bradymonadia; order Bradymonadales; genus CAKZKQ01. The sequence goes on from CAKZKQ010000375.1 coordinate 595, forward strand.
GACTCGGACTGGTTTTTGGCCGTCACCCCAAACAACAACGCGCAGGCCAACGCGTGCAGCTTTGTCGGCGCCGGGCCAGAGCTTCAGGTCGTGGACGAGGGCTCGACGTTGGGGGACGCGGTGGTGGACCTGGTGGCGCTCGACGGCGGCTGGCGCAGCATCAACGTGACGTCTCAGAGCACCGAACTTGAGGTGGTGCCCGCTTGCCCGGTGAACCCATGACCGCTTTGCCCTTGCCCAAATACGCCCTGCAACACTTTGGTGCTGGCGCCATGGGACACGCCGAGCAGGTGCGCTCGACGGCGCTGAGCCCCGATGGCACGCGGCTTGTCTCGATTGGCAACGACAGGCTCTTGAAGGTCTGGAGCGTCGATGATGGGCAGTGCGTGGCCCATTACCCGCTCGACGGCATCGGTACGGAGTTTTTGGCTTTCTTGTCGGACTCGCAGGTGTTGGTGTTTGACGACATGTCGGGTCCCGTGAAGCTCGATCTGGGCTCTGGCAAGCGCGACGTCATTGAGCTGCTCGATGAAGGCCTTGGTGGTGGACCGCGCTACAAACCCGACACCGTCTGGGACTATCGGGAGATGGCCTTTGCGCCCGAGGCTGGCGTGTTGGCGGTGCGTTACAAGCTGCGGCACGACAACTCGCGCCGCTGCGCTCAGCTTCGCTTGTGGGATCTGGACGCTGGGCAGTGCACGCACACCTTTGAGCTCTCCAGCGACGACGCCGTCTCTTTGAATGTCGACATTGAGCACCGCCTGTGCGTGGAGATCAACAGCTTTGCGATCAGCGACGACGCCAAGCACTTGCTGGCCTTTTGCCAGGCCATTGATCAACAAGAGTCGGTCGGTCACATCAAGGCGTACTTTCTGGCCATGTGGGACGTGGAATCTGGTCAACTGCGCTATGTGCGCAGTTATGAGCCCTACTTTACGCCGAGCATGGAGCAGTTGACCTTCATTGATGCAGGCCAGCGCTTTTTGATTGATTTCTCTGGGGTGCACATCTTTGACACGCTCAGCGGCGATCTTCTGCGCACCACCGCCAATGAGAACCCCATCACCACACACCCGGATTTGACGGGGCCCCACAGCGCCTACCCCGAACACGCCGTGGTTGTGCCGGGTTCTGACTGGTTGGTGGTCAGCACCCGATGCGGTCTGGCCAGGGTCAACCGCCGCGACTGGAGCGTTGAACAGGCCGTGGCCTACAACAAGCGCTTCTTTGTGCTGGGGTTGTGCGCCAGCGCGCGGGGCGATTGCGTGGTCGTGGTCGATGATCGCGCCCTGGTGCTGTGGCGTCTGAGCGATCTTGCGCCCATACACCAGGGCGATGGCCACAACAACGCCATTGTCGCCCTGGACATCAGCCCCGACTTGAACCAGGTGGTCTCGACCGATCTCTACGAGGTCAAAGCCTGGAACACCAACACCGGCCAGCTTCAGTGGCAGCGCCCCGGCGCGGTGACTTCGACGGCGTTCAGCCCCGACAGCACTCAAATCGCCGTGGCAAGCCGCCAACCGGCCATCCTCAAGGCCCAAAGCGGTCAGGTTCAGACCCCTTTGAACGCCGCCGGACAGGTCCTGAGCGTGTCCTGGGGACAGACGCTTCGGCGGGTCTCGCTCAGCGGCGAATGCGAGTACGCCGTTTATGAAGGTGCAGACGCTGGGGGGCAGCCTCGGACCACGATCTCTTGCCCGTTGGCCCGGTTCTGGCCCCAGTTTTCGGGCGACGGCAAGACGCTCTTGCTCTGGTCCGAGCGCAACGAGTTGACCCTCTGGGACACCACCACCGGTCGCCTGCGTTGGAAACACGACCAGGACATGGTGTCGTGCGCCGCGCTCTCGCACGACGGCGCCATGGTGGCGTCGTCAGGGGTGGACTTCTCTGGCGTGCAAGTCTGGAGCGCGGCCGACAATCGCCTCATCCAGCACCTCTCGCCGCGCGGCCCCAACGCCAAGGCGCTGGCCTTTGACCCCAAAGGGGAGCTGATGGCGATGGCTGTGGGCTCTGATGTGCGCATTTTCAAGACCGCCACATGGAAGAAGTGGCGCACGCTGCGCGATCTTCACGGCGGCGACGTCACAGAGATGGCGTTCAGCCCCTGTGGCCGCCGCCTGATCACGGGTGACTCGACCGGCAGCGTGGGTTTGTGGAAGATCCGGCGCTGAAAGGGCGGCGTTCATGGCGCTTTTGAACGCACCGTTCCACCCACATCCCGTGACTCTGACACGGCGGTGGCCTACCTTCACCGCGGTATCTCGATGACACCGGTTCGAACTGGCCCATATCACACCAGAACCCACACAGCGGGTTTCTCCTGGCGCTGCTCCAATGCGTTGCGTGTGAGGTGGAGCCGGGTGTTGTGCGGCGGCGCAAGCCAACACCCTTGAACCATTGCCCTGATGCGCCACAAGGAGCCCTTCAACATGCGTTACCGTCACCTTGGCCGCAGCGGCCTTCGCGTCTCTCAGCTTTGCCTTGGCACCATGTCTTTTGGGGACATGTGGGGTTTTGGGGCCGACGCCCAGACCAGCGCCCAGATCATCGACACCTTTGGCAAAGCGGGCGGCAACTTCCTCGACACCGCCAACAAGTACCATGAGGGCCACACCGAGGAGATCCTGGCCCCCATCATCAACGCCGACCGCGATTACTGGGTCGTGGCCACCAAGTACACCCTCAACACCCGCGCCGACGACCCCAACGCCTGCGGCAACAGCCGCAAAAACCTGCGCCAGGCCGTTGAAGCCTCGCTGCGCCGCCTGCAAACCGACCACATCGACCTGCTTTGGGTCCACGCCTGGGACTTTGGCACTCCCGTCGAGGAGGTCATGCGCAGCCTGGACGATCTGGTCCGCGCCGGTAAGGTCCTCTATGTGGGCATTTCGGATGCGCCCGCCTGGGTCGCTTCACACGCCAACACGCTGGCCCAGCTGCGCGGCTGGACGCCGTTCATCGGCCTGCAGATTGAGTGGAGCCTCCTGCAGCGCACCGTCGAGCGCGATCTGGTCCCCATGGCCCGCGCCTTTGACATCGGCATCACACCCTGGGGTCCGCTCGGCGCGGGCATCCTGACTGGCAAGTACACCCGCGAGGGCGACGAGCGCCTGGGCGACAGCAAGCGCCAGGCCATGGTCAACCAGCGCCTCACCCCCGCCAAAATCAAGATCGCCAAAGCCGTCGACGCCGTGGCCGATGAGATCGGCTGCACCAGCGCCCAGGTGGCCGTTGCCTGGCTTGCCCATCAAGGCATCGACACCTTCCCCATCTTCGGTGCCCGCAAACTCTCCCAGATCGAAGACGTCCTTGGCGCTGTCGACATCGAACTCTCCGCCGCCCAACTGGCCAGCCTCGACGAGGTCAGCAAGATTGAGCTTGGCTTCCCCCACGAGTTCCTTGGCTCGCCGCAGGTCTCCAACATCATCTACGGCGACAACGGCCAGAAGATCGACCATCCCCCCAAAAGGGGTTGAGCCTGGCTTTGAGCTTATGGAGCCGATGGCTTTAAACGCCCATCGGCCTTGCGCGCCAGTTTTCCCCGCATCAGAGGAGCTTTGCGGTGGCGCCGTGTTGCTGGAGTTGTTCCAGGACGGCGTTGGCCTGCCCCTCGTCGAGCCGCTGGGCGATGGCCGCAGGAAAGCGCCAGAGCCGTTTGCCATCGACCATCTCTTGCATGGTGTCTGTGCTGAGCGGGCAGACCATAAAGCGCTCGGCTGCCTCGGCCCCCAGCGCCTCTTTGATGATCTCGGCGCAGCGCGCCGTATTTGGTCCGCGACCGGTCACCACCACCGCCCATCCCACACGCTCTCCTGGCAGCGCGCCGCGCTTTTGCAGCGCTCTGGCGGTGCTCTTCTTGCCCGCAGCCAGGGCAAAATCCAGCGGTGAAGCCCCCGCATAGAGGTTAAACTCCAGATCGACGCGCCTTGTGCGGCCGTTGAGATCGGTGTTGGGGTGTTTTTGGAGCAAAAAATCGATGATCTTGGTTTGCCCGGCGGCTGCGACGCGGTGCACCAGCGTGTGTCCCCGCAAACCATCTTCGTCAAGCGGGGTGTGCGGCGAGAGGCCCAGCGGCAGCAGCGCCTTGAGGCTGTATTCGAGCGCCAAAGGTTTGTGCGCGCACAGGTGGTAGAAGAGGTCCTGCCCTTGATTGTCCAGGATGGTCGGGTCGGCGCCGGATTTGAGCAGCAGCTTAAGGACCTTGTCGTTGCCGCCGTACGGAGAAAACCTCATGGCCGCCGTGTGCAGCGGCGTCATCCCGCGCACACCGCGTGCGTTGAGGTCGGCGCCCGCCTTGAGCAGCAGCCGCGCCACCGGGGTCCCCTCGACCATGTGCAGCGGCGCTGGCTCGTCGTCGGTGGCCAGGTTGGGGTCGGCGCCGGCCGCCAGGAGCGTCTTGACATAGGCCTTGTGCTTGACGCCCTGGCACAGCGGGCTGACATCGCCAAGTTGGTTGGGGTTTGCCCCCATCTCCAGCAGCGCATCGACGATTTTGACGGCGGTGGGGGTGGGGTTGTTGCGCAGCGCCAGCGTCAAGGCGGTGTCCCCGTTGTCGTCTTCGGCGTTCGGGTCGAGTCCTTTTGAGCGCATCAGCCACGGCAGGTTTACGGATGCCGCCGCGCAGTGCAGGTGGCTGCGGTTGGCGTAGGGATCGTCGACTTTGGCCGCCGCGATATGCTCGGCCAGCTCTGGGGCATCCAGCCGCTCATGGAGCCACTCTCCGATGCGGGCGTCCACAGGCGGATCGAGCTTGTAGTAGGCGTCCGCGCCCTTCTGAAATGCGCGCTGAAGCCCTTGGGGCGCGTCCCAGAAGCTGTGGTTCAAGAACCGCTCTTTGATGGCTGGCTTGTGGTTGAGCTTGTCGAGCATCTTTTGGCAGATCGCGGCGGCGTCCTGGGCCCCCACGTCGTTTAACGCCTGGACCATGTCGTGGCCCTCCACCGGATAATCGCGCAGATTCCAAAAGAGCTGCCCCCAGGCGCCATTGCCCACCTCGCCGTTGATCCTGACGGCCAACCACAACGTCCACAAGAGCGGGTGCTTGCGGCGCTCGGCGTAGGGGATGTCATGGGCGATGATGTAAAGCGGATAGACCAGTTCGGGGCCGCACAGTGAAAGGGATGTCATTGAGAAAGGGTTCCTTTGGCGGGATTCAAGAGGGTGTTGTGGGTTGAGCAGGTGCGTGGCCGGTCAAGGTGCGACCGTGGGACGCTGCGTGGTTGCGCAGCGCTTGCCAGAGCGTCGTCATGTCGTCTGGCCGAACGTAAGGGCACGCCTCCCATTTGATGGGGACGTTGCGGTGAACGGTGCCTTGAGGCAGCAGCGCCTTGAATTTGATGGCCTCCTGGCGGCCTTTGGCGCCCGTCTGCCGTATGGATAGGTTCAGTTCTACCATGTGCTGTGGCATCAACCGAGCGCTGACATGGACGATCCAGGGCTGCGACCACGACAGGCGCACGGTCTTGTTGGGGACCTCCAAGGTCAGATGCTCGGGGTCGCTGTGCAGCGCGCCCATGGTGTCCGACGCCCACCAGCTTTGCAGCCACCCCCACAACCCGCCCGCAGGCGCTCTGCGGTGCAAGAGGAGCGAGCCGCTGGGCGGCGCCAGCTCGCCCGGCCCAGGCTCGTCCAGCGCGCTGGGGCGCTCGTCTTCGATCTGCGCAAAGTCTTCCAGTGGGGTCTCTTCAAGCGGCTCGTCTTGTGCGGCAGGGGCTGCAGGGGTCGGTTCTGGTTCGGTTTGTGGCGCGGGCAGCGCTTTGGTCTCCTCAAAGGAGATGCCGTAGAGGTAGGGCACCACCACACCGTCGTGATCGGGGTGAACGAGGACGTCAAAGCGGCTGCGGTTGTGCACGCGGCCGCCAGGTTCATCGACGTGGAGGCGTTCGGTGTGGGTGCGGCGCTCGCCGTTGAGGTCTTTGTAGGCGAAGGTGACCAGGCGCGGGCCGTCGGGGTTGTGTCTGGGGACGCGGATGTGGACGATCTGGCCCTGGCGCACGACGCCGTCGGTCAGCAGCCGGTTCTGACGCTGGGTTTCGCGCAGCGCGATGTGCAAGGGGACCAAGGCCAGCAACGCCAGCAGCGCCACCAGCAGGTGCGGCGCCAGGATCCACAGCGCGGCGGCGACGATGGGCAGCACCACGACCAGACCCACAAGAAGCTCGTTCTGATAGTTTCGGTAACGCTCCAGCCAGCCGTGCAGGTCGCTGAACCAGGGCAAGGCGCGGGTGCGCAGGTTGCGGGCGTAGAGCGTGGCCAGCGATATGGTCTGGGCGCGCCTGGGGCGCTGGCGAGGCACGCGAGAGGGCAGCAGCGCGCCGCGCCGGTGCTCGGGGGTGGGGATGGAGGAGACGCTCTTGAGTCGCTTGCTGGGTTTGCGCGCCTTTTTGGGGGCGACGACAGAGGGGTGGGCGCGGCCAAAGCCCGAGCGTTTGGGGGCGTGGTAGTCCTTCCATGATGGGTTGCGGCCCTTGGATTGGGTGCGCCGCCCCTGGCGAGGCTGGTGTTGGCCTCGACGCTTTTTGGACCTTTGGCCGCCTCGGCGTCCCATGGTGTCCTCGGTGGTGTGGAGCCTGTGGGTGGGCTTTCCTTGTGCAAAATCCGATGGGGTTCTGTTGTGGCACAACCCGGGGCATTGTCCAAGCGTGGGTCCTTGCACCACCGAACGGTGCATGTATCCTGGGGTCGCACATGGTCAGGGCAAAGTGTGCGAGCGCGGCAAGGACGCCGTTGTTTGAACAGGGTTGTGGAGCCAGGGACGGAGATGGGTTCAGTGATGAAGCGGTGGGGTTGGTTGTTGTTGGCGGCGTTGGCCGCAGCCTCGTGTCATGGGCCTGCGCCGCCGCCCAGGTTGGCGCCCATCTCTGTGGTGCCGTTGCCGCCGCTGGAGTCGCCCATGAAGCGCGCGCCGCTTGGCGACCCTCATGAGTCTCCCCAGGAACGAGAGACCTTTGCGTTGGTGGATGACGAGGCGGCCAGGAAGCCCGACCCGGTCGAGGCGCCGGAGCCCGAGCCTCAGGATGAGGCGCCAGGGGAGCAAGGCGAGGTGGCGCAGGTTGACGAAGGGCAACCTGACGAACTTGAAGAAGCGGGACAGGAGGAGGCGCCCACGGCCAACGGTGGTCCGCATTTGACGGCGCCGGCCGGTTCGCTCAAGCGTTTTCACCGGGCGCTGCGCAAGCGCCAGCGCGACCCGGTGGTGGCCGTTCAATACGGCGACTCGCACAGCACTGACGGTTCGATGATCCGCGCCATGCGCGACCACTTCAGCCAGGGTGCGCCGCCGTCCCCGTCCTATGTCACCCCCAGCCAGTCGGCCCGTTGGAACGCCCGCGTGCGCAAAGAGGGCAAGTGGAAGCGGCAGAACTGGTTGAGGCGCGCCGATGAAGGCTCTTTTGGTCCCGCCGGGCTGGCCTGGGTCAGCGACGACCCCGGCGCCAGCCTGACGCTGGAGCTTGAAGACGGCCCGTCGCCGCCCGGCACCGAGGTGACGCTCCTCTACGCGCGCCAAAAGAACCACCTGCCGTTGGAGATCAGCGCGGGCAACAAGGTCCTTAAGCGGATCAAGTCTGCCCGCAAGCCTCGGCGCGGGGTTGAGCTTGGCCGCGTGACCGTGGCGCTGCCCAGCGGCACCGAAGAGGTCACTGTTGAGATCGCCTGTCGGCGCTGCGCGCGAGGGGCCTCGGTGCGCGTCTTTGGTTGGGTTGTGCACTTGCCTGGGGCCGTGGTCGAGTGGGACAACTTTGGGGTCATCGGCACGGCGACTCGCAGCCTCTACCGGCGGACCGACCAGACTTTGACCAGCTACCTCAAATGGCGAGATCCCGATTTGTTGGTGGTCTGGTACGGTGCCAACGCGGTGCCCGCCGACGGGGACAATCTGGACATGGGCCGTTACCAGGAGCGCTACAAAGAGGTCGTCCAGAACCTCAAAAAGAGCGCCCCCAAGGCCTCTTGCCTCATTATTGGGCCGCCCGACATGGCCTACTACCCCGAAAAGACCTGCTTTATGAACCGCCGCGAGCGGCGCGTGGCCAAAAAGCGCAAGCTCAGCGGTGCTGACCGGCGCTATTTGCGCAAAAACCGCACGGCCCGCGCCTGCGACCCCGACTCGCTCATCAAACGCCGCGGCCGCAAGATCGTCGAGTACCCCGGCCCCAAGGTCAACACCCCCAGGCAGTGGACCGCCTATGTCAAGCGCTGCTCGCCCTACTCACCGCGCATGCTCCCCACCATGATCAAGGCCCAGAAAGAGGTCGCCCAGGAGCTTGGCTGCGCCTACTTTGACTCGTTTGCGGCCATGGGCGGCGCAGGCACGCTGCCAAAGTGGACCTGTGAAGAGCCGCCGCGCGCCAGTGCCGACCTCGTCCATATGACGCGCCCAGGCTACGAGACTGTCGCCGATCTCCTGCTGCGCGAGCTTGATCCCCAGTACTGAAGCGCTTCGAAGGCTTTTCTGAACTTTTTCCTGCCCCAAAATCGCCCCCAGGGTGTCCAAGAGATGAATGGCGCTTGAGGCGCAGCCCTTTTGATGGGCTTTGCCAAAAAACCATTTTGCGAGGTGTCACATTGGCCCGCCGCCAGTGTTTCATCTGTGGGTTGTGTAGGCTGAGGGTCCCAGAGGCCTTCAAAAGACACAATCCTGGGACTGCCTGCGTTTGTCGGTGCGACGGTGTGGGCCATCGTTGGGTGGTGGCCTGCGATGGCCCGCATCCGGTCCGACAAACACTGCGTCCCTGGGCGCCGCTTGGTTCAGAGATCTTCTGTGATCAAGCGGCAACGACGCCGCCGTCGGGTCTTGCGTGGCGTTGAACCCTGGAGCTTGGGTGTTTGCTTTCGGGCGAGCACCGGGTTTGTGGGGGGAGCGCGTTGGGCGGCGTCTTGTGCTGGATGCATTGACCATGTGGGAACTGTTGATCGAAGCCTCTCCTCTTGTCCTTTCCCTGCCTTTGCTGGTGGTGTCGTTGGTGGTCTTCCTGGCCGCCTGCACGCCCTTGCCCCAACCGACTGCTCAGGTGGCCTTGCCAGAGCCAGAGCCCGAACCCCCCGAACCACAGCGTGAGGGGCTGGAGCTGGCCCGTTTTAAGACAAGCCAGCCTGTGCAGTTGATGACGTCGGCGATGTTTGATGAGTCGGCGGTGCTTGCGTCTTCACCCCATCGGCCAGGACTCTGAGCGCTGGTTTTTCGTCAGCATTCGCCGATGTTTTGGTGGGCATTGCGGGTCGATTTGGAGGTGTTTGGGGCTTATGCGTCTGTCGATTTTTCCGGTTTTTCCTTAACTGCCATGGGCCTGTGTCCATATTGAGAGCAGTGAAAAATCGGCGAAGACCGCCAGACGCGGTTCGCCTTTTCCTTCTCTTTTGGAGGTATATACATGTCCTTGAGGCGTTCTCGCGATAAGAAGATGATTGGTGGTGTGGTGGGGGGCTTTGCGGAGTTCCTGGGCATGGACGCCAACCTGTTGAGGGTGGTCTTCGTGGTCTTTTCGGTCCTCTCGACCGCCTTCCCCGGCATCCTGGTCTACCTGGTGCTGTGGCTGCTCATCCCGTCAAGGTCTCGGCTTGAGACCAGCCGCCAGGGCTCTTTGGCCAGCTGACCTTTTCCTTACATCTTGAATCCATGTGTTGCGGCTCTCTTGGACATCCAGGAGGGCCGTTGCTGCTCTGTGGGATGGGTTTGGCGCTTGGATTCATACCAAGGTGCAGACCAAAGTAAGTCGGACGTCTGCAACTTGGTATCACATGTCCAGGACGGCGCGGTGTGCTTCAAAGGCCACGCGCGGGGGGAGGTTCTCCCAGGGGATTTCGGCGCCGCTGCGTCTGGCGATGATCCGCCCGATGGTGGGGTCGCCCCAGAGGCGGGTGGTGTGAAAGGCGTACCCCGTGTGGATGATGGTGATGCTGAGGCCATCTTGGGGAAAGTGGCGCACGGCGCTTGAGGTCTGCTCGCCCTGAACAATGGGCGCAAAGCCGTGGGCGATGAGCTTGTGGTGGAGGTGGTAGGCGGTGCGGGCCGCCCCGCTTTGAGGCGGCTGGGTGAGGTCGATGTTTTCCAGGACGTCGGGGCGGCGGCGCTGGGCAAAGAGCGCGGTGGCGTGGTTGTCGGGCAGCGCGTCCCAGTCCTCTTGGGGGACATCGAGCGGGTGGGCGACGACCACGGTGGCGTCTCCTCTGGCGTCTTCGGGTAGGGCGTCGATGGCTGTGGGCAGGTCGGGGGCGTGGAGCAGTGTTTGGCCCTGGGGCCATTGCAGTTTGAGGATGACGCCGCTGGCCACGTGGCTTTGAAAGATGTCGGGTAAGGCGCTGACCGGCCAGGGCCGAGCGGTGATCATGGCGTCTTCCAGGTGCGCTTGCCAGCACTCCCGGGCGTGGTCAGGGCCGGGCAGCGCGGTGCGGTCCAGGAGACATTCCAGGGTTGTGTTGTGTTGGTCTGCCAGTTGGAGCAGGGCGTTGTTGGCGTGGTGTTTCAAGGCCACGTTGCGCGCGTGACGGCGCCAGTGGGAGAGCCAGACCAGGGCGTGGCCGTTCGCGCGCCGCTCCAGGAGGTCCACGGTGCTCTTGAGCCAGACCGTGGTTGTTTTGCGCTCTCCGGCGACCATGGAGGCCAGCGCCTGGAGCATCTGGGCGTCGCCCAGCAAGGCCATGGCCTCGCAGACCCAGCGGCGCTCCCGGGATGGCCGCTTGCCCTTGAGGTAGGCGCCGTAGATGGCCTTGGCCAGCGTGTGGCGGCTGGGCTCGGTCAAGCGATTGCACAGGCGCGTGGTGATGGCGTCGCGGCTGTAGAGGCGGTTTTTGAAGAGCTCTGCAATCAGCCATCCGGTGGCTTTGCTGCCAAAGCTGGCCCCGCTGTGGAGCGTGAGGGCTTTGGCGCTGAGGCTGGGTTTGAGGGCGGTGGTTTTGCCTGGCTCCACGCCTTTAAAGAGCGCGATGAGCTTGGCGTCGGTGGCGGCGTTCTGGGGAGACTCAAGGAGGGCCGCCAGCTTGGCGCGCAGTTGTGCCGCTTCCAGGGCGGTGCGGAACTTTGCGGGGACGCGTTTGGGGGAGAGCGCCTCTTGGAGGGCGGGCAACCATAGGGGGCTGGCGGCGGCCTCCATCAGATTGGCCCCAGCGATGCGCGTGGCGTTTTGTGGGGACTTGAGCAGCTCGGTCACTGGCTGGAGCTGGGCGGCGGGGGTCTTGGCCAGCGCTTTGATGCACCAACGGGTGATGGTGGCGTCTGTGGAGGCCAACCCCTGGATGGCCAACCCCATGTGTTTGGGCAGGCGTTGGTGTTCGGCCAGCCAGCGGTAGTAGGGGTTGCGCGCGGCGCAGTTGGGGCGGTGCTGGAGGGTGTGGACGATGGCGTCTTCGAGGGTCTGGTCGGCTGGAATGGATGCAAAGCGATGCCAGACAAAGTCTTGTTGTGATTTGCGCGCCAGCGCCAGCACCTCGACCTGAACCCAGGTCAGCAGCGGGTCGTGGGCGTGGGGTTCGCACAGGCGACTCCAATGCTGACGATGGTTCCAGCCCAGGTTTTCGTCGGCCGAAAGCATGGCGCGCAGGCGCACCATCAACGCCACCAGCGCAGGGACGCCCTTTGCGACGTGTTGTTCGTCTTTGGTCAGCGCCTGGAGGGTCTCTGCGTCGAGGGTGTTGAGCGCATCGAGGTGGCTTTGGATGGGTGAGGTTGGGGCGCTTTGAGGGGCGAGTGGTTGAGGGGCAAAGGTGTCGAGCGCGTCCTTGAGGGTCTGGTCTTTGGTGGTGCTGTGGTGTTGTTGGACCAGGGCGCGCAGTCCAGGGCTTTCTGGCAGGAGCCCGATGGCTTTGGCGACGGCGGTGCGGTGTTTGCGTTGGGGGTGTGTCAGGGCTTTGTCGAGCGCGGGGAGCCAGGCGACGTCAGGCAGTTTTTGGAGTCGGTTGGCGGCCACGAGCCGGATGTTTTTGCGGGTGTCGGCCAGCAAGTGGATCAGCACCGGCGCGATGGCGTCGTCATCCAGGGCGCAGAGCGCGTCGAGCAGGAGATCACGGCGAGCGGCGGGTTTGGCGGCGGTCAGTGCGTCGCGCAGTGGGTTCAGCGCTCGGTGGCTTTGGGCCAGCAGGGCGCCAAGGAGGGCTTTGTCGTCGTCCTGGCGTTTTTGGGGGCGCGCGGCGATGAGTTGGACCAGATGTTGGGCCAGGGTTGGGTGTTTGAAGTGGGTCAGCAGGCGCAGGCTGGGTGGATCGGCGCTGGTGAGCACTTCGTTGCGCCATGTTTCGGGCATGGGTTCAAAGATCGCGGGATGGGGGTGGGGGTCGGCGGCCAGCCGTTTGTAGACCGCGTGCATGGCTTTGTCGGGTTGGCCGCCGCAGCGTTGGTGGGCCTTGAAGAGTGCGCTCCAGGTGTAGGACCTCAGGCTGGTTTTGCGTCTCAGGCGCAGCATCAGCGCCCAGAGGGCGTCTTGGCCCATTTGTCCGCTGTGGACGTAGCACTCAAGGACCAGTTGTGAGACGTGGGTGGCTTCGGCGGCGTAGTGTTGGTGCCATTTGGCGAAGATTGTCTGGAGGCGCGCCTGGGGCAGCCGCGCGAAGGCTTTTAGAAAGAGCTCTGTGGCGCGCTTGCTCCGGGGGCTGTCCAGGTCGACGTGATTGTTGTAGGTCGGCAGGCAGTGGAGATGGACGTCATGGCGAGGATCCAGGGGCTGGTGGAGCAGGAGCCAGGGGATGAGCGTGGTGGCGATCTTGCCGCGCATGTGGTCGGGGTTGGCGTGGCGCGCGCTGGTCAGCGCTTCGATGACCGGGTCGAGTTGCTCTTGCGCCTCGTCTTTGATGCCGTCGAGGGTTTTGATGATGAGCGGCAGATCGTGGATGTCGGTTTGTGCGGCGGCGCGCATCAGTTGGTTGATGAGTCGAGCGCGCGCATCGCCGTCGATGTGGGGCAGAGCTTCGTTGGCCAACCCAAAGCGGTCAACGCTCATGTAGCCGTGTTGGAGCAGAGCGTCTGCCATGGCCTGACCCCAGGCATCTTCGGGCCAGATGCCGCGCGCCTGAAGCCAGTCGCTCTTGTTGTAGTAATCGTGGACGATGTGCTGGGTGATGCGCTCAAGGATGTCTTGATCGAGCGCGGTGGCTTCAAGCGCGCCGCGCCGCACCAGCGCGAAGCCCAGTCCAGCGCGTGAGCGCTCATCGAGGTTGTCGGGCCAGAGCCGGGCAAGCTCCTGGAGTGTTTGGGTGGACAGGCCGTCGTCGTCTTCAAAGAAGTTTTCCAGCATTTGGCTCCAGACGCTCCTGGTGTGGTAGGCGGCGCCGTAGAGGACCTGATGGTAGTGGTTCAGGAGCCTGATGAAGTCCTGCGCGTCGATGTGGTCGGCGTGTCTGGACAACGCGTGCACGCTGCTGGTGTTGGGTGCAAAGCGGCCATCGCGAAAGAGGCGCCAGGTGAGTATGGACAGCTCTCTGGGGTGGTCGGCGAAGACCTCATTGAAGTGGTGCGGGATGTGTTCAAACGGCTCGGTGATGAGGCTGTCCATCATGTCGACGCGGCGCTCGATGGGCAGCAGGGCCAGGCGCGGATCGGTGTGGCGCCACCCCGGGGGGATGGTCCAGTCCTGTGGGAGGGTGCGCAGGTCATCGGGCCAGCGCTCCAGGTGCTGCTGGATGTAGTCCGCGGCCACGGCGGGGGATTCGTCCTCAGGCCAGGCTTCCAGGGCGGCCCAAAGCTCGGCCCAGGCTTGTGGGGTGGGGGTCTGGTAGACCAGTTCGCGCAGCGCTTGGAGGCGTTGGTTGAGCATGGTGGGGCGTCCCTGGAGTGTGTGACCGGCCATTGGGAGCGCTGGACATTGGTGTTGCGCTGTGCCGGCTCATACCAAAGCAAGCCTTTCATCGGTGCTTTGGCATCAGGCGTTGTGTTTGGGGGTTGTGAGCCCCGGCTCTTGATGTGGTGGCAATCTATCACACCACGTCAGAGCATGCGCGCAGGTGTTGGTCTGGGATTGAAGGTGAGCCAGAGGACGCAAAGATGCGGGTGTGCCTGCGACAGCGAGGGGCTGCCGCGCCACTGATGAGCGCTGGATGATGGGAGAGGGGCTTGGAAGCGGGGGTTTGCAGGAGGAGCGCTGCAAAAGGGGCAGGGGGGTCGATCAGCCCATGCTGGTGTAGATCACCACCAGGCCAACGGAGCCAATGCTGACCGTCACTGCAGCCAGAACGATCAGGGCGAGCTTCCATTCTTGTTCGGGATCGTGTTTTTGGGCCATGATTTTCCTCTTTTGTGCGCGCTTGGCGGCTATGTCGTTCTTCGAAGCTTGGTCTTTGTGTTGTTGCGCCGTGGCGCTGGCCGGTCAAGCCTGGAGGTTTGGGGTGGCCTTTTGTGCTGGCAAACATCCTTGAGGGGGTTTGTTGCTTCAAAAGGCTTCCAAGCCCACACGCGGCGTTGGAATTGCGATTTATACCCGTCGACGCGGCGCTGTCAAACCCTCACTGGGTGCCGCCGCGCTTGTCTTTGGAGTGGGCTTGCTGGAAGTCGGGGTTGTCGCAGGATGCGTGGGGGGATGAGTGGGGGATCAGCGGCTTTCGACGGTGACGGTGGCGGGGGCGGCCTGGGCGTCTTCGAGGACGGCGTAGGCGCTCTGGTCGCCCTGGAGGCTGGCGCGGAAGAAGGACACCAGGGCGCCAGCGACGGTGGCGCGCATGGTGGCGCGGTCGTTGCTGCTGGTGCAGGCAAAACAGGCCAGGCCGCAGTCGTCGTCGAGCATGTCCATGTGGCCGTGATCGGGCACGACCATGTACCAGGCGGGAGCCAGGGCGGCCTCGTTGAACTGGACGTGGTTGTCGCCCTCGGGGGCACAGGCGAAGGCGCCGCCCTGAGAGCCCAGGCCAGTGCCGATGATCAGCGACGGCGTCTGACCCAGGACCGAGAAGTCGCCCTCCGTCACGCGAGGCTCGCCGCCGTCCTGACCGGGAGGTCCTCCGGTGCCATCGACCGGATCAACGCCCGCGATGGCGGCCGCCAGCGAGGGGTCTTCGAGCAGGAGGGTCCAGGAGACCTTGCCGCCTCGGGAGTGGCCCACATAACCCAGCCGATCCAGATCCACCGCGACGCCGGCCTGCTGGGCCAGGGTGCCGCCTTCAAGCCACTGGCGAAGCTCCACCGCCAGCGCCACCTCTTCGGCCGTGGACGGGGTGCCAAAGGGCAGCCCGCCGGTGTCGTACATGGTGGGGGCGACGATGACGAAGCCGTGGGAGGTCAGCAGCTCAAAGAGGCTGGTGTAGAGGCCTGCGTTGAGGACAAAGCCGTGCTGAAAGACCAGAACGGCGAAGGGGCCCTCCTGGCCGGTGGGGACGTGGATCTCCATGGGCACGGGCGCGCCGGCTTGACCTGCGCTCAGAGTGACGATCTCGACGCCCAGGGCGCCGGGGCCGTAGGGCGGCTGCGTGCCCACGTAGACGTCGCCGTCTGGGGGATCCACCGGGTCGTCCTCCAACACTAGGGTCAGCTCCACGTTGATGGTCTGACCGTCGATCTCGATGGCCGGTGACTCGGCCACGGGATCCTCCTGGCCAGGCCCGTTGGGGCTGCTGGGGGGCAGATCCATGAACGCCTGGAACTGGTGGGTGCCGCCAGGGACCTGCGCCAGGGTCGCCTGGGCAGGGAAGTCGGCGGGCTCGATGGTGGTCTGCACCGCAGCGGGACCATCGGCGGGCAGACTCTCAAAGGCCGAGACCACGATGGGGCCGCGCTGCTGGCCTTCAAAGGAGATTTCAACGAGGACGTCGGCTGGCTGCGGGTCCTGGGGCTCGTCGCCGTCTTCCAGGGTGACCTGGGTGGGGCCGCCAGTCTGGGGGACGTCAATGTCGACGGTGGCGGTCAGATCTTCAGGGCCGGGCGCGGCAGGGTTGAAGGGGGCCACGTCCAGGACCACCAGCGCCGTGTAGGTCGCTGCGGGGACATCGGCGATCACGATGTCCTGCGGGAAGGCCGCGCCGTCGACCTGCTCAAAGGCGTTTGGCGGACCCGCCGGGGGAAAGGTCTCAAAGAGGGCCACCGAGAGGTTGCCTTGCGCTTGCCCCCCGTAGCCGATCTCAAAGGCCACGTCCGAGGTCATGGGGAGGTCGTTGTTGACGTCATTGTTGCCCGGGTCGTTGTTGACTGGATCATCGTTGTTGACCGGGTCGTCGTCGTTGTTGACCGGATCATCGTCGTTGTTGACCGGGGTGTCGTTGTTGGCGGCGTTGTTGGGCGCCGCGCCCGTGTCGGACGCGTCGTCGGTATCACCGCAAGCCCACAGCAACGCGGCGCAGCCGCACAGCGCGCACAAAAGCAGGCGTTGTGTCATGACCTCTTCCCCCCTTTACGATCTTTGTCTGATGGTGGCCGCAGCGTGCGGCGTGGTTTGGTTGTCGAAAGCTGTACTTTCTACTTTTGTTTCTAGTAGACAACTTCGTTTCAAGTGTCAATTCAAACCGATGCAGACAGTCACGGTGGGGTGCGCGAGCAAGTCAGCTCCAAACACCATTGTACCGTTTGGGGCGGCCCTGATGCGCTATAGACCACAGAACTCCCTGTTTGGGGCGGCCCCGGCGGCGCCAGGAGCCACGTGACTCGCTCGCAATAGCGCTGCTATGGCTTCGCTCGACCCGA
>CAKZKQ010000376.1 GCA_937123825.1 uncultured Pseudomonadota bacterium
CCGTTGAATTATGGAGGGCTCAGCTGCATCAGCGCCATAAGTGAGACAGGCCAATTGCTGACGTGGGCCATCGAAGGGGCTTTCAACGGCAAAAAGATAGCTCGTTTTCTGAAGCACATGCTGCGGCACTTCAAAGGAAAGCTGACGGTGGTTTGGGACCGCGCCAAGATTCATCGTTCGAAAGAGGTCAAAGCGCTGCTTAAAAACGGAGGGGCAAAGCGCTTGCACCTGGAACTCTTGCCCACGGCTGCTCCTGAGTTGAACCCCGATGAGGACGTGTGGTGATGGCTCAAGAGAGACCTCGCCAATCTTTTTGCTGCTTCACCCCTCAAAGAACCCAGATGCCGTACTAATACATTGTTAGAGTTTACTAGTAAGACCATTCTTTACCCAGAACTTTAAAAGTCCATAATATGATCAATAATTGTCAACGCATGTGCTTGCCACATCAGCAGGAGAGTACAGACGAACTGGATGTTCGTTGACTGCTAACGACGGTGGGCTCGTTGTCATCGAGCCGCATGTCGATGGGGGGTTTTGCAGGCCTCAAAACGGCTTGTTGTAGGGGACCACGCGGACGGTGGTGACCTTGGGCTGGGCTTTCATGGGCTCTTCAAAGCCCGCCGCCGTGCAGAGCATGACCAAGAGGAAGTTGTCGGGGTCCATGTGGGCCTTGATGGCGGCGTTGGTCTGCTCGGTGGTCACCGCCTTGATGCGCTGGGTGTAGGTGGCCAGGTAATCCAGGGGGCGCCCCTCGACTTCGGCGCGGATGGACTCGGTCAAGAGCTTGGAGGGCGTGTCGATGCGGAAGGCAAAGGAGTTGATGAGGTAGCGCTTGGAGAACTCGACCTGCTCCTGGGTCAATGGCGTGGTGGCGAACTCTTCGTAGAGCGACATCAGGAGGCTGACGGTCTTGACCCCATCGGCGGCGGCCGGAAAGGTCCACATGGAGAACGAGCCGGTGAAGCGGTCGGGGTAGAGGTGACTGTAGGCGCCGTAAGAGAGCCCGCGCTTGTCGCGCACCTCCTGGTTGAGGCGCGCGGTGAAGGTGCCACCAAAGAGGGTGTTGGCCACTTCCAGGGCGTAGAGGTCCTCGGCGTTGGCCTTGGGGCCCATGTGACCGATGAGGATCTGGTTTTGGGTCCGGTCGGGTTTGTCCACCAGCAGGACCTGACGGCCGCGGGGCGTGGGCACGCCGGGCAACTCGATGGTTGGGGGCTGGCCTTTGGGCAGTTGGCCAAGCATCTTGGTGGCCATCGCCTCGGCCTGCTCGCGGGTCACGTCGCCCGAAAAGCCCAGGATGACGTTGCTGGCCACAAAGTGCGTCTTGTAAAAGGCCTTGATGTCGGCCAGCTTGATGGCCTTGATGCCCGCCAAAGTGCCGCTGGAGGGCCTGCCGTAGGGATGCGCGCCGTAGAGGTACTGCCAGAAGAAGCGGCGGTTGAGCGAGCGGTCGTTGTCGCGCACACGCAGCACCTCGCTCTCCATCTCGCGCTTGAGCCGCACCAGCTCATCGGCCTTGAAGTCGGGGCGCTGGAGCACGTCCCCCAGGATCTTCACCACATCGTCGATGTTGCGTGACAGTCCGTCGAGGTCCATCGAAACGGTGGTCTGGGTGGTGTCGATCTCCAGATCAGCGCCCAGGCGGTCAAGCTGCGCGTCGATTTGCTTGCGGTCAAGCCCGCCCGCCCCCCGCGACATCAAAGAAGCCGTCATGCGGGTCAAACCGGGCTTGCCTTCTGGATCCCAGAGCGCGCCCGTGCGCAGCGCCACGCTGACCGTCACGTAAGGCAGGTCGTGTTTTTCAACCAGATAGAGGGTCGCGCCGCTCTCATGCTCCCAGCGCTGCACGGCGTCGGTGGGCGCGGCCATGGCAGCCGTCGTCCACAAGACCACCACGAGCAGCGCGCTGAGCGCTGCGGCGCTTGTCTTCACAAAACCTGCTGGCGTTGTTCCACCGACCGGTGTGTTCACGGCGGCCTCCTTTGTCTCAGACGGGCATCTGTGGGGTTCAGGGCGCCGTGGGCATGGCCAGGACGACGGTGCGGTTGGAGCGCTTCATGTACCGGGCCGCCACGCGCTGGATGTCCTCGGCGGTCACGGCGCGGTCACGCTCGGTGGCCTCACAGAGGCGCTTGTGGTCGCCGCCCGTGATGGCGTAGTGACCCAGCCCATAGGCCCGGTCGCCGACCTCCAGCATGTTGCGCAGGAACTGCACCTCAAGCTGGTTCTTGGCCTTGTCCAGCTCCGCCTCAGTGACGGGCTCTTTGGCCAATGCCTTCATCGCCTCATCAATGAGCGCCTCGGCCTTTTCGGGCTGCCCCCCGCCCTTGAGCGTCACCAGGACCTCGTAAAGCCCCGGAAAGGCAAACTCGCTGACCCAGCCCGAGGCGTCAGAGGCCATCTCGCTCTCCACCACCAGGCTCCGGTAGAGGCGCCCCGAGTCTCCACCAAAGAGGATCTTGTGCAAGACCTGAATGGCGGCGTGATCCTCGTCGGTCATCCCTGGAATCCGGTAGCCCACCAGCACCTTGGGGCTGGTCAGGGGCATGACCAGCACACGGCGCCGCTCGCGCATCTGAGGCGGCTCGGGGTCGGGCTTGGTCTGGTCCAGCTTGGAGGGCTTCATGTGGCCGTAGTGGGCGTTGATGAGCGTCAGCGTCTTCTCAACGTCCACGTCCCCCACGATGACCAGCGTGGCGTTGTTGGGGGCGTAGAACTTCTTGTAAAACGCCAGACAATCCTCAAGCGAAATGGCCTCGATGTCCTTCATCCAGCCGATCGTGGGCCAGGTGTAGGGATGGTGGGTGAAGGCCTGGTTGTAGAGGACCTCAAACATGGTCCCTTCGGGGTCGTTGTCGACCCGGTAGCGGCGCTCGTTCTTGACCACCTCGCGCTCGCTCTCAAGCTGGGCGGCGGTCAGGACCATGTTCTCCATCCGGTCCGACTCAAGGCGCACCACCACGTCCATGTTCCCCGACGGCAGC
>CAKZKQ010000377.1 GCA_937123825.1 uncultured Pseudomonadota bacterium
GGCAAGCCACGACGCCCCGAGCCTCGACGGTCTCCCCGTGGGCGCCGCTGCGCCCGAGCCAGACCCTCTAACGCCCCCAGCGGCGCCCAGCCAGCCCCGCGCGCGGACCTACATCGCGCCTCCCGCACCGGCAGACCCGCTGGAGACGTTGGCTCAGGACAAGCGCTTCTCATTGCCGCTGGCCGGCATTCTGGGCATCATCGGCATCAGCGCGTTGGGTGTGGCGGCCGGTGTGGCTGTCTACGTTGGTTACAACACCTGGTCCAAAGCGCCTGCGACAGCTCCCGTGGCCGTCGACGCCGATAAAAAGGCGTCGCCCGGGCCCAAACCGGCCTCAGGCGCTGAAAATGAAGACGACAAAAGCGCTGGGGACGCTGCAGACGACAGCGACGCCAAAAAGACCGCTGCCGCCGATGACAAGCAAGAGCGCAAAGACGCCGTCGAGGCCGTGCCAGACGGCAATGGCCGCACGCGAGTGTCGTTTGATGTCGCGCCCAAGGGGGCGTCGATATGGCGAGGAGGGGCAGAGATTGGCAAGGCCCCTCTGGAGGTCGCGCTGGACAAAGAGACGCGCTGGCCCGTGGTCTTCTTGTTGACGCACCCCAAGGCCCGCTCGCAGTACGTCGTCATTCAGAAAGAGGACGTCGAAAACAACGCCGTCAGCATTCAGGAGAACCTGCCCAAAGGCCGCAACGGCATGGCGCGTCTGGAGATGTTGACCGAGCCTTCGGGGGCCGAGGTGCAGGAAGACGGCGCCTTGATTGGTTTTACCCCCGTGCATCTGGTGCGTCCGGTGGCCCACGGCAAGCTGACGCTGACCGTCCTCTACGATGACGGCACCAGCCGCCCCGTGGTGGTGGGGCTTACGGGCGAAGACACCATCCTGAAGGTCCCCGCAGACCGCGAGGCGGACCCCATTCCCGAACTCAAACCCAAGAAAAAGAGGCCCTGAATCCCTATGCGCGTTCTTCTGGCCCTGGACAGTTTCAAGGGGTCGCTGCGCGCGCAGTCGGTGGCCCTTTGCCTTCAAAATGGCTTGCAGCGCGCATGGCGAGCGCGCGCCCATGTGCGGGTTGTGCCGCTTGGAGACGGCGGCGAAGGCACGCTGGAGGCGCTTTGCGGCGACCAGGAGCCGACAACCATGCCCGTCTGCGGTCCCGATGGCCAGGTCGTCCAGGGGGCGATGTGGATTCAGGATGAGAAGGCCTGGATTGAGGTCGCTTCGGCCTGCGGTTTGGAGAAGGTGACCACGAATCATCCGTCGCTGCGGACCAGTTATGGGGTCGGGCAGTTGGTGTTGGCGGCCGTCGAGGCGGGCGCCAAGCAGATCTCGCTGGGGTGCGGCGGCACGGCGACTGTCGACCTGGGGCTGGGCATGCTTCAGGCGCTGGGCGCGGTGGTTGAGCTTGACGGCGCGGGGGCCAATGAGGCCGGGCTCTGCATGGCGGATCTGGCCAGGGTGCGGTCGGTGGATCTGGGTCCTGCGCTGCGCAAGCTGGGCGGTGTGGAGTTGGTGGCGGCGGTGGATGTGACCAATCGCCTTGGCGGCTCTGATGGTGCGGTGGAGTATGCGCTGCAAAAGGGGGCCAAGCCGGATGAGTTGGCGGCTTTGCAGGCGGCTTTGGAGCAGGCTGGGGCGAGTTTGGAGCAGGCCTGCGGTGAGTCGGTGGGTAAGCGGCCGGGTGCGGGGGCGGCTGGAGGGATTCCGGCGGCGTTGATGGCGTTGGGTGGTCGGATTGAGACCGGTTTTGAGGCCGTGGCGGCTCAAGTGGGCCTGGGCGAAGCGCTGCTCTGGGCCGATGTGGTGGTGACCGGCGAGGGGCGTTTGGATGCCACGACGGGCAGGGGCAAGGTGGTCAGCCGGGTGCTGGAGCGTTGTCAGGGGCTGCGGCCGTGTTGGGTGGTGGCGGGTCAGGCGTCGTTTGACGGGGTCAAAGAGGCCATGGGCATGGGCGCGATGTCGGTGATGACCCTGGCGCGGGGCGGGGATGAGGACATCCGTGATGCCATCGCCAACCCCGAGCCCAGGTTGGAGTTGCTGGGTTTTGAACTGGGCAGTGTGTTGGGGTTTGAGCGGCCTTGACGCCAGTTTGATTCAACTGTCTCCGCAAGAAAACCAAAGGCCGACTCAATGCTGAGTCGGCCTTTGGTTTTCTTGTGGGCTTGGGGGTCTGCCAGCAAGGGTGTGCTGGTGTTCATTGGCGTCGTTGTTTGGGAGGGCAGGGCGCTCAGGCGCTTTCTTCGACGGTGACGTCGATGGTCTGAGATTCCAAGGTCTGGTTGGCCTCCCACTGGACAAAGCGCCCCAGGTCGCGCTTGAAGCTGGCCATGAAGAAGGCCATGACGGTGGCGTCATCGACCAGGCCGATGATGGGCAACACGTCGGGGATAAAGTCCACGGGGCTGATGAGGTAGACCAGCGACACCATGCCCAGCACAATGGTCGTCCAGGGCTTGTCGTACTGACCGCCCATGACGGCGCGGCCAAAGCGGCCCACAGCGCCGACCTCGTGCCAGAGTCGCTCCATGGTGTTGAGCTTCTCCAGGGCGACGTTGTTGCCAAGGCCACCACCAGTGGTCAGCGCGGTGCTCTGGTTGGGGTTGTTCATGGTGTATCCTCCTGCGGTATATCAGCATCTGCAATGGGCGCGCGGTTGTGTGTCGCTGCTGCCCTGCGGGGTTGTTTCATCCGCTCAGACTGAAATATTAGGCATATATTCAAATTTTCAAGGCTTCTTGGCATGTTCCGAGGTCGATTGTTGTTTCACGTCGCCGCCCGCTCATTGCCGATGCGTTCCGAAACCTGACCATGATTCGCCAGACCATGGTAGAGCTTGGGTGGTCATCGACTTTGGCCCGCAAGGGTCACCTCTTCTGGCGGCGTCCGTTGGGTTCTGTCTGATCTCAGAAGATGTCTGTTGAGTTGATTTTGGGGCCTTCTTGGTCTGTTTGATTGTATGAAAAGGGGTTTGCCGTGACATCACCACACATTCGGGCTGCTCTTGCCGCCGATACAGACTCCATGGAGGCGTTGGCGGTCGCTGCGGGCATGTTCTCGCAAGAGGAGGTTGGCTTCATCGGTGAGCAGTTTCATGCTTGCGGGCGCGGCGAGGTTCCTGGGGGAGCTTGGCTTGTGGTGGAGGGGGACGGCGGCCGGGTGCTTGGCGCGGCATTTTACGCTTGCGAGCCATTCTCTGACAGGATGTGGAACCTCTATTTTTTAGTGGTTGACCCCGACTCTGCGGGCCAGGGCCTTGGCACGCTCCTGGTGGGCCATGTGGAAGATGCGCTCAGGAAGGCGGGGCAGGGAGCGGCGCGGACGCTCATCATTGAGACGTCCTCAACACCGGCCTATGAGCGCACCCGCGCCTTCTACCAGCGCCTTGGCTATGTCCAGGAGGCGGTCATCCGGGAGTTTTACGGTCCGGGCGACCACAAAGTCGTCTTTTGGAAGGCATTGGCGGATTCTACAGCGGAGACTGCCCCATGAGTTTGAAGCAGATTACCGATGAGCTGGTCGCCGAGCTTGATGGGCTGAGCTTTGGTCTGCCGGTCACGCATGTCTACAACCCGCTGCTCTACGCCCGCGCGTCTTGGGACATGTATTGTCAGAAGTATGGGCAGGGCACGCGCGAGATCATTTTTGTGGGCATGAACCCCGGTCCCTGGGGGATGAGTCAGGTGGGCGTGCCTTTTGGAGAGATTGAGCACGTGCGGGACTGGATTGGGGTCCAGGCGCCGGTGGGCAAGCCCAAAAACGAGCACCCCAAGCGCCCGGTAGAGGGTTTTGATTGCCCGCGCAGCGAGGTCAGCGGGCGGCGGCTGTGGGGCTGGGCCAAGGCGGCCTACGGCACGCCAGAGGCCTTCTTTGCCCGGTTTTTTGTCTGGAATTACTGCCCGCTGGCCTTCATGGAGGAGAGCGGGCGCAACCGCGTGCCCGAAAAACTGCCCAAAGCCGAGCGGGCCCCCGTTTTTGAAGCCTGTGACCGCTCTCTGCGGGGTGCCATCGAGCACTTTGAGCCAAAGTACGTCATCGGTGTGGGCAAGTTTGCCCAGGGCAGAGCCAAGCGGGCCGTCAAGGCTCTTGGCCTGCAAGGCGAGGTGGTCGTGGGCGCCGTTCCGCACCCGAGCCCTGCGAGCCCCATCGCGAATCGAGGCTGGGCCAAACTGGTCGCCCCGGCGCTGGCCGAGGTTGGGATTGAGTTGTAGCGTTGGTGTGCCTTGTTGGAGGCCTCAGTCGCGGTCATCAGAGAGCCACTGCGCAAAGCGCTCGGCCAGCATCAACGTGGGGATGTGGATGTTGCTCGACGGGATGGTGGGGAAGAGGCTGGCGTCGCAGACTCGCAGTCCGTCGATGCCTTCAATGCGGCCCCTTACATCGGCGGCGGACCCCATGGGGACGGTGCCGCTGGGATGGTAGCCCGAGTCGGACGCGGTGGGGATCCAGCGCTTGAGGAGACGGCGCGAGCGCAGCACAGGCCGTGTGGGATAGATGCAACGCCCCAGCTTTCGCAGTGCCTTGGTGTTGGCCAGCTCGCCGAGCAACTCAACGCCCCGCAAGGCCAGGTCGCGGTCTGGCTGATTGGAGTTGAGCGCGCTCTGCACGTGGGGACGCACCCGGGGGTCTGATGAGACGACGCGGATGCGGCCAACGTGGGCAGGCTTTTGCAGCGAGACCATCAGCACGACGCCAGCAAAGGTCTTCCACTTGGTCGGGATGATGTTGCCCGCCTGAATCTGCAGGTCGTTGGTGTAGGGGCCGTGACCGACCTTGGTTTGAAGCACACACTGAATGATGGGGTCGTCGACCGATACCTCGATGCCACGCGGCTTAAAGAGCAGGGCGTTGCCCGGGTGATCCAGCAGGCGACCGATGTCGGGGACGTGTTTCTTGAGCTTGACGCCGATGTGGGCCACGTCGGTCGCAGGGCCGATGCCTGAGCGCACCAGGATGCCGGGAGTGGCCACCGCGCCCCCACACAAGAGCACGCGCTTTGCCCGGATGGTTTCGATCCTGCCGTGACGCTCGGCTTTGACGCCGACGACCCGAGAGCCCTCATAAACCAGGCGATGCACCAGCGTCAGGGGGGAGAGGGTGAAGTTCTCTCGGGCTCGGACATCGGGCGTGAGGTAGGCCTCGGCTGCAGAGATGCGGCGCTCGTCGATTTTGTTCATCGCGTGCGCCCCAAAGCCTGTGCTGCCAGCCGCGTTGGTGTCGGGGCAATAAGGGAAGCCGAGCATGTCGCAGGCTTCCATAAACCCGGCGGTCCAGGGCTTCCACTCAGATTGAGGATGTCGCCGCACTGGAAGCGGGCCCGAGCCGGAGTGTTCCTCGGTGTCGCCAAAGTCGAGGTCGTTCTCCAGCCGCTTGAACGCAGGCAGGCACTCCTCCCAACTCCAACCGTCCAGCCCCCATTCGTCGTAGTCGAGGGGTTGGCCTCGCAGGGCGATGCAGGTGTTGACCTGTGAGCTGCCACCGACGACTTTGCCGCGCGGCAAGGGGATGAGCGGCATGTAGGGGGTGGGTCGATGTTTGAAGCCCCAGTCGTGGGACGACATGGCATTTTGCTTGCCGTTGGCCAGGTCCGGGGGGAGTTGTTCGGGCAGGTAGTCGGGTCCGGCTTCAAGGAGGAGCACGTTGTGGTTGGGGTCGGCCGAGAGCCGGTTGGCCAACACAGCGCCAGATGCTCCAGCGCCGACGATGAGGGTGTCTACCTGCTCCATCAATGGACCTCCACGACCCTGGTGTCGCCCGGCGAGCGCGCGACGTTCAAGTGCTTGCTCGACCGACTCCACAGATGTCGTTTTGTCCGGGGCCGAGCGGTGTTGATGCTACGCCGACCGCCATCCCCTTTCAAGCACTTGTCTGGCTCAGCGCTGGAGCACAAAGAAGTGGTAGTTCCAGGTGTGGCCGAGCGTGCGGTACATGGCGATTTCTTTGGACACCTCATCGACCACAGCCCGCATGCTCCCCGATGGACGCCCCTTGTTCTCAAGCAGCGCGACGCGCTGCTCCAGGGGGCCATAATAGAGGTCCCAGCCTTCGCGGGGCATCTCAAAGTCCTCCACCACGGTCCACCCCAGGTCCTGTACCTGTGCGATGCGCGCGCTGGCGGTGGTCATGTCGGGATACTCCGCGCCCCAGTAGCGCTTGGCCATGTTGGGGATGCGGTCTGCGGTCCACACGGCGTCAGAGACCACAATAAACCCGCCGTCCTGTAGGTTTTGCTGCCATGCCTGGAGGGCCTTATCCCAGCCCATGGCGTAGATTGAACCCTCGGCCCAGATGATGTCGAAGGGTCCCTGGCTCAGCGCAAGGGCGTCACCGGCGAGCGTGGTGAGGCGGTCGCTGGTTTCCCGGCGCTCGGCGCGTTCTTGCAGCGTTTGCAGGCTCTGCTCGATGGGGTCCACGGCCAGAAGCGCGGCGTCGGGCAAGGCATCGAGCAAGACCAGCGCCGATGCCCCCGTGCCGCAGCCCATGTCGGCGATCTGTGGCGCGTCTGGCCGGGGTTGGCACGAGGCCAGCGCGCGCAGCGTGGCCTCTTCTGTGCTCGGTGCATGGCGTGCGAGTCCTTTAAAGAAGAGCAAAAAGGCGTCGTTCATAGAGGCGCGACCTTGTTCATGGAGAAAATCAGGGCTGAAGCGCACAAGTGTGCCCAGGCAGGTTCGCCATACTGCCACAAGCACACCATGCAGACCATCGCCTTTGTTGGGGCGGACCCCATTTGCCAGTGCATTGTCTGACCCTCACCAACACGTCGGAGAATGGTTTTTGAGTGGTTGCCCAGACGCCTCGGGTGTGGAAAACTCGCCCAACAACCGTCTGTGAGATGGCGCATTTTAAAAGGAAGCGATGATGAGCGTGGTGTTTGGTCATGTTGAACCGGGCTTTGAGCCCGTCCGCGATGTGTTTCGGCAGAACTTTGAAGAAAAAGGCGAGATTGGGGCTGGGTTTTGCGTCTACCACGAGGGCAAGCGGGTCGTTGACCTCTGGGGTGGGGTGGCTCACCGAGGGATCAAAACGCCTTGGGAGGCGGACACGCTGGTCAACATCTTCTCGGGGACCAAGGGCATGGCGGCGCTGTGCTTTTTGATGCTTGAGGATCGCGGCGAGGTGGACCTTGACTCGAAGGTCGTGGAGCACTGGCCGGAGTTTGGGCTCCATGGCAAGGATGCGATCACAATCCGCCACGTCCTCAACCACCGCTCGGGCGCGGTCGCGCTGGCCGAAGACCTCTCGCTTGAAGATCTTGAGGACACCGCCCGCATGGAAGGTGCCATGGAGCGGGCGCCTTTGATGTGGCCTGCCGGTGAGGGGCAGGGGTACCACGCCATCACTTACGGCATCATGGCCACCGGTCTCTTTCGGCGGATCACTGGGGAGACCATGGGCGCGTTTCTAAAGCGCGAGATCCGGGACAAGCTCCAGGCCGACGTCTTTCTGGGGGTGCCGGTGACCGAAGATGCGCGTGTGGCCATGCTCTATCCGGCCGGGACCCCCGAGCGGCTCAAGACCTTCAGAGGGGTGTTGGGACGCCCTTTCTCGCGCGAGGCGCGGTTTCTCAGAAACGTCCTCTTGCGGCCTTCGTCCCCGGGCTCGGCGGCGGTGCGTTACCCCACGCCGCTGGGGGGGAGGCACTTGCACAACTACAACCTGCCCCGCGTGCGGCGCCTGGAGTTGGCCTGGGCCAACGGGCACGCCAGCGCACGCGGGCTGGCGCGGATGTATGCGCCGCTGGCATTGGGTGGGGTGTTTGAAGACACCAAAGTGGTCTCCGAAGAGGCGGCGTCGCGCCCCGTTCCTCGACAGAGCTGGGCCGAGCACGACATCACGCTGCGCAAACCCCAGGGCTGGAGCCAGGGCTTTCTCAAGGAGCAAACCACGCTCTTTGCCCCGACCACATCCTGGTTTGGTCACCCTGGCATCGGGGGGAGCATGGGCTTTGCCGACCCAGAGGCCCGGATCTCGGGCGGCTACACCATCAACAAAATGAGGCTCAAGGTGCGCTCGCCGACCGCCATCGCGCTGACCCGCAAGGTGTACGAGGTTTTGGGCTACCCGCCCTTTGACCCCAAAAAGAGCGAGCGGTCGGCCTGGGAGCAGATTCGAGTGCGCTCAGGGCGCGGTTGATGGGCCTGTTTTAAGGGTCACCGTGCAGGTTTGCTCTCAAGGATGAGGTCTGTGTGCACCTGCACGCGTACGGGCTCTTTCAGGGATTGGTGCACGAGCGCGCCGAGCTTGTCGACCATCGCCTGGTTTGCAGGGGTCGCCGAGCGGATGGAGAAGACAATGATCGCGCCGTCACCGTCGCGCTTGACCTCGTGGCCACCGTATTCGGCGCCCGGCTGCTCCTCGATGAAGGCGGTGGCCTGCTCGAGCAACTCTGATGACACTGATACGGCGGGCTGACTGCTGACGATGGTCTTCCACAAGACGCTGGTCAATGGGATGGACAGGACGGCTGCGCCAAGGAGCAGGCCCATGAAGGCGCGCCTGACCCACATGCGCGGGCTGGCGCTGAAGTTGCGGATCCCGCTTGCCCAGAAGGTCATGGCGGCCCCGAGGATGATCAAGACGGCGTTGGTGGCAAAGAGCGTCGCCGAGCCGGTGGCGTTGGCAAATTCACCCAGCGAGAGCGAGATGCCGACGGTGGCCAGCGGCGGCACCAGCGCTGCAGCAATGGCCACTCCTGGCAGCGCGGCCGAGAGGTTGGACCGCGCCGTCGCGTAGGCCGCGGCAATCCCTGAGAGCAAGGCCACCCCCATGTCCAGCAGCGTCGGCGCGCCTCGGGCGGCCAGCTCGCTGGTCAATGATCTGTTTGGCGAGATAAACCCGCAGACGATG
>CAKZKQ010000378.1 GCA_937123825.1 uncultured Pseudomonadota bacterium
CGCCCTCATCAGGCCCCTCGGCAAAGTGGAAAAGACCATCCTCGGCCGTCAAACGCGCAGGGTTGGGAATCGGGATGGTGAAGGTGGCCCACTCGGGCGTCAGCGCGATGCCGCCAAGCTCAACCTGGAAGGTCGTCGCGGCGGCGTTGTTGCCAAGGCCCGCCACGTTGAGCGTCTTGGCCTCAGAGGCGCGCGCCATAAACTGGATGGCGTTGAAACCACTCAAATCCTGCGGCATCGGCCCCTTGAACGCACCACCGGTGTACCCCTCGGCAGGCACCGTAATGGCCAACGAGGCGGCGCCCTCACCAGGCATCGCCTCATCGATGTTCAAATCGTTGGCAGACCCACCAAACTCCTCAAAGGTCACGCCCGGACCAAAGTCGTCGTCAAAAACCACCCCGGGCTCAAAGGGCGGCGCGTCTTCAACCGTCGCCTGGGCCGTGGCGCTCAAATCACCCACCGTCGCGGTGATCGTCGCACCACCCGGGGCGACCGCTGTCACCACACCCTCATCATCAACCGTCACAATGGCATCATCTGAAGACTCCCAGGTGATGCCTTCGGTGATGGCCTCGGTAGAGTCATCATCAAACGTCCCGTTGAGGGTCAACGCCTGAGTCTGCTCTGGACGCAAGGTCAACTCCGCCGGCTCAATCGCCAAACCCTCCAAAACCGGGTCATCCTCACCATCAGGCATGTCCTCGCCGTCTGGCGTGTCATCAACGTCAGGATCCATGTCATCGACATCAGGGCCCATGTCGTCGACGTCAGGATCCATGTCCCCAGCGTCTGGCAAGAGCACGACCGGCGGGGTCGTCCCGTTGTTGTCTGAGCAGCCCGCCAGGGCCATGGCGCCCAGGAGCGTGACCACCAGGATGGTACGTAATGCAATGCTCATAGCGTTCGATCCCCCTTAAGCCTCTCTCTATTAAATATGATGTATCCGAAGTTGGGTTGGTGTTGTTGTCCGCGAGTCACCTTTTGTTCGACACCCGAACAAAGTAGGCAAATGCAGCGATAATGTCAAGCCGATGGCAGCAGTGAGCCCACCCTGACGCCTTGACGAACCAAAAACCGAGCGCTAGTTTGTTTTTGCGAGAACAAAGTGGTCAGACCACACGCGGAGGTAAGCGAATGATTGGGTGTCGAAGCAGTTTGGCGACGCTGATGTTGGGATTGATGGCGGTGGCGTCTTGCGGAGAAGCGCCCTCGGACGCCGCCTGCCCCGAGGGCACGCTGCGGGCCGGTGAGGTCTGCATTCTTGACCAGGGGGGCGACAACCCCAACAACGACGTGCCGCCCAACAACCAACCCAACAATGACGTCAACAACGACCAGAACAACGACGTCAACAACGATCAAAACAACCAACCCAACAACGACCCCAACAACAACCCCAACAACAACCCCAACAACGACACCCCACCGCCGCTGCCCGACGCGCTGCCCGTCACCGTCGATGACGTCTACGTCCCCAGCGGCTACATGGGCGACGGTCAGCAGCCCAACAACATCGTTGAGGAGATCACCTGCAACGATCCGCGTCCCGGGGGCGGCCTGGGCCAGTGTCACAAATTCACCTTCACCCCCGGCGCCATGGGCTGGGGCGGCGTCTTCTGGCAATATCCAGAGGGCAACTGGGGCACCGCCGACGGCTTCGCCATGCCGGCTGGGGCCACCACGCTGCGCTTTTATGCCTGGGGGCAAAACGGCGCAGAGGTCGTCAAGTTCCTTGTGGGCATCGGCGACGCCGACGGCTTCGCCCTTGAAACCACCGAACTGGAGCTGACCACCACCCCGACCCAGTACACCCTCGACCTCTCATCGGTGGACTACCAGGACGTCGCAGGCGGCTTTGGATGGGTCGCAGGCGGCGTGGATCAGCCCCCCCTGGTCTTCTTCATCGACGACATTGTCTGGGAGTGATGGGCCACATGCAGACCTTTGACGCCGGACAAATCCGCGCGCGCAACACAAGCATGGTGCTAAAGCAGATGTGGCACGCTCGCCAGATGAGCCGCGCCGACATCTCCAGACACTTTGGCCTGAGCCGCTCGACCGTCTCGGCCATCGTCAGCAACCTCATGGAGACAGGCCTGCTCAAAAACCTCGGCGCCGGACACTCCAGCGGAGGCCGCCGGCCCATCATCCTGGGCTTCAACGACCGCGCCTTTGGGCTCATCGGCGTCGACATGGGCGCCGCGCACATCTCCGTGGCCATCACAGACCTGCGCGGCAAAGTCCAGGTCTGGCGCCACCAACACTTCGATGTCCGCACAGAGGCCCAGGGCGCCATTGAGTTGACCCACAACCTCATCGAACAATGCCTCCAAGAGTCCGGCATCCCGCTTGAGCAGATGGTGGGCCTGGGCATGGGCGTCCCCAGCCCCGTTCATGATCAAAACCCCGGCCGCCTCTCGCCCCAGATCCTGCCTTCATGGGCTGGCATCGACATCGTCCAGCGCTTCCAGAGCGCCTTTGGGCTGCCCGTCTTGATGGAAAACGACGCCAACCTGGGCGCGCTGGCCGAGCGCTGGTGGGGCGCCGGACAAGACGGCGCCGACCTGGCCTACGTCAAGGTCGCCACCGGCATCGGCTCCGGCCACATCATCCACGGCAAGATCTACCGGGGCTCCAAGGGGTTCTCGGGCGAAATCGGCCATACGACCATCGAACCGTCGGTGTCGCGCTTCAATTACGGCATGCGCGGCAGCTTGACCTCGTTGGTGGGCACCGAAGCGCTGCTGGAGCGCGCCAGCGCCCTGCGCGTGCGCTTCCCCGACAGCACCGTCACCAGCCCGCCCACCGTCACCAGCCTCGTCGAGAGCTGCCACGGCGGTGACCCCATGGCCATCGCCCTGATCGAGGAAGCCGGCGTCTACATCGGCTACGCGGTGGCCAACATGCTCAACCTACTCAATCCCGCCACCGTCGTCGTCGGCGGGGCGATCACCAAAGTGGGCGATCCGCTACTGCATCCGCTGCGGCAGACCGTCCGAGAACGGACTCTGTGGGGCTCGATCGGTGACTGCCAAATCGTCACCAGCACACTCAACGAACAAGCCATCGCCGTTGGCGCGGCCACCCTCATCCTGGAAAAAGCGCTCGAACATCCCAGCATGTTCCGCGCCGTGCATGAGGCGACCACTGCAGCCAAGGCGTAATCACATCAGGCAATCATGAACAAGATCCTGCTGAGCGCTCCCCTCTTGTGCGGTCTGCTGGCCTGCGGCGGCCCGCCCCTTGATGACGACCTGCCCATCGTCCCCGCCCCCGACGGCCAATGGGAGTTGGTCTGGGAAGACAACTTTGAAGGCGACGCCGGGCAGGTCCTGGACAACACCCGGTGGGGCTACAACGTCGGCGGCACCGGGTGGGGCAACGAGCAGCTCGAACACAACACCGATCGCGCCATCAACGTCAGCATGGACGGCCAGGGCAATCTGGCCATCACTGCCCGCCAGGAGAGCTTCGGCGGCAACGCCTACACCTCCGCGCGCATCGTCACCCAGGACCTCTTTGAGCAGGCCTACGGCCGCTTCGAGGCCCGCATCAAGCTGCCCAGCGGCCAGGGCATCTGGCCGGCCTTCTGGATGCTCGGCGCGGACTTCCCCGAGGTCGGCTGGCCCGAGTGCGGCGAGATCGACATTCTGGAGCTGCGCGGCCAGGAGCCCGACCGCGTCCACGGCAGCGTCCACGGCCCTGGTTACAGCGGTGGCAGCCCCATCAGCGCCACCTACACGCTCCCCAACGGCCAGCGCTTTGATGAGGACTTCCACACCTTCGCCGTCGAGTGGGACCCGGGCCGCATTGCCTGGTACGTCGACGACATCCTCTACCAGGTCATCACCGAGTCCAGCGTGCCCGCAGGCGGCCGCTGGGTCTTTGATCACCCCTTCTTTGTGATCCTCAACGTCGCCGTCGGCGGAAATTACGTCGGGCCGCCCAACGCCCAGACGTCCTTTCCCCAGGCCATGCTCATCGACCACGTACGCATCTTCAGGCGGTCCCCATGAAACGCCTTGGAACACTCCTTGTGCTGGTCACCTGCGGCGCACTCCTGCTCTCGCACCTCACCGGCTGCAAACGCCAGCGCCCCAGCGCCAGACCCGGCGTCCTGACCGTCTCTGTTGAGCAGCAAGCCTCCTGGGTGCGCAACTTCAACCCTCTGGTGGCCGCTGGCGGCGCTCGATGGCCGACCCTCGGCGGGGTCTATGAGCCGCTGCTGATCTTCAACAGCGTCCAGGACCGCTACGAGCCCTGGCTGGCCACCGAACACCGCTGGGGCGCCGACAACCGCGCGCTCCACTTTGAGGTCCGCGACGGCGTCCAGTGGAGCGACGGCAAGCCCTTCTCGGCCCAGGACGTCGTCTACACCTTTGAGCTCCTCAAAGAACATCCCGCCATGGACACCGGCGGGGTCTGGTCGCACCTCTCCAAGGTCTCTGCGCAAGGCTCCACCGTCACCTTCGACTTCAAGCACCCCTTTGTGCCCGCCCTTCAGGCCATCGCCCAGCAGGTCATCGTGCCCAAACACGTCTGGTCCAAGGTCGAAAACCCGGTGGCCTTTGCCAATGAAGACCCCGTCGGCACCGGCGCCTTCACTCAGATCCTGACCTTCCAGAACCAGATCTATGAACTGGGCCGCAACCCCCATTACTGGCAAAAAGACCGCGTCTCGGTCGAGGTGCTGCGCTTCCCCGCCTTCCCCAGCAACGACCAGGCAAACCTGGCGCTGGTCAGCGGCGAGGTCGACTGGGCAGGCAATTTTGTCCCCGCCATTGACCGGATTTTTGTGGATCGGGACCCCGAAAACCACGGCTATTGGTTCCCATTGATGGGCTCCACCGTCTTTCTCTACCCCAACACCACCAAGGCCCCCTTCGACAAACCCGAAATCCGCAAGGCCCTGAGCATGGCCATCGACCGCAAGCAAATGGTCAAGGTCGCCATGTACAACTACACCGAGCCCGCCGACGCCACCGGCCTGAGCCAGACCTTCGACGCCTGGCGCGACGAGCGCGTCACCAAGGCCAACCAGTGGACCGCGCACAACCCAGATCAAGCCAACGCCATCCTCGACAAGGCCGGCCTGACCAAAGGCCCCGACGGCATCCGCCGCGACGCCAAGGGCAAGCCCCTGACCTTTGAGCTGATCGTCGTCAGCGGCTGGTCAGACTGGGTCCGTGCCGCCCAAATCACCGCCCGCAACCTCTCGGAGGTCGGCATCGACGCCCGGGTCAAGACCTACGACTTTGGCGCCTGGTTCAACAAGCTCCAGACCGGCCAGTTCGAGTTGGCCATCTCCTGGTCCGTCGAAGGCCAGACCCCTTACGACTTCTACCGCTGGCTGATGTCGTCCAAGACTGTCAAACCCATCGGCGAAACCTCCGGCGGCAACTGGCACCGCTTTGCAGAACCCCGCGCCGACGAAATCTTCTCCACCTTTGAGGTCACCTCAGACCGCAAAAAACAGCAGGAGCTGGCCAACCAACTCCAAGCGCTCTTTGCCGCACAAGCCCCCGCCATCCCGCTCTTCCCCAACCCCTCCTGGGGCGCCTACAACACCGCCCGCTTCAAGGGCTTCCCAACCGACCAAAACCCCTACGCGCAACTCTCGCCCAACAAACTGCCCGAGAGCATGCTGGTCCTGACACGTCTGCGGCCCCGAGGCGCCCCAGACCAACCCGCCACAGCAGGGAGGTGACCATCCATGGCGCGCTATCTCTTAAGCAGACTGGGCTTTTATGCCCTGGCGGCCTGGGTGTCGCTGACCATCAACTTCATGCTCCCCAGGCTCATGCCCGGAGACCCCGCATCGACCATCTTTGCCCGCTTCAAGGGCCAACTCCAGCCCGAAGCCATGGAGTCGCTGCGCGAGGCCTTTGGCTTCACCGACGGCCCCATCTGGCAGCAATACCTGACCTACCTTGGCCACGTCGCCCAGGGCGACCTGGGCATCTCGGTGGCCTACTTCCCTTCGCCGGTCACCTCGGTCATCGCCACCGGGCTGATGTGGACGATTCTCCTGGCGGGCACGGCGGTCTTGATCAGCTTCACGCTGGGGACCTTCCTGGGGGTCGTGGCCGCCTGGCGGCGCGAGGGCGCGTTGGACACCGCCCTGCCCCCCGCCCTGGCCTTCCTGGGCGCCTTTCCCTACTTCTGGCTGGCCATGTTGGCGCTCTACGTCTTTGGCTTCGCCCTGGACTGGTTCCCCGTGCGCCACGCCTACGGCGACGACCTCCAGCCCGGCTTCACCTTTGAGTTCATCTACGACGTCGTCGTCCACGCCTTCCTGCCGGCTGGCTCCATCGTGCTGGTCACGCTCGGAGGCTGGATGCTCTCGATGCGCAACAACATGATCAGCGTCCTGGGCGAAGACTACATCACCATGGCCAGGGCCAAGGGGCTGACCAGCCGCCGGGTGATGCTCAGCTACGCAGCGCGCAACGCCCTCCTGCCCAACATCACCGGCTTTGGCATGGCGCTGGGCTTTGTCCTTGGCGGCTCGCTGCTGACCGAAATCGTCTTCTCCTACCCGGGGCAGGGTTACCTGCTCATCCAAGCGGTCCGAAATCAGGATTATCCCCTGATGCAAGGGCTCTTTTTGATCATCACCATGGCCGTGCTGGGTGCCAACCTGCTGGTGGACATCGTCTACCTGTGGCTCGATCCCAGAACAAGGGGGTGAAACATGTCCATGGCACTGCGGGTCATGAAAAATCGCAAGGCTGCCTTTGGAGGCATCCTTTTGCTCTTCTTCCTGCTCATGGCGCTCATCGGGCCGTGGCTGGTGGGCGACCCATCGGCGTTTCAAGCCGAACCCCACGCGCCACCCAACGGCGACAACCTCTTTGGCACCACCGGACAGGGCCAGGACGTCCTTGCCCAGACCGTCGTCGGCTCACAAATCACCCTCATCGTGGGCTTTGTGGTCGGCACCGCGGTCACGCTCATCGGCGCGCTGGTCGGCATCGCCGCAGGATACTTTGGAGGCAGGGTCGATGATCTCCTCTCGCTGATCATCAACGTCTTCCTGGTCATCCCGGGCCTGCCGCTGGCCATCGTCATCGCCGCGTACCTGCCCGCAGGTCCCGTGACCATCGCCCTGGTGCTGATCTTCACCGGTTGGGCCTGGGGAGCACGGATCATGCGCTCTCAGACGCTGGCGCTGCGCAAGAAGGACTTTGTGGCCGCCGCCATCGTCAGCGGCGAAAGCCACATGAGGATCATTGCCTTTGAGTTGTTGCCCAACATGGTCTCGTTGATGGTCTCGGGCTTTATCGGCGCCACGGTCTTTGCCATCGGCGCCCAGGTTGGCCTGGAGTTCCTTGGCCTGGGGGATCCCAGCGCCATCACCTGGGGCACCAACCTCTACTGGGCCAGCAACGACTCGGCCTTGTTGACCGGCTCATGGTGGACCTTTGTGCCCACGGGTTTGTGCCTGGCGCTCATTGGCTTTGGGCTGACGTTGATCAACTTTGCGCTGGACGAAGTCACCAACCCCAGGCTGGGCGCCACCAGCCGTTGGAAAGCGCAGATGAAAGCGATGGGCGTGGCCACCGATGGCTCGACGCCCGTGATGAGGGACCATGGCTGAGCAAAGCGACGTCCTGCTGAAAACCGAATCGCTCTGTGTCGACTACTGGACCGATGCAGGCCGTGTCCGCGCCGTCGACAAGGTCAGCTTCGAACTCCACCGCGGCGAAGTCCTGGGGCTGGCCGGAGAGTCGGGCAGTGGCAAGAGCACGCTGGCCAAGGCCCTGATGCGCATCCTGGGACCACCTGGGGTCATCACCGGAGGTCACATCTGGTTTGAAGACCGGGACGTGACCGAGATGAACGAAGAGGCGCTGCGGGCCTTTCGTTGGCAGCAGGTGTCCATGGTCTTTCAAAGCGCCATGAACGCCCTCAACCCCGTTTCCACCGTCGGCGACCAGATCGTCGACACCATCCAGGCCCACAAGCCCAGCACCTCACGCCAGGCAGGCCTCGAACGCGCCCGAGAACTGCTGGAGTTGGTCGGCATCGCCCCAGACCGCGTCTCCAGCTACCCCCACCAACTCAGCGGCGGCATGCGCCAACGCGTGGTCATCGCCGTGGCGTTGGCGCTCAACCCCACGCTCCTCATCATGGACGAGCCCACCACGGCCCTCGACGTCGTGGTCCAAAAAGAGATCCTCCAGCGCATCGCCACCCTCAAGGACGAGCTGGGCTTCTCCATCCTCTTCATCACCCACGACCTGCCCCTGATGCTCCAGTTCTGCGACCGCGTCGGCGTCCTCTACGGCGGCCGCATGGCCGAACTGGGCCCCGCAGGCGGCCTCAAGAACGCCCCCAGGCACCCCTACACCGAAGGGCTCATGAACGCCTTTCCCTCAATCGACGGCCCCAAAGAAAACCTCAAGGTCCTCAAAGGCGCCTCTCTAAGCCTCCTGGCCCCCCCAAGCGGCTGCCGCTTCCACCCACGCTGCCCCTACGCCACAGACATCTGCAGCCAAGAACACCCAGCGCTCACCCGGCTATCCGCTCGCCATGAAGTCGCCTGTCACCACAAGCTCAACCCCACCCTCGCCACAGGTTTGGGACGGCCCTGATGGTCCCAGGAACCACGTGACTCGCTTGCGGTAGCGCTGCTACAGCTGCGCTCGTCCCGAGGCCCCTGGACCTCATCATTGCTCGCCCCAAACCCGTGGCTTTCTTTCTCTTTTTTGAATTGCTTGGGTTTGTGTGAGGCCTGTAGCAGCTTGACGGCCTGCGGCTCAACCACGGGTTATTCGGCCTCTGCATCCATCATTCTCCCCAAACCAAGCCTTTCTTCTGCACGCTGGCATCAACCCAACAGTC
>CAKZKQ010000379.1 GCA_937123825.1 uncultured Pseudomonadota bacterium
GTGGCTGGGCGAGGGGGGGGGGGCGGGGCATGGCGGTGGCCAGGGGCGTGGGCATCATGGTCCGGTGGGGGCCGGCCTCGACGCTGCCGTCGGTGTACATGCGCAGCTTGTGGCGGTGGGTGAACCACGCTGGCGGGTCTTGGAAGCCAAAATGGCGGTGCAGGTCGGCGGGCGCGCCCAGCAACTCAAAACCAAGCGCCACGCCCATGCCAAAGCCGTCGCTTGCCCCTGCGGCCCCTGTGGTGCCGTCGAGCGTCTCGATTTCGGGGACCTCCTCGGGGATGTCGATGGCCGCAAGCAGGGTCGCGTAGGGTTCAGGCAAACCCATCTCCTGCAACTCCCGAGCGACCGCTGGCAACTGCACCAGCTCATCGTGCAGCCCCTCCAAATCCACGCGGCCGCTGCCAAGCCCCACCACCACCTCGCCCCCAGGCACTCGCCCCGCGTGACAGGCCAGACAGTCGATGGCCACCATGCCCCCGGTGCCCTTGCGCAGGCCCAGCGGCAGGCCGTCGTTGTCCCAGGGGGCCTCTTCAAAGCCGTAGCGGGCCCGAAAGTCCTGCCAATAGGCCGCCTCGTCGGTCACATAGCGGACCTTGGAGACCAAAGAGCCCGGCCAGGCCAGATACACGTGCCTCAAGCCCAGTTCGGGGGCGATGCCCGGTCCAAAATATCCGTTTTGAAGGTGCTCAAGCCCGGCTGCCGCGCGCTGCGGGTCTGCCTCGTTGAGCACCGGCAGGCCCGTCATAAGACCATCGCCGCCGTTTCCATCGGCGAGTTCTGCGGCGTCTTCCATGTCTGCGTTGTTGGACCCTGCGTCGACCGCGTTGTTCTCGTGGGTTGGCCCGGAAGCTCCGGCGTCATCACCGCAGGCCCACAGGCCCATTGCCGCCAACCCGCCCAGCAACCACACCGCTGACCACTGCTTCATGTACACTCGCTGCATCGTGTCCTTCTCTGTCTGATGATCCCTGGCCCCGTGTTGTGTCTGTGTGCTCAACACCGCAAATCCCTCAAGGTGACACCTGGGTTTGATGTCTGGGGGGAGTTTTGAGGGAAGTTGTCTTGGTTGGGGACTGGGAAGGTCAGCGGTTGAGGTTGACCGAGAGGGTCTTGGGGCGTCCGGCGGTGACCGAGACGCGGGTTTCGGTGCTTTTGTAGCCGCTGAGGCTGGGGATGACCTTGATGCGCAGTTTAAGGACGGGGTTTTCGGGGTCGTTGATGGGAATGGCGATGGGTTTGCCCACGACGCCTTCGGTCAGCAGCGAGCCGTTGGAGCTGTAGACGCGGACAAAGGCGCCCTTGTCGTTGCCCGCGCTGACGTTGAGCACCGCCGGCTTAAACCTCATCCGGATGCGCTTTTGGAGCATCTCCTTGTCGCCGGGGACGATGGCGCCTTTGACGGTTTTGCACATGGCGTGCTCGGCGGTGAACCTCAGGCGCTTGGCGCGGGGCAGGTCGACGCCTGCGGCCAACTGGGCGGTTTCGTAGCGCGTGCCGTTGATGGTCACACGCACGCCCTCTTTGGGAAAGAGGAAGACAAAGCGCAGCTTGAAGGTGTCGGCCAGCGGTTTGTCGGGTTTGATGTCGGCGTCGGGGGTTTCTTGCGGTGTGGTGCTGGCGTCGGGCGGCGCGACGTTGGCCACGGCGGTGCTCCCAGCGTCAAGGGCGTTGTTGCTGTTGGGGCGGACTTTGCGGTCGTTGGCGGCAGCGGCGGCGTCGGCGGCGGTTTTGATGGCATCGCCGGTGCGCTTGGCCTGTTTGTGGACCTCGCGCACGCGCAACTCAGCGATGCCGGCGGCCAGTGCACGGTGCTGCTCCTGGCGCAGCTTCATCGAGGTGGCCACTTTGATGGCGTGGGATTGGACCTCGGAGGCGGTCTGCTCGGCCAGGACAGACGGGGCGGTCTCTTTGTCTGCTTGCGCTGCGTCGACGTCGTTGTTCAGCGCTTTGGCGGCGATGGCGGTGTCGCCGGTGTCGATGGGCGGCGCGGGCGGGCCGCTGCTGCTGGCCCAGGCGACCACGCCTCCCGCGACGATCAAGAGGGCCGCAGCGCCGGCGTAGACGTAGAGCTTGCGGCGGCGATCGATGCTGCGGATGAGCGCCAGGACGCGTTCGTGCTCGGGTTCGATGGCCAGGACGCGGTTGAAGTAGGAGAGCGCGGCGGCCACGCGACCCGATTTGAGGGCTTCGCTGCCGCGCTCTTCGAGGGTTTCGAGCAGGTGGGCGCGCAGGCGAAGCTGGGTGGGGCCAGGAGCGTCAAAGAAGTCCGCCAGCCAGGGCTCAAAGTCCTTGATGCCGCTGTCGATGAGAAAATGTTTAAGCCGCGTGCCCAGGTCCGACATGGAGTCGTAGCGGTCTTCGGCGTCGAGCTCCAGGCATTTGTCGATGATGCGCGACAGAGGCCTGCCCACGCGCGGGTTGACCATCTCGGCGTCGTCGTAGTTGCCCTCCAGGATGGCCTTGAGGACCAGCGGGGGGTTGGGGCCGTTGAAGGGCAACTCGCCGGTGACCATGAAGTAGATCAGCGTGCCCATGCTGAAGATGTCGGCCCGGAAGTCGAGCGGTGAGCCTTCGATCATCTCGGGGCTCATGTGGGCCGGCGAGCCCAGCAGCGTGCCGGTGACGGTCATGGCGTGGGCGTCGACGATTTGGGCGATGCCAAAGTCCATCAATTTGACGGTGCCGTCGTCGCAGACCATGACGTTTTCGGGTTTGATGTCCCGGTGGATGATGCCCAGGCTGTGGGCGTGTCCGACGGCGTCGCAGAGCTGGACGCCGATCATGGCGCCGATTTCGGGGTGCTCCAGCGGGGTGCTTTCGATGAACTCCCGCAGGGTCTGGCCGTGGAGCAGCTCGGTGACGATGTAGCTGCGTTTGCTGTTGGCCTGGGAGAAGTCGTAGATCTGCAGGACGTTGGGGTGAGAGAGCTTGGCGACGGCCTGGGCTTCGCGCTCGAAGCGGGCGCGGCTCTCGGCGCGGTTTTGCAGGTGGGGGTGGAGGACTTTGATGGCCACGTCGCGCTTTAGAGACGTATCAAAGCCACGGTAGACCACGGACATGCCGCCCTGGCCGACCTCCTCGATGACTTTGTACCTTCCCAGCTGCTCGCCGATCATGTCGCCGGTCTTCCTTCACTGCCTTTTGGTGCTGCCAAGACAAGTTGGAGCGCAAAGTGGGGGCAAGGGCGGGCTTTTGGGGCGTGCGACGCTTTGAGACTGCGGTGTGGCACAGCGCGCTGCACGGTGGAAAGCCTGGTGTTCCCGTTGTCCGGACCTTGTCTTTTATGACTGCCGCGTCATATAGGGCGGCATCATACACCAAAGCAGGTTGTCTGTGCGAGGTTCTGTCACCCTTTGAGGACATCGAGGCGTTCGACCCCGATTGTCAGTGGGTTCGGGATATCTTTGTCGCGGCCTGGCGACGCGTTGTTCAGAGCTTACAACGTCAGGCGGAAGCGTGTTCGTCCCACCTGGAAGGTTTCGCCGTCTTTGAGTTCGATTTCCTGCCGGATGGCGATGAAGGTGCCTTCTTTGCTGCCCAGGTCGGTCAGGACAAAGCCTTTTTCGGTCCGTTCGATGCGTGCGTGTTGTCCGTCAATGCGGGCGTCTTTGCCAAACAACTCGCTGCCGAGGGTCAGTGACTGGCCAATGAAGTGGACGGCGACGGTGTGGCCGCCTGCGCGCACCAGCAGAAGGCGCGCGGGGTCGTCGTAGCCTTCGGTGCCCATGGCGACGGTGTCATCGTCGTGGTGGGGTGTTGATGGGGCGTCCCAGCGGTTGTTGAAGATCAGCCGCGTGGCGCCCAGGAGGATGGAGTCGCCGTGTTCGAGCGGGGTTTCCTTGCGGATGCGCACATGGACGCGGTT
This sequence comes from uncultured Pseudomonadota bacterium, assembly GCA_937123825.1. Lineage (GTDB taxonomy): Bacteria > Myxococcota_A > Bradymonadia > Bradymonadales > CAKZKQ01. Next base: position 3,869 of record CAKZKQ010000379.1, read on the forward strand.
GCGGGCGTTCATGTCTTTGAGGAAGACACCGTTGCGGCGCACGACGAGCTGCGCGTGCCATGGGGAGACGGCGGTGTCGTGGTTGAGCAGGATGTCGCCGTCTTCGCGGCCGATGATGAAGCGGCCGGGTTTGAGTTTGCGGCTGGTGTGGATGGTGCCGTCGGGGTCGAGGCGCTCAAGGCAGACCACGGTGGGCATGATGGCTTCGACTTCGGTGCGCGTTTGTTCGGCGTTGGAGGCGAAGCTGTTGAAGGGCCGCGTGCGGTCTTGTTCGTCGTTGTCATCGGTGGCAGCGGCGCCGCCGGTGAAGATGCTGCCAAAGCGGGCGATGTCGGCCAGATCAGGGCCCTTGCCGTCTTTGTTGGGGTTGACGGGGGCTGCGCTGACCTGAGTGGGTTCGGCGTCGATGACCGGCGAGGGGCGGCGCACGGGTTTGAGGGCCGGTTGGGTCAGAGGCCCTGGGGGAGCGCTGCCGTTTGTGACGGTGGTGACGGGTCTGGCCTTGCGTGCGGCGGTCAGGCTGGCTTTTGGCCGCGAGGTGGGGCCAGGCGGCACAGCGCTTGGTGCGTTGGTGGCCTGGGGCTTTTTCAAGATCCTCGGGGTCATGATCGGGGTCTTGACGTGGGGTGCCAGGCGGCCATCGGCGGCGGCGGCTCCGGCTGGGCGCTCCAGGGCCGGTTTGGGGTCTCTGGGGGAGTCGCTTTGGCGCGCGGCGCGCGGGACCGGTGGGGGGACCTTTCGGGTGTTGCCGGACGACGACGGGTTCTTGGGTGACTTGGAGAGTATGGGTGTCTTGGCGGTTTGGTGGGGATCGTTGTTGAGCGATGCGCGCGCCACGCCTGTCGGTGTTGAAGGCGGCGTGGGGGAGCTTGAGGGGGGCAGTTTTTTCTTCTTGCCGCCCACAGGAACGATGCCCTTGCCAGGGATGTAGGTGACCTGGGGTGATTTTTTGGCGCCAGCGGCGGCCTTTTTATTGTTGGGTGCGGCCGAGGGGGCGGCGCCGGGGCGAATCGGCGGGATCCTGGGGGGGTTTGGAGCCAGCGGGAGGCTGTCCTGCGCAGGACCGTCGCCGTCATCGCGATTGTCGTCGCCCTTTGGAGCGTCTTCGTGTCGCCCTGGCATGCCCTCGGGCATGTCGGCGGAGGTGAAGACGTCGTCCTCTTCATCGAGCGAGAAGGGGACCTCGGGGGGTTTGGAGCGAAGGCGAGTTTTGCGTCCGTTGTTGTCGGTGCGGTGAACGAGCGTGGCGCCGCCGCGACCGGAATAGTCGACGGGGTCTTCTTTGGGGAGTTGGGGTTTGGTGGGGGCAGCGGCGGCGCCGCCGACTAGGTTGACGGGCAGGGCGGCGCCACAGCGTCGACAGCGCTTGCGCCCATCGGCATTCTTTTCCCCGCAGCGGATGCACTCGATCATGGGCGGCGCCTCAGCGTGTGGGGATGAGCCGCAGCTGGTCGCCAGAGACCTGCAGAGGCAGGATCCCTTTGATGTCGCGCCCTCCGTCGTGGAAGGTCACGTAGGCCAGGCTGGGGCGCTGGTTGCGTGGGTGGATGCCGATGTGGTGCACGGTCAGAACGGGGTTCATGGACTCGCGCACGCGCGCAGCGATGGGCTGGTTGACGAAGGGGCCGTAGGTGGTGACCTCATCGCGGTTGAGGCGGCCTTCGCGCATGATGAGGCGCTTGTGGTCGCCAAAGTCGATGCGGCAGCGCTTGCCGTGGATGGTCTTCCACCATTGTCCGTCGGCGGGCGGCTCTTCGTCGGCCTGGTCGCCGGGGTCTTCGTCCGGAGGCTCCGGTTCGGTGTCGGCCACAGCGGGCTCTTCTTTGTCGTCCTCCTGGGGATCTTCCTCGGCGGGCTCTTGTGTGCCGCCGTCTTCTTCGGGGTCTTTGTCTGAGGGCTGTGGCTCGGTGTCGGCGACAGCGGGCTCTTCTTTATCGTCCGGATCGCCGGGGTCGGGCGTGGCGGCGACGGCGGGTTCTTCTTTGGCGGTGTCTTTTGCGGGTTCCGCTGCGGGGGCGCTGTCGTCGTCTGTATTGGGCTCGGGGGCGATGACGGCGGCGTTGAGGGCGCCGCTTTGGCCCTCTTCAGGGGGCATCAACACGGCGACCAGCAGGACGCCAGCGACAATGGCGGCCAGAGCGCAGCCGCTGGAGATCAGCAGGCGCCGGGTGGCGTTGCGCGATTGGGCCTCGACCCGCAGGAAGCCGCGAGGGGCGGTCGTTCCGGACATGATTGTTGGTGACCTGTTTCTGGTGGGCGCTCGGTTTTGTGAAGGCACATTCGGCGTGATGTGCCGCAGCCGTGGCGCTCTATATTGTTGTATCTGGAGCATGCCCCAGGTTTATCCATCTACCATGCCACCATTAGCACGTTCAGCCTCACTGTGGCAATGCGCGCTGTGCATGTTGCCTGAAGGGTGCTTTGGGGACATTATATCGCTCGAGAGGCTCTGGACCTCACTGCAGAATCTTGGCCCTCAGGGCGGCGTTTTGCGGTGCGGTGTGAAGTGACAACGTGGCAGCGCTGCGAAATAAGCCCGGTCCGCTGAATTTAATGCCTGCCTGGCGGGATGAGAGCGGGAGGGTTCGCATGTTGTTTCGACCGATGGCCTCCTGTCCTGCGATGATGTATGGTGGGGGCTGTTTGATATTCAAGGTTGGAGGATGAGACGATGTTTTTGAACAAAGGTATGCTCGGCGCTGCGCTGGTGTGCGCGATGATGGCGTTGGTGGCTTGCAGCGGTGCCAAAGAGGCCACCCCGACGTCGCCCGCCAAGGGTGCCGACAAGGCCCCGGCCGCGGCCAAGGCCGATGAAAAGAAGGCCGCCCCTGGCGCCGGCGCCGACAAGGCCGCAGGCAGCAAGGACGACAGCTTCACCATGGCGGCCCCCGACGTTCAGTTGGAGGTCGGCAAAGAAGGGCAGGCGTCCATCAAGGTCACCGCCGCGCCCGGCTTCAAGATCAACGAGGAGTACCCCTGGAAGGCGACCCTCAAGCCCGGCGCCAAGGTCACTGTGACCGAAAACGTCATCAAGAAGGACAAGTGGGCGCTGTCCAAGCAGGAGGCCACCGTCAATATCCCCGTGTCGGTCAAAGAGGCAGGCGACGACACCCTCGAGGCCGACCTGAAGTTCAGCGTCTGCAATGACGAGCAGTGCTACATGTTCACCAAGAAGGCCGTCATGAAGGTGGCCGCCAAATAGTGAAGGGGTCGGCTGTCCTGTGGGACGGCCGCTTCACGTGGCGCACCGGCGAGGGCAGGGCGCGCCGTTTGCGGCCCGCTGTTGTGTGGGTCGCGCTGGATGATTTTCCCGAGGCTGTCAGCCAAAGGGCCAGCACCGGTTGTGGGATGATGTCTGCCGGTTCTATCCCCGATGACAGGCTCCAAACAGGCCTGGAGGCAAGGTGACTGAGCCAAGCGATGAACGGGGCCCCAAGGGCGCCTCGGCGTTCCTCGACACTCTCTCGGACCAGATCAAAGAAGATTTTGAGCAAAACCGCCGGTTGTTGAGCTTCTCGCAGTTTTTGGAGCTGTGCGAGGCCCACCCCAGGCGCTTTGCCCGCAACGCCGCCCAGTACATGCGCGATTGCTTTGACCACTTCGGGGTCGAAGAGCGCACCAGCCCCGGCGGCGCGTTCAAGCACTACAAGCTCTTTGATTGCCCCTTTGACGACGGCCGTGACCGGCTCATTGGCCAGCAGCAGGCCCAGCAGGCCATCTATCGAGTGCTGACCAGCTTTGTGCAGGACGGCCGCATCCAGCGTCTGGTCCTCTTCCATGGCCCCAACGGCTCGGCCAAGAGCAGTCTCATCCGATGCATCATGCGGGCCCTTGAGGCCTACAGCCACACCGATGAGGGCGCCCTCTACCGCTTCAACTGGGTCTTCCCGGCGGACAAAATCGCGCGCGACTCCATCGGCTTTGGTGGCGCCTCCAGCGATCGTCCTCGGCCATCAAACGGCGAGACCTACGCGTTTTTGGATGACCTGGACATCGACGCCAAGCTCACCGACGAGCTGCGCGACAACCCGCTCTTCTTGCTCCCCGTGGATTTCCGCCGCCAGTTGCTGGACCAGGCGCTGTCGGGCGACCACCAGGAGGGCGACGATCGGTTTGTCTTGTCCGAGTACGTCGTGCGCGGCGACCTCTCCCACAAGTCCAAGCAGATCTACGAGGCGCTGCTGGCCTCCTACCAGGGCGACTACAAGAGCGTCATGCGCCACGTCCAGGTCGAGCGCTTCTACATCAGCCGCCGCTACCGCCAGGGCGCGGTGACGATCGAGCCCCAACTGCGCGTCGACGCAGGCCTGCGCCAGATCACCGCCGACCGATCCTTGCAGGCCCTTCCGGCCAGCCTCCAGAACCAGACCCTCTTTGAACTGGTCGGGGCGCTCATCGAGGGCAACCGGGGCGTCATTGAGTACAACGACTTGCTCAAGCGCCCCCAGGACTTCAACCGCTACCTGCTGTCCACCAGTGAGAAGGGCACTGTGGCGTTGGACAACGCCATCGTTCACCTCGACACACTGCTGGTTGGCAGCGCCAACGAGACCTACCTCTCTGCCTTCAAAGCCAGCCCCGAATACCCCAGCTTCAATGCTCGCCTTGAGCTGATTCGCATGCCCTACCTGTGCAATCACACCGTCGAGCAGCAAATCTATGAGGAGCAAATCACCTCCTCGGAGTTGGGCAAGCCCATCGCCCCCCACAGCACCTATGTGGCGGCGCTGTGGGCCGTGCTGACGCGCCTGCGTCGCCCGCGCGCCGACCGCTACCCCGAGGCCATTGGGGAAGCCATCGCGGGGCTGACGCCGCTTGAGAAGGCCGATCTCTACGCCGACGGCACCGTGCCCGAGCGCTTCAACGCCGAGCAGACCCGCGCCATGCGCGCCCACATCCGTGACATGCTTGACGATGGCTCGGATGGCGAGGGTTATGAGGGGCGCATTGGGGCCTCTCCTCGCGAGATGAAGGCGCTGCTTTTGCGCGCCAGCCAGAACCCCGACTATCCCCATCTGTCGCCGCTGGCCATCTTTGGCGAGCTGCGCCAGTTGGTCCGCGAGATCTCGGTCTACAAGTTCCTTCAGATCGAAGCCGACGGGGCCTACCGCAACCCCGCCGATTTTATCGACACCGTCACCGAGCGCTACCTCGATCTCATCGACGCCGATGTGCGCTCCGCCATGGGGCTGGTCGATGAAGAGCGCTACGTGGACTTCTTTGAGCGCTATGTGGAGCACGTCACCCACTGGATCAAGCGCGAAAAGCTCTACAACAAGACCACCGGGCGCTTTGAAGAGCCCGACGAGGGCTTGATGCAGGAGGTCGAGGGCAAGATCGGCGGTGTGGGTGACGCGGACGCCTTCCGCAACGACCTGATGACCTCGATCGCGGCCTGGAGCATCGACAACCAAGGCCAGTCCGTCCATTACCCGACGATCTTCCCGCGCTATATGGATGCCATCCGGCGCTCCTATTTTGAGGCCCGCAAAGAGCAGGTCCGCCGCATCAAGCAAAACATTCTGGCCTACCTGGGCGAAGAGGGGACCAGCATGAACCCCGCTGAAATCGCTCAAGTTGAACTCACACTGAAGAATTTGCAGGATAAGTTCGGTTATACCCTCAAGGCTGCCCAGGAAGCCGTGGTCTTCCTCTTTAAGAGGCGCTACGGCTCCTGAGGGCCGCTGGCCCTGATGGTTTCCGTCACCACGGGAAAGTTCAGGGAAAATGCCCCGATGTGCGCCGATGTGCGCACGATGCCAGGCCACGGTGGGCTTTTGGCGGTTGACATCGCCTTGGCCAGATCGCTATAGCTGAAACAGAATGTCGGGATGTTTTATGAATGACATTCTTGTTCACGAAGGAGAGACCATGCAAAACCCTGGCAACAATAACGCGCGACGCGGCGCTCTGATGGTGGTCATCATGGCCGCCGCAGCGCTTCTCTTGGTCGCCCAGGCCTCTGCCGATGAGATCACTGAACTCAAAGAGCAGGTCCAGACCTACACCGTCCAACTGGCCGAGCTGGAAAAGGCCGACAGCGACCTTCAGTCCGCCATCAAAGAGATCAAGCTCACCGAGCTGTGGTTGACCGAGGCCCAGGCCCAGTTGATCAAAGAAGAAGAGGACGTCGCCAAGCGCTACCTGCGCCGCGTATCGGTCTCTTTGGGCATGATCGAGGCCATCATCGAGACCGCCAAGGTTGAGAAGACGGCCTTTGACCGCGAGTCGGCCTCCATCGACATGGAGAAGCAGGCCTTTGACTCCAAAGCCGAGCTTGAGAAGGCCGAGGCCAAAGAGCGCCAGTTGATGCTCGACATCGAAGCCGGCGGCGCTGCGGACAAGAAAGACAAGAAGGACAACGGAGGTGCCCAATGAACCCGAGGAACACGGCGCGTGTGGCGGCTCCTTTGGCCATTGCGATGGTGCTGACCCTGTTGTGGGGCTGCGCCCCTCCGCCCAAACCCAAAGAGATGGTCGACTTTGAGGCCCTGCGCGCCAGCAAAGAAGGCCAGCGTCTGGCCGGGCTTGAAGACGAAGATGTCCGCAACCTCCTGGCCGAGAGCCAGCAGTTCTACGACATCGTCCTTGAAAAGTACGACGACGAAGACCTCGAAGACGTCAAGCAGTTTGCGCTCCTTGGCACCATGAAGTGGCGCACCGCCAAGGCCCTGATGGACCGCGACGATGCCCGCGCACGGATGAGCGAGGCCAACGACAAGTACGCCAAGTACCAGGACGTGCGCAACGAGAACAACGAAAAGCGCACCCAGGTCGAAAAGACCATCGTCATCCTTGAGCGCCAGAAGACGCTCCTGGCTGAGAAGGCCGACCTTCAGGACGCCCGCGACCTCGACAAGCGCAAGGCCGATCAAATGGCCAAAGACAAAGACCGCGAGTTGTCGGCCCAGAAAGCCATCGACAGCGCCCGCGTCAAGCGCACCGAGGCCGAAGGCATCAAGGCCGACACCTACAAAGAGTCCGCTGGCACCTACAACCGCGCCAACAACGGCCTCAAGGCCGCCGAGCGCTACATGACCGACAAAGACTTCCTGCGCGCCGCTCAGGAAGCCGAAGAGGCCTCGCGCTTCTTTGACAAGGCCATCGCCGAGGCGACCCCCATCCACAAGGCCGAGCAGGACACCATCGCCCGCGACGAGAGCAACAAGCAGCTCTTTGCCAAGGCGCACTCCAACTTCCGCGACAACGTCCGCATCGACGGCCGCGGCATGGTCATCGTGCTCCCCGCGCTCTTCAAGACCCGCAAAGACAAAATCGACGACTCCAAGATGTTCATGTTGGACGAGATCGACAAGCTCGCCCGGGAGTTCCCCGACTACAAGCTGCTCATCTGTGGCCACACCGAGAAGGCCGGCAACGCCAGCCGCAACATGACCCTCTCGCAGGCCCGCGCCCAGAACGTGCGCGACTTCTTCCTCCAACGCGGCATCCCGGCCTCCCGCATGCAGACCGCCGGCTACGGCAACTCCCAGCTCGCCTTTGAAAACCGTGGCCGCGAGCGCTT
>CAKZKQ010000380.1 GCA_937123825.1 uncultured Pseudomonadota bacterium
AGCGCCAGGGCGACGTTTTCCAGGCAGGTCAGTTGGGGCAAGAGGTTGAAGGTCTGAAAAACATACCCAACGCGCTCGGCGCGCAGCTTGTCACGGCGAGCCTCGTCCAATGCGGTGATTTCGACGCCGTCGAGGGTGACTTTGCCACTGGTGGGGGTGGTGATGCCCGCGATGATGTTGAGCAGGGTGGTTTTGCCGCTGCCCGAGTCTCCGACCAGACACAGTTGTCGCCCTTTGGCGATGGTCAGGCTTGGGATGTCCAGGACGGTGCGCTTGGCGCCGTCAGGATCGGTGAATGAGACCTTGAGCGCTTCGATTTGGATGTGCGCCTGGGGGCTGGTCATGGTCTTGTGGAGTCCTTATGGGTGTGTGCTCGGCGATGGTGGGCTGCGGGCCGGCTTGTATGGTCGGTCGCGAGGCACTATTGACCCGTGCTCAGGTTGTATGGACGCAGGTGCCCGGATTGGCTGGAGGCGGTTGAGGTCGCTCTTGTTGCCAACCAACGTGGTCCCCCAACGTCAACACGGCCCAGGAATACTCCGAGGCGGAGTGAATTTGAAAGGGCTGCGACCCTCGGCCGCAGTCCGTTGTCATACCAAGCTGCAGACGAAAGGCTTGGTATCAGTGGTAGAGCGATGTCTGAAAGTTCATACGATCACAGCCCCGAAGAGATCGAGGCCTTTTGTCGCCAGGCCCAGGAGGCCATCGAGGCGCTCGAAGCGGCAGTGGCCGACCGGGGGATGCTCTCTTACTTGAGCCAGGATGACCGGCAGCGGTTTTTGACGGCGGCGGGGCGCGTGTCCAAGCCCGACAAGGCCTCTCGAAAGCGCCTTGCCCGCACCCAGCGACGCAAAGACAAGGTCAAGGCCCGCGCCCGTGATGAGGCGCTCCTGGCCAGGACCGGGATCCGTCGTCTGCGTGAAAACCCCATCTTTCAGACTCCCAGGAAGCGCTTGGCCCAGGCGGGCGCGCCCGAGCCAGAGGCCAGCGAGCCGTTGGGTGAGTTGGGCGAAGAGCGCACGTGCTATGTGTGCCGGGCGAAGTACCGGGAGGTGCATTCGTTTTATGACCACATGTGTGTGGGGTGTGGGGACTTCAACTTTGCCAAGCGCGAGCAGACGGCGGACTTGAGCGGTCGCGTGGCGTTGATCTCGGGTGCGCGGGTCAAGATCGGTTATCAGGCGGCCATCATGCTGCTGCGGGCCGGTTGTCAGGTGATTGTGTTGACGCGCTTTCCGGGCGACGCGGCCGAGCGGTACAGCAAAGAAGACGACTTTGCGCAGTGGGGCGACCGTCTGGAGATCCACGGCATCGACTTGCGCCACATCCCCAGCGTGGAGCGGCTGTGTCAGCGCCTGTTGGCCGAGCACTCCCGGTTGGACTTCATCATCAACAACGCCTGTCAGACGGTGCGGCGCCCGCCGGGGTTCTACGATCATCTGATGGAGCGCGAGTTGACGGCCGGTGAGGACCTTCCAGAGGTGGCCAGGGCGTTGATGGCGCCCTCGGACGGGGGGTTTGCGCAGGTGGGCCACGAGTCTGATGTGCCAGCGGCGGTGCTGAGTCAGTTGCCGTTGGTGTCGGAGGACCTGGAGCGCGGTGAGCAACTCTTTCCGATGGGCCAGCTTGATGCCGACTTGCAGCAGGTGGATTTGAGGGAGGTCAACAGTTGGCGTCTGGAGATGGCGGATGTCTCGACGGTTGAGTTGTTGGAGGTGCAGTTGGTCAACGCGGTGGCGCCGTTCATCATCAACGCGCGTCTGAAGCCGTTGATGTTGGCGGTCCCAACCCACGACAAGCACATCGTGAATGTGTCGGCGATGGAAGGGCAGTTCTACCGGCATTTCAAGAGTTCGCGCCATCCGCACACCAACATGGCCAAGGCGGCGTTGAACATGATGACCCGCACGTCGGCGCTGGATTACATCAAGGACGGGATCCACATGAACAGCGTGGACACGGGTTGGGTGACGGATGAAGATCCAGCGGCGTTGGCCGAGCGCAAGCGCGAAGTGCACCGTTTTCATCCGCCGCTGGACATTGTGGACGGCGCGGCGCGGATCATCGACCCGATTTTCTCGGGTTTTCTGACGGGCAAGCACGTCTGGGGTCAGTTCCTGAAGGATTATAAGGAGACGGACTGGTGAGTGCCGGGCTGCTGGGGTTGAGCGCGCTGGCGGCGATGGCGTTTGTGGCTTCGCTGGTGGCCTTTGTGCAGATGGGGACGGACAAGCGCCGCGCCAAAGAAGGGCGACACCGCATCAGCGAGGCACGTTTGTTGGCGCCAGTCCTCTTTGGTGGTGCGCCGGGCCTGTGGTGGGGGATGAAGGTTCATCGCCACAAGACCATCAAAGGCTCCTTCAAGCTCAAATTCGCAGGACACACGGCCATCTACGCGCTTTGGGCGGTGTTGGTGTGCTGGTGGTGCATGAAGTTGGTCTGACGCTCACAAAAAGCAGGTGCAGGGGCGCTTTAGACCAAGGATTGGAGCTTGTCCCTTCACAGGACGGACCGATGAATCGCCTGACGTCGTTGACGGTACTCAACGATGCGCTGCATCGTCTGCGCCCGTCGCCTCGGCTCTGTCTGACAATTGTCCCATCACTCGGCGGTCGATTGTAGCGAGTCAAAGGGTCTAAGAGATGGCACTTTCCAGTGTCCATCTCTTGAGAGTCACTGTCGTGACTCCAAGCCCTTTGACTCTTCTGCCGATCTCGTCGTCGTCGTTGCTCAACGGGCCCACAGGCCCGCCTGCGCTCGCCTCCTCGACCTCGACACCATCAGCCTCGCCGAAGCTCGGTCCCATTTGTCA
>CAKZKQ010000381.1 GCA_937123825.1 uncultured Pseudomonadota bacterium
TGGTGCTGGCCATTCCGCTCTTCATGATTGCCGGCGGCATCATGGAGAAAGGCCGGATTGCAGCCCCCCTGGTGGCGCTGGCCGAGATGTTCATCGGTCACATCAAAGGTGGTTTGAACGCGGCATCCGTGCTGGCCTGCGGTGTCTTCGGCTCGATCTCGGGCAGTGCCAATGCGACGCTAACCTGTATCGGTGGCCTCATGATGCCGCACCTGAAAAAGGCGAACTATCCGAAAGGGCAATCCGCGGCACTGATCGTGTCGGCAAGCCCCTTAGGCCTTTTGATCCCGCCCAGCTCGTCGCACATCCTTTATGGCTGGGTGGCACAGCAACACGTGTTGAAATGCTTCCTGTCTACGGTCATCCCCGCGATCATCTTGATTACGCTTCTGATCATCACCAACCAGTTCATGCTGCGGAAGTATGATGACATCAAGCTGAAGGAACGCCCCAACCCGTTCATGTCATCGCTCTTGGGGCAGGGGCGTCTTGCGGGGCCTGCGCTCCTGATGCCGGTCATCATCCTGGGCGGCATCTACTCGGCGCTCTTTACGCCCACGCAGGCGGCGGCGGTGTCGGTCATTTACGCCTTTGTGGTCGAGTTGTGGATCCACAAGAGCATCAAGATCGACGATTTGCCCCGCATCCTGGGCCGCAGCTCTGTGTTGATGGGCTCGTTGCTGCCCATCAGGGCCATGGCGCTGCCGTTCAACGACTTCCTCTCTGTGGCGGGCATCCCCGAGCAGGCCGTGGAGGTCATCGAGGGCTGGGATCTGTCGCTCTTTAGCTTCCTGCTGATCGTCAACGTCCTGCTGCTCATCGTGGGCTGCTTGATGGACATCGTCAGCGCGATCTTGATCCTGGTGCCGTTGTTGGCGCTGCTGGGCAAGAGCGTGGGCATCCACCCGATGCACCTGGCGATCGTCTTCATCGTCAACCTGGAGATCGGCTACCTGACGCCTCCTGTCGGGCTGAACCTCTTTGTCTCTTCGACGATCTTCAAGAAGAAGCTCGGCGAGGTGATGTCGGCCGTCTTGCCTTTCTTGGGGTTGATGCTGGGTTGTTTGGTGCTGATCACCTATGTGCCAGCCATTTCGCTGGGTCCGGTGGCCTTCTTCCGCGGAGCGGACACGATCATGGTCTCGTTCCCCGACAAAGATGTGCTGCAGGAGTGCCAAAAGAACGAGGATGAAGCCAAGTCCGAGATGCAGAAGCTGACCGAAGAGGCCCTCAAGGCTCAGGAGGCCGAAGAAAACGGCGACGGCGGCGATCTGGGCGGCAACCCGGACTTGCTTGACGGCGACGACGATGACGACGGCGATTTTGGCGGCAGCCCGGATCTGCTCGACGGCGACGACGATGACGACGACGGCGACTTTGGGGGCAACCCCAACCTGCTCGACGACGATGACGACAGCGGCGGCGACGGTGAGAAGAAGGGCGACTTTGGCGGGGATCCAAACTTGTTGGATGACGACAGTGAGGACGCCAAAGAGGCCGACAAGAAAGAAGAGTTTGGCGGAGATCCGAACCTTTTGGATTGAGGCGCAGTTGTGGCCACCCGCAAAAAAGCCCGCAAGGCCACCAAGGCCCGCAAAAAAGCCAAGAGCAAGAAGCAGGGCGGCTACATCTACATCCTGACCAACCCCGCCCTGAAGCCCAACTGGCTTAAAATCGGCCGCACCACCCGCACCCCCCGCGAGCGCGCCACCGAGATCTCTCGCTCCACCGGCGTCCCAATGCCCTTTGAGGTCGTTCACGAGCTGCCCGTGAACGACTGCGTGGCGGCCGAAAAGGCCGTGCATGAGGCGCTGGACCGCTACCGCGCGGCCGACAACCGCGAGTTTTTTGTTCTGCCGCTGTCCAAGGCCGTGGAACTGGTCCAGAAGCACGCCAGCCCCTATCAGCGCGCCTCCTGGCTCAATGCTGCGCTGGCCCGCAAAGGCCACCGCTCGCGGGGCCTGGCGCTGGCCCTGGAGCTGGTCCCTGGCCTCTTTTTGCAGACCTTTGGGCTTGGCCACATCTACCGGGGCATGCTGGGGCGCGCTGCGGCGCTGATGATCGTGCATTGGGGGGTGGTGGCGGGGAGCATGGCGCTTATCTTCAATTGGCGCCTGCGTTGGGGGGCGGGGTTGTGGCTGGCGGGTTGGCTGGTGGCGGCGAGCTTGTCAGCGTGGAGCGTCACAAGGCAGGGCGCAGGCGCTTGACATGAGCCTGTCGCCGTCGTTGAATCCCTTCGCCTCTGCGCGGTATGCGCTGGTTGATGTTGTTTGAAGGAGCGCAAAGAAGACGATGTTCAAGAAATTGAAGGACGCTGCCCTGGAAGGGGCCATGAAGGCGATGGGCAATGACCAGGTTCAGAAGATGGTCAACTCCCCCGAGATGCAAAAAATCATGTTCCGGGCGCTGCAGACCGGCATGAAGGTCAAAAACGACGTCACCGACGCGCGCCGCGTCTTGGCCGAGCGCATGAACGTGGCCACCGGCGACGACCTCGAAGACCTCAAGCGCAAGCTCGACCGCTTGGAGCGCAAGGTCCAGAACCTGCGCGACGAGAACGAGACCCTCAAAGAGAAGCTCGAAGACACCGAGACCGGGGCCGAAGAACCCCCCGCCGAGACCGAAGTCTGATCCGTCCCCACCCTCCTGTTTGCGACGCGATGACGCCCTCCCTGGTGTCTGGCCCTCTTGCCATCAAGTGGGCCTTTTCTTTTTGATATCACCCCCATTTTTGAAGCGCCAAACCTCTGCCATCACCCCCACAGGTTTGTTTTTATGCCTTGACGGATTTGGCCCAGTGTTTTACTTGCATGTTTGTGCAAATGAACAAAGGAGCCGCAGACCATGACCTCCAAAATCCCCAACACCCAGCCCGAAGCGTCCGACGCCTGTTGCGCAGGCCTTGGCCAGTGGCTCTCGCCGCGCTTCTTCAAGGCGCTGGGCGATCCCAACCGCTTGAACATGCTGACGGCGCTGGCCGAGTCGGGTTGTGCCTGCTCGGTCGGCGAGATCGCGCGTTGTTGTGAGGTGGACATGTCGGTGGTGTCACGCCACCTGGGGGTGTTGCGCGACGCGGGGATTTTGACGTCCGAAAAACGCGGCAAGCAGGTTTTCTATCAGGTGCGCACCCTGGAAGTGGTGCGTGTATTGAGGGGCATCGCCGACGCGCTGGAGGCCTGCTGCGGCACGCAGACATGCACCATCGTCGGTCCAGCAAAGGAAGAACAATCATGAGCAACCACGACAAAGTCAGAGAGCAGGTTTCCAAGGATTACGCCCGCGCGGTCTCCGAGGTCAGCGGCGGCTGCTGCGGCCCGGCCAAGCCTTCCAACCCGGCGGCGGTGCTGGCGGGCTACAGCGACGAAGAACTCAGCGCGCTGCCCGCCGACGCCGTGCAAAGCTCCTTTGGTTGCGGCAACCCGGTGGCCTTCAGCGGCGTCACCAAGGGCGAAACCGTGCTCGACCTGGGCAGCGGGGCGGGCATCGACCTCTTGCTGGCCGCCGACCGTGTCGGTCCCGAAGGACACGTCATCGGCGTGGATATGACCGACGCCATGATCGAGCGCGCCCGCGCCAACGTCACCGCCGCCGGGCACACCAACGTCGAGCTGCGCAAAGGCATCATCGAAGACCTCCCCGTCGAGTCCGACACCATCGACCGCGTCTTCTCCAACTGCGTCGTCAACCTCTCGCCCGAGAAAGGCCGCGTCTTTGCTGAGATCGCCCGCGTTCTGCGCGCTGGCGGCCAGATCAGCATCTCCGACATCGTCGTCGAAGAGCTGCCCCAGTGGGTCCGCGACAGCACCCACCTCCACTCGGCCTGCGTGGCGGGCGCCATCTCCGAGTCCGAGTACGTCGCGGGCCTCAAAGCCGCAGGCCTTGAAGACGTCCAGGTCGTCGATCGCATGGTCTATGACACCGCCTCGCTGGCCGCGTTGATCGGCAGCGAGATCTCTGGCCAAGAGGTCTCCTGCTGCGGTGTCTCCTCGGTCGACATCGACAAAGACGCCGTGCGCCGTCTCTCCGAAGAGGTCCAGGGCAAGGTCTGGAGCGCCCGCTTTGTGGCGCGCAAACCCTGATCTTAAATGAATGTCGTGTTTGTCGGCCTGGAATGTCTTTGTTCCGGCCAGGGAATCTACCGGCTCCAGCTTCCGTAGGGGGGCAGGGGGGCGGTGGCTTTGCGGATGTGTGAGACCGAAGAGACCAACTCTTTGCGGGCCCGCTCAATGATGCGCCGAAGCTGACTGTAGCTGGGGCTGAGGTTGATGGGGCTTGGCGGTGAGCGGAAGGTCTTGGTGTAGTCGCTAAAGGGGCGGTTGGCGCGCACGTTCTGGCGCGCGATCTGTTGGACCGGCGTGTAGGGCAGGTTCAGCGGTGAGGGCGTGGGGGCAAAGACATCCGAGGCGAAGATGTAGGCGTTTCGGGTGCCGATGTTGCCGCGCATGACCGACTCCCAGGCCACGCGGCTGGGGACGTTGTTGACCACACCCCCATCGGTCATTCGCCAGATGCCGTGGCGCTCAAAGAGCTCTTCAAGCACGCCCACGGTGTGCGGGTCGTCGTGAAAGACGTCGTAGCAAAAGATGCCGGGCACGGAGCAGGAGAAGCCCACCGCTTCGACGGCGCTGAAGGTGCGCGTGTCGTCCTCGGAGCCAAAGACGATCTGCTTGAGCATCCTGGGGTTGGCGGCCAGATCCTGGGAGAGGCGCAGCGATCGACGCAGCCACCGTCGCATGGAGAAGGCGTTGATCTGTGAGGGGCCCTTGCCCTGCATGCTCTCCTGGACGATGGGGTTGGAGGCAAAGCCGCTGCGGACCCCTGTGGCCACCACTTCAAGGCGGATGGGCAACTCTTCAAAGACGGGCAACCGGGCGCGGCCCACCAGGTTCTCCAGCGCTTCGCGCGCCACCCGGATGAGTTGCATGTGGAAGGCCCCCGGCATGCCAAAGCGGCTGGAGCCGTTGAAGGGCCTGAAGATTCGGGCCAGATCAAAGGCCTCGGGCACGGCCTGGAGCGCCGCCGCTGAGCTGTAGGGGCGCTCCAGTGAGCGAAAGAGCCCCATCAAGCTCCCCATCGAGGCGCCCACAAGCAGGTGGGGTTGCAGGCCCAACTCTTCCATCAACTCAAAGACACCCAGGTGGGCAAAGCCCGCGCCGCCGCCGCCGCCAAGCACCAGCACCAGCTTCTTGAAGCGCAGCTCCTGGTCCAGATCTTCGGCGCTCAGGTCGTTGACGTGGCGATTGAGGACAAGCTGGCGCGCGGCGTCCATGCGCAGCTTGACCGAGGGCAGCAGCAAGCGCAGGCGCGCGCCGTCGGGCTTGCCGTCGGCGGGCAGGGCGGTGCGCAGGTGCTCGGCCAGCCACTGCCGGTAGGGTCCCAACGGTTCCAACAGATCGATGTCTTGTCCCGTGGGGGTGCGCACCAGCGTCAAGCGACTCACAGAGAGCGCCCAGCGCAGAATAAACTCCTGCCTGGGGCTGAGCAGACGCGGGTTTTGGACCAGCGCGCGGATCAGATCGCGCTCAATGTCTTTAAGCGCGACCGTCTTGACGTGATATCGACCGATTGCCACTTGCGGTGTCCGTGCAGCAGCCGCCCCCTTTTTGGGCGGCGTAGAGAGGACGTACTGTACCACAAGGAGGTCATTTGCAAGCAATTCAACGTTGGGTTCGTGTGCGTTGGGGTGTGCGCGGCGCAAAAACATCGCTTATGACGCTGTGCGCGGTGTAGACTCGGGGCACAGTGTGTGGCGTCAATCCTGTCATATGGGCTCAAAATGGCCCTGTGCGCGGTGCATTCTTCGTAAACGACGGTTGTCATGATTCGAAACAAGCTGATCCTGGCCTACCTGCTGCCCACGGTGATCGTGTTGGTGTTGGTGGGGGTGGTGATTTACACGCAGGCGCGGGCCAGCCTGGAGCAAGAGCTGGGATCGAGGCTGATCTCAGTGGCCGAGGCCACGGTGGGGTCGTTGCCCAGCGGCGAGCCACGGCGGCTGGCCAAGCTGAGCAAGGACGACGAGGCCACGCTCAAGCGCCTGCGGACCAAGCTGGAGGCGGTGCGTCAGGCCACGGGCGTGCGGCGCGTGTTTTTGAGCGACCCGGAGCTGCGCAGCCTGGCAGACACGCGATCGGATGTGGCCTTTGGCGATGACCTCTTTGATCTCCAGGCCGACCGCTTTGAGATGGAGCGCGTCCTGAAGCCACCGGGCAGCCCGGCCAGCTCGGTGCTTTTTACCGGCAAGGACGGCGTGCGCTACAAAAACGGCTACGCACCCATCATCCACGAGGGTCAGGTGGTGGCCATTTTGGCCGTGGAGGGCAGCGCAGAGTTTTTTGCGGTCGTGGGTGAGTTCCAGGCTTTGATGCTGATCGCGGGGTTGCTCAGCTTGCTGATCATTGTGCTGGTCTCGGTCTGGGTGGCGCGTTCGATCAATGAGCCCATTATGGTTTTGGAGACCGCTGCGCGGCGTTTTGGGCGCGGGGACTTGAGCACGGACGTGCAGGTGGAGGGCAAAGACGAGTTCAGCGTGTTGGCGACGGCCTTTAATGACATGCGCCAGGATTTGTTGGACCGCGACCGTCAGATGCAGATGATGCTCTCGGGCATCGCCCACGAGGTCCGCAACCCGCTTGGAGGCATGGAGCTTTTTTGTGGGCTCATGTCCGAAGAGTTGGAGGAGATGGGCGACCAGCCCCATCTGACCGAGTACAACGCCAAGATCACCCGCGAGTTGCACTACCTCAAGCGCGTCGTCAACGACTTCCTGGACTACGCCCGGCGCAAACCCCTGGAGGTGACCCGCTTTGAGGCCAAGGGCCTATTGAGCGACGTCGCCATGCTGATGAGCCGCGACATGACCCAGGCCAGCGTCAAACTGGCGGTGGGGCCCATGGATCCGGGGCTGGAGGTGACCGCCGACCGCGAAACACTCCATCGGGTGTTGATCAACCTCATCCGCAACGCCTGGCAGGCCTCCAAGCCCGGCACGCAGATCACGATCGGGGTCTTGGACGTGGACGACGCCTCTGTGGAGGCGCTCTCCATCCTGGCGCCGTACGACGCCAACGTCTTCTTGCCGCCGCAGGCCGAGCACACAGGCCGCTGGCGCGCCATTTACATCCAGGATCAAGGCTCTGGGATCGCCAAAGAGAAGCTGGAGACCATCTTTGAGGCCTTTTTCACCACCAAAGAGAAGGGATCGGGCCTGGGGCTGGCGCTGACGACCAAGGTGGTCGAGGAGCACGGCGGCGCGCTGGCGGTGGCCTCCACGTTGCGGCCCAGCAACGGCAGCGCCGAGGCCCTGTCGTTTGATGAGCCGGAGCCCTCGTCGATGTCGGGTGGCATGCTGGGCGACGATTTGCCTGCGTCGGGGGCTTTGATGGGCATGTTGGGGGACGACATGTCGCCTGGGATGCTGGGCGATGGTCCGATGCTTGGTGATGATTCGCAGCCAGGGCTCTTGGGCGACGATGTGTCATCAGGAATGTTGGGCGATGGCATGTCTGCGGGCATGTTGGGCGATGACTCATCGCCTGGAATGCTGGGCGACACGGATCAGCCTGCGATGCTTGGCGCCGATGACTCGCTGCCCGGGATGCTCGGGGACGATGAAGGGCTGGGCATGCTTGGTGACGAGAGCGAGCCGGGCATGTTGGGCGACGATGAGCCCGCGATGTTGGGTGTGGAGCCCTTGTCTGAGCAAAGCCCCGCGTCGCCGTTGGCTGCGTCCGACGCGGACGGTCAGGTGGTCGGCACGGTGATGGTCGTCCTTTTGCCGTTCAAAGAAGAGATCGAGCCTGCCAAGATGGTGATCCCTGAGGGTTGGCTGGGGTAGGGCTGTCACAGGCTCTATGATAGGATTCCAAGAATTGTGGTCGGGCCGAGGGGTCTGATGGGGCGCTGCGTGATGTCTGCCTCTTGGCGACAGCGCGGCGTGATTGTGGACGAATGGATGTTGGGGGCGGTGCGCCATGGCACGCATTCTGGTGATTGACGACAACGACACGCTGCGCGAAGGCGTGGCTCAGGTCATCCGTAAGATGGGCCACGAGGCGCTGACTGCCTCTGGCGGCGCCCGAGGGCTGCGGCTCTACCAAAAGCACGACATCGACTTTACCATCACCGACTTAAAGATGGACGACGTCGACGGGATGGTGGTCCTCAACACCATCCGCAAGAACGACCCCAACGCGCTGGTCATGCTCATCACCGGGCACGGCACCATCGAGGTGGCTGTGGACGCGATGCGCAACGGCGCCTTTGACTTCATCACCAAGCCCTTTCCCCCTGATCTGCTGCGCACCAAGGTCAACAAGGCCCTTAAGGTCCGCGACCTGCACAAGGAAAAAGAGCGCCTCGAAGCCGTCAACGCCGCCCTTCAGGAGGATATCAGCGGCAAGTACGACTTCAACAAGGGCATCGTCGGTGACTCCGAGGCCATGAAGCGGATCTTCAACACCGTCCGCAAGGTCGCCCGCACCGACTCGACCGTCTATGTCTTTGGCGAGTCCGGCACGGGCAAGGAGTTGGTGGCGCGCGCCATTCATGACGCCAGTCCCCGCGCCGAAGGCCCTTTTGTGAAGGTCAACTGCTCGGCGCTGGCCGAGACGCTCCTTGAGAGCGAACTCTTTGGCCACGAAAAGGGCTCATTTACCGGCGCCCACAAGCGCAAAATCGGTCGTTTTGAGCTCGCCGATCAGGGCACCATCTTCCTGGATGAGATCGGCGACATTTCGCCCACCATCCAGCTCAAGCTCTTGCGCGTCCTTCAGGAGCGCGAGTTTGAGCGCGTCGGTGGCGAAGGCTCGGTCAAGGTCGATGTCCGCGTGGTCACGGCCACCAACAAAGATCTGAAAAAAGAGGTCGCCGCCGGGCGCTTTCGCGAAGACCTCTTCTACCGCCTCCACATCATCCCGCTGGTGTTGCCCCCGCTGCGCGATCGCCGCGGCGACGTGCCCGCCCTCATCGAGCACTTCATCGCCAAGCTCGGCACCCGCACGCGCTCCGAGGTCCGCGCCATCTCTCCCCAGGCCCTGGCCGTCCTCCAGAGCTATCCCTTCCCCGGCAACGTCCGAGAGTTGGAGAACATCATTGAGCAGTCTCTGGTCTTTGCCGAAGGGGCGCAGATCGAGGTCGAAGATTTGCCCGCCTTTGTGACCAACAGCGCCCGCGGTGATGTGCTGGAGATTCCGCAAGGCGAGCGGACCCTGCCTGAGATTCTCGAAGACCTGGAGCGGCAGTTGATCGTACGCGCGTTCCGCAAAGCCAAAGGGGTCAAGACCGAGACCGCCAGGCTGCTGGGCATCAAGACCAGCGCGCTTTATTACAAGATGGACACCAAGTACAAAATCGACGAATCCGTGCTGGATTGAGGCCACCTCCCCTCAGTTTTCTGAGGGGGCGGGGCAAATGCCTCAGATCTTTGACAACGCTTTGACATGCCGATGCGGTCAACAGGGGATCGACGCTTTTCGGTCATTGTGGCATCGGTTTTGCTTTTGAACAGGGTGGGTGGGACCCCTGACACAAATGTCCCACACAGCGGGTTAAAAGAAACGGCGCCCCCAAGAGGGCGTCACTCTTAAAAAGAGAGCATCAAACGATGAACCGGTTCCTGACACACAACACCCTCCGCCGCGCTCGCCTTGTGGTGACGCTCCTGGCGGCCATGGTCTTTTGGACCGGGGTGACGTGGGGCAGTGCCCAGGTTGCTCTTGCCCAGCAGGTTCAGGCGGCCGACGCCGCGATTGACAATGCCAAGGCCCGCTTCGCCCAGCTTTCTTTGCAGCTTGATGGGTTGCGCACCGAGCGCCTGAAAAAACTGCGTCGCCTCCAGGGGTTGACCGACAAGATCGAAGCCCGCAAGCGCGGCCGCACCCAGGCGGCGCTCTTGGCCGACATCGAGTTGTCCAACCTGCTCCAGGAGGCCCGCGCGCTCTCTGATAAGCTGCGCGGCATCCAGCAGCGCGTCCGTCAGGTTGAAACCCAGCTTGAAGACACGCGCCGGGGCCTGCTGCAGGCTTACGCCCAGCGCATCGCGTCCCTTGAGAACGCCGCGCTGGAGGCCGAAGACGACATCGATCAGGAGCGCGCGCTGACGGCCCTCAACGCCCTCCAACAAGAGCGCTCTGCCTACGCCCGTCGCATCGAAGCCACCCCCGACCTCAACCTGGGCAAGCTGCCCTCGTTGCAGGCGGCGTTGCCCGATGATCCCGAGGAAGCTCTGGCCCAGGCCGACGAACTCGACGACGCCCGCGCCCAGATTGAGCGCCGCATCGCGGGCCTCGACGCCCAGATCGATGATCTTGAGCAGGCCCGTCGTCTGCGCCGTAAGGCCAGCGATTTCCGCGACCGTGAGGCCTTCTTTGACGACGCTACTGCCGGTGGTCGCCGCCAGCGCCCGGCGCCGTCAGCCACGGCGTCCCCTGGCAACGACGAGCGCAACGGTGGTCAAGAGGCCGAAGAAGGGCCCACGGTGGGCGACTCGGCTGAAGACGAGCAGGGTGACGACAGCGATCTGTCCAACGGCTTTGATGACGCCGACAATGCGCCGCCCGCGCCCGACGGCGATCCCAGTCCGCCGGCCGACGACACGGACGACGACGCGGATTTTGAGACCGATAGCCCCGGCGAGTTTGTGGACCCGAACGGGGACGGCGCCAGGGATGAGCCACCTGGGGCGGAGCCCGAGGTCGGTGACCCCGTGGTGCAGCCCGGCGCGGACCTGCCCAGCGACCCCTTTGGCAACGACGCCGTGGTGGTCCAGGGCGGCATCAACGCCAACACCGGCGCCGGTCAGGGCGTGGCCGACGAGAGCGGCAGCCCCACCTCCCGGATCAAAAACCTGGAGCGCGAGAAGCAGAGCCTTGAGCGCAAAGCCAAGGAACTTGAAGCCCGCTCCAAAGCCCTCAAGCGCCGGGCCCTGGAGGAGTGAGCCTCAATGCGGTAATTTGCAGTCCGTCACCCAATGACCGACCGCAACGCAAGGTCTCTTTCAGGAGTTTCGCCGTGGGGATGCATCCCTGGCCCTCTTCACAAACCCAACGCACTTTGGGCGCCTCAGGCGCAGGGCTGCCCCTGCGTCTAATGCTCGTTTGGCTGATGCTTGGGGTGTGCGGCGCCATCCTGACGGACGTCAAGGCGGCCAACGCCCAAAGCGGCGACTTTCAACTCGATCTCAAGCTCGGCCTCGAAAACGACACCAACGCCGCCCGAGAAGAAGGGGTCGTGACGCGCGGCGATGTGTTGACGCGCTACTTCCTGAAGGCCTCCTCGGCCCATACCACAGGCCCTGGGCAGCGTCTGAGCCTCAAATTTCGCTCCGGCGGCAAGCTCTACCAGACCGAAGAGGCCGAAAACGCCCTCATCAACCAGGGCGACCTGCGCTACACCTTCATGCCGCTGCTGGCCCTGGAGCAGCGCTGGCTCTTTGCCTACGCCGCAGGCAGCGTCAAAGACCGCACCGAGCAAGGGCATCGACGCGATTATCTGCGCGCCAACGGTGTCGGAGGCCTGGGGCTCTCCCTTGGACCCGTGACACTGACGGTCGGTGCCGGGGTCTCTGCCTTTGCTTTCAAACCCTCACCCCAACTGTCCAACTTTGGCCCCTACTCCGAGTTTGGCGCCCAGGTGAGGTTGAGCGATGAGTGGTACCTGCGGGCGGGCTTCAGCGCCCGGCGGCGCCTCTATGACTCGGCTCGCCTTGTGGGACGCGATCTGGATGAGACGGTCCTGGACACCGACACGCGGCGGCGCGAGCTGTCCCAGAGCGCGGTCTTTGGTGTGGGCTGGCGAGGACCCGTGGTGGCGTCGTTGGATGTGTCCTGGCTCGACAACACCTCCAACTCCACCGGGCAGTCCTTTCAGCGCCTGGGCGTGACGCTGACTGCCACCGCCTCGCTTCCCTGGTCGCTCTTTGTCAGTGGCCGCTTTGGGTTGCAGCGCTCTTTCTACGATGACGGGCGCCTGATCAACGACGCCTCGCTGCTCATCGACGAGGACAACCGCAACAACTTCACGTTGGAGGTCGAGCGGCCCATCTACGGCCCCTTCAACGTGGCGCTGCGCTACGCCCTCTACGCCCAGGCGCTCGGCTCACGCGAGGCCGACTACAGCCGCCACCTCTTCTTTTCGGGTCTTGGCATCGAATACTGAGCCTGTCTGGTTCCCTGCCTCCAAAGCCCCCATTCGCACGTGTCTTGCGCACAATTGTGGCGCTCTGCCTGACAAATTTTCCCGTTGGGCGCGTCCAGAAGAGCAAAGGCTTGGTTTGGCCTGGGCCGTGCTCCATTTTGAGGGGCAGTTGGCGCTCCATCCCACCAAAACCTCGTTTATGAGGCACGAGACACCATGACACACCCCCATGAATGGAGAAATCATCGCCGCGCGCACACAGGCATCCTTTTAAGCAGCGCGGCGCTGGTGGCCGTGGTCCTGGGGTGGGGCGTGTTGGCGATGGGCTCCACTATTGAAGGAGACGACGCGCTGCGCGTCGAGGCGGCGGATACGGTCGCAGGGGTGGCCGCCGGGCTCGGGCGAGCGGAGCGCGGGCGCGTCGACAGCGCGGTCGCCGGGCCCAAGGGGAATCGGGAGATCTTCCTGTGGATCGGGCCGCGGTAGGCCGATCAAGGACCCCAGGCCGGCCGTCGCGCGCCGGTCCCGCCCGGCCTGCTAATCTCCCCTGCGATCGCGCCTGCCCAGCGCATCCCCAGAACGAGGCCCATCATGATCGAAGT
>CAKZKQ010000382.1 GCA_937123825.1 uncultured Pseudomonadota bacterium
CAGGGGCCTCGGGACGAACGAAGCCATAGCAGCGCTATTGCGAGTGAGTTCCGTGGTTCCTGGCGCCATCAGGGCCGTCCCAAAGTGAGTCGGACGTCTGCATTTTGGTATAAGGCGAGTGGAGATGACTCAGGAGCTGCCAAGGACTGTTCGCCAGAACGAACAGCGTCGTTTGTTTGCCATTGTGACCGGGATGCTGGCCGGTGTGTACTCGGCAGGCCTCCAGGATGGCCTCTTTGCGGTCTGGGGCACGGATCTGCCTTCACCGCAGACCGACATCATGGTCTCGTTGGTGTTGCACATGGTGGTGGGCGTGATGCTGGTGCCGCTGGCGGCGCTGGCGGCCTACGGCTGGATGCCGCTGCGGTGGTTTTTGACCAAGGAGTGGCGTCGGCCTTCGATCGCCAGCATGGTGGCGTTGGTCTCGGCGGCGGGCGTGGTGCTGGGAGGTCTGGCGGCGCTCTACATCTGGCAGCGCGGCATTGAGGTGTCCGCCATCGACTATCGCCCGCTGGGCATTCTGGGCTTGGGGTTGGTGGTGGGCGTGGCCACGTACCGCGCGACCATGAAGATCAACCCGGTGCTTTTGCTGGCGCCGTTGCTTCTGGCCGCCGGAGGCTTGTTGGGCTGGTTCTGGGCCGACATTGACCAGACCGGCCAGGTCATCGAGCGGCTGGCCGACCAGGGGCTGACCTCCAAGATCTTCTCCAAGCAACTGCGCCGCGCCGCCGACAACGACGGCGACGGCTTCCCCTCAAGCTTCTGCGCCGACGCTTGCGACTGCGACGACAACAACATTGACATCAACCCCGTGGCCGTCGAGATTCCCGACAACGGCCTCGACGACGACTGCGTCGACGGCGACCTCAAGATCCCCACCAACGTCACCGTGGTCACGCGCCCCGACCCCAAGCCCGTCGCCCCAAAAGAGGACGATGGCCCGGGCATGCTGGAGCGTCCCAACGTCCTGCTCATCACCGTCGACACCCTGCGCGCCGATCACCTGGGCGCCTACGGGTACCCCCGGCCCACCTCGCCGCGGATCGACAAGCTGGCCAAAGAGGGCGTGGTCTTTGAGCAAGCCCGCTCCCAGGGACCCATGACGTGCTTCTCGGTGCCGGTGCTGGCCACCGGGCGTTATTACACCGAGTTGCGGCGCTCCATGGGCAAGTGGCCCCAGATGCACGCCGACAACCTGATGATGGCCGAAATCATGCTCGACGCCGGCTATCACACGGCGGCGTTTCACTCGATTGGCTATTTTGTGCCGCTTTTCCAGTTTGATCAGGGCTTTTTGTACTATGACGCCTCTACGGTCCACGAGCGCAGCCCCACGCACTGGAACCCCACCTCGGACATGATCACCGACAAGGTGCTGTCCTACTTTGACCGCGTCATCAAAGACCAACCCGCCGACAAGCCCTGGTTGGTCTGGGCCTACTACGGCGACCCGCACTCGGGCTACATCCGGCACAAAGGCCTGACCGACTTTGGCCCCTCATGGACCGACGTCTACGACCAGGAGATCCTCTTCACCGACATCCACATTGGCCGCCTCCTTGATGGGCTGCGTGAGCGCGATGAGCTGGAGACCTCCATCATCATCATCACCGCAGACCACGGCGAGGGGCTTGATAAGGAAAAGGATCATGGGATGCTCTACCACGGGCAACACCTCTTTGATAATCTCCTTCGGGTGCCGCTGATTTTCTGGGGGCAGGGCATCGAGGCTGGGCGCGTGGACCAGGTGGTGGGCAACATCGATGTGCTGCCGACGCTCCTGGACATGGTCGCCGTCAAACACCCACAGCCCGAACTGTTGCGAGGCACCAGCTTGCTGCCCTTCCTTCAAGGCCAGTCGCCCCAGCATCCGCCTTATTTTGCCGAAAAGGCCCCCAATCAGGGCATCCCCGAGAAGGCCATGATCAAATGGCCCTGGAAGCTCCACTGGAAGCTGGGGGTCAACCGCTTCTCGCTCTACAACATCAAGGACGACCCCAACGAGTTGCAGGAGCTTAGCGGCGATCATCCCGAAGTTTTTGAGCAGATGAAGCGCGACATTCAAATCTGGCGCTCCACAACCCTTAAAGAAATCCGGCCCTTTGACGCGCCCTGACGCCGACCACCATCATCTCTTCTTGTGTGGTGCGCTGCAGGCGTCTGCTTCAGGCGTTCCATCACCACGCCCGTTGCCGTGTTGTGCCGCAGCGCGCTTCCCCACGAGGTCTTCATGCCCGAATTGCCCGAAGTTGAGCTTGCCCGTCGTGACCTGCAAAAATGGTGGGTCGGTCGACGCTTTAAAGACGTTGAAGACGTGGACGCCGAGGTCTTTCGCCAGGGCAGCGCTGAGGACCTCGAAGGCGCGCAGGTCAGCGCCGTGGAGCGCCGGGGGAAATTTCTGCTGGTCTGGCTCGACGGGGGCCAGCGCGCCATGGTCATCCACTTGAGAATGACCGGCAAGGTGGTGTCGCTCAGCGGCCCCAGGGCTCGCCTGAGGGCCATCTTCACCATGGACAACGCCGCCCGTTATGCGTTTGTCGACACGCGCCGTCTGGGACACCTGGATGTGGTCGAGGCCGACAAGGTGGCGTCGCTGGGTGTTCTTGGTCACCTTGGTCCCGAGCCGTGGCCTGTGGCGTTGACTGGGGCTGCGTTGCGCCAGCGTCTGGGCAACACGCGCCGCGTCATCAAGACCACCTTGATGGACCAGAAGATCATCGCCGGGGTGGGCAACATCGTGGCGGCCGAGTCGCTTTGGAGGGCCAGAGTTGATCCGCGGTTGGCCTCGAATCAACTTCAAGAAAACGCTCTAGAGCGCCTGGCGAAGGCGATTTGTGAGGTCTGCCAGGAGACCATTGAGGCCGAGGAGGGCAAGGAGATTGCGTACCTGGGTGACCCGGAGTCCAAGGACCCCCACAACCCTTTTGCGGTCTACCGCCAGCAAGATTGCCCGCGTTGTCAGGGGCCTGTCGGACGGTTGACACAAGGGGGCAGGACCACCTATTGGTGCCCCGATTGTCAAAGTGCGTCGGTGAACTGAGCCAAGGAGTTGTGACATGGATATGAATGCCTACCAGGCGCTGGCCGAGCGGACGATGAATCAGGATCTGGAGCGTGGTCGGCGACTGGCCAATGGCGCCCTGGGTCTTGCGGGGGAGGCGGGAGAGGCGGCCGATTTGATCAAAAAGCACCTCTTTCACGGCCATGAACTCAATGAGGCCAAGCTCAAGAGCGAGCTTGGAGACATTCTGTGGTACGTCGCCACCATGGCGCGCACCATGGGGTTGGACCTCTCAGAGGTGGCCGAGCACAACGTGGCCAAGCTCAAGGCCCGTTACCCCGAAGGTTTCAGTTCTGAGCGCTCCATTCACCGTCCCCCCGAGTCCTGAGAGGGGCTGCGCGTGGGGGCGTTGTGCTTTTGGGTCCATATGTCCCTTGGCGCGTTCGTTTGGAGTATGTTACTCAATGACCAACGGGGGAGACCCCTTCTGGGCATGGCCCCAGAAATAAGGCGGCAGTGGGGGGAGCAAGACCACATCCGCCGGCCCAAAATGACCGGATTGTGGCTTTGAACACTGCCGTTGATGAAGCTTTTGAGAGAGAAAAAACATGCCATACATCATTGCTGAACCTTGCATCGGCACCTGTGACACCGCCTGTGTGCCTGTTTGCCCTGTGGATTGCATTCACGGCCCGCTGAGCATCGAAGAGATCGAAGAGATCAAGGAAGAGCACGGCGAGGAAGCCGCCCAGCTCAAGAACATCCAGCTCTACATCGATCCCGACGTGTGCATCGATTGCGGCGCGTGTGAGCCCGAGTGCCCTGTGGAGGCCATCTTTGATGAAGATGACCTGCCCTCCAAGTGGACCGACTTCGTCGAACTCAACGAGAAGTTCTTTGCGTGAGCAACGTCGTCCAGCGCGGTCGGGGTCTGGCGGATCCCAAAGCACCGCTGCTGGTCAACGATGTCTGCTGAGCTTCAGGCGCCCTCAAGGCAGGGTGTGCTGAACTTCATCCGGGGGCAGAGATGTCTACAGCCACCCGAAAGCGATCCCGCGGCAAATCTTCTGGCTCCAAGGCCCGCTCCAAGCGCGGCAAGGAGCAGCCCAAAACGCCACCACCTCAGGACACCGCTCCTGCGGGCGAGGATGCCTCGTTCTTGCGGCGCATCCGGCTCTTTTCGCTGATTCAGTTTGGTGGGGCTGGGCTTTTGTCGATCTTCATGTGCACGGGGCGCATCATGTTGCCCGCCACGGCGGTGCAGTTGATGCAGATCGCGTGGCTGATCCTCGTCTTGCCTTCTTTCCTTTGCGCGGTGGCGTTGCTTGTCTACCACGCCTTTAAGACCAAGCGCGCGCTGGATTCCTACACCGGCGAGATGGCCTTTTGGAGCGTGGCCCCAGCGACGGCTGCGGCAATGCTCTGGATGTTTTAAGGCGTTTGGACCCGATGGGCCAAACCCCATTTTATCTTTGTTTGGTTTGAACTCTATCGGGTCAGCGTGCCATTGCGCTGGCCTGTTGTGCTTGGGGCGCTGCGCTCGGTGGGGACATCGCGGGGATAGCGCAGCACCACCACGTCATCTTGCGCCACAGGATGCAGGAGATTGACGCGCAGGCCTGTCTGGCACGTGTCGGCCTGGGTTTCCAGCGCGTAGTCCTGGCCGTGTTCAAGCACGCAGGCATGGCGCTGGAGGTTTGGACCGGTGGGTTGGCACTGGCGTCCCTGGAGTGGGGCGTCGCGCTGCAACTCGACCTGCACAAACCCTTCACACAGGCGCTCCTGGCCCATCGGCACGCACGCCCGCTCGCCGTGGCAGTCACCATCGCTTTGGCAGCGGACAGGCTCGGCCATGACACAGGGGCGCCGCGTGGCGTCCAGGATCTTGTAGGCCAGCAAGCCCAGCGAGCGCTCATAGGAGCGCTGGCAGATGTTGTGGATGTTGTTGTCCCCAAAAGCCTCAGCGACGTCCTGGTAACGATGGCCTGAGTAACCTTCTCCGGTGTGCTCAGAGGCGCAGCTTGGTTCCAGGGGGGTGCCAGGGGAGGGGCGCTGGCCATTGTCGGGGGCGACAATGCCGCCGACGATGATCCGTGTGGGATCCGCCTTGAGGTCCATCAAGAGTTCTACATAAGACGCCGTGGGGGTCAGCGCTTGTGGTGACCACTCACACGCTGTGCTGCTGCTTAGACGGATCGTGTCCTCGGGGTGAGAGCAATCGTTTTCATCGCTCAGAAAGAAGACCGCCAGCATGGCGTCTGGGCGCAGGAAGGCGGCCGCGTCGGGGCCCGTCAGACCCAACGCCATGGCGTCGAGTCCTTGCTCCAGGCCGTGTCCGCTGGTGCCCACCGAGGCGCGGCAGCCGAAGTCGCGCTGGAGGCGTGCCTCATCAAGACTGCCGTCGGCCCTTTGGTAGTCCACCGAGCGCAGCACTGCGGGCCCGTCGTTGGGGCAATCTGGGATTCCAAGGGGGTTCTGGCATTGGGAGGCCGTGTTGTGGGTACGCACAAAGCGCCCGGCGCGTCTGGGGTTGATGGCGTCCGTGGTGACGACCGCGAGTTGGAAGTCCAGCCCCGTGCGCGACAGCGCCCTGACAAAGCTGCCAAAGTCGCGCTGGAGCGCTTCCTGCTCTTCACACATGGAGTTGGAGTCATCCACAACCCACAAGACATCCACGGCCATGCGCTGGCGCACAAAGCGGTCGCTCTGCTCGGCGCTGATGGGCGGCGTGGTCAGGTGGTGCTCATTGCAACCCACCCACATGGTCGCTGCCACAAGACAGATTGTCAGGCCCGCACGTTTCATCAAACCTTGGCTCCGCTCAGTGGATGTTGATGATATGCGGAACTCCCAAGGTTTTCAAACATGTTGGGGCTGGGCTGTATCAGAGTGTGTAGCGCAGGTATCCCAACGCTTGCGCAGCGGGGGCAAAGTTGAGGTCGATCTTCTGAGGGCCTGAGGATTCGGGAAAAAAGGTCTCTACGCCGCCGTGATCGTGGTCTTCTTGGCCATCGTGGCTGTGTTCGGGGTGCAGCATGGCCAAAAACCTCACCCCAACACCCACTTTCAATCGGGAGTGCACCCGAAATTCGCCGCCAAAGCCCATAAAGGCCGTCGGGGCCACGCGCAGCGCGTCGGTGTGCTCGTCCATCTGCACCTTGGTCCACTCCACGCCGCCGCCAACCTGAATGAAGGGCGAAAAAACCCGGCCTGGAAACATCCGCAGGCCAAGCGCGCCCATGGTGTGCAGCGAGACGCGGTCCATGCCGCTCTCAACCACGTCCGGGGTCGCCTGATAGAAGTCCACCGAGAGTTCGGTGAAGAAGTGTTGACCAATGTCCAGCGTGCCCATCAGCCCGATGCCGTCCATCCGACAATCAAACCAGTTCCAGCGGTCGCCGTTGGCCTGTCGGAAGCCATAACCACCAACGCGCACCCCAAAGGCAGGGGTCAGCAAGCGCTGGCGGACCTCAGATTGTGCTTGAGCGTCTGGAGGGGGTTCCTGCGCGCTGACCCAGCAGGGCACCATGAGGACAGTTGTGGCAACGAGGAGGGCGCCCAGAATCTGGGCAGAGCAAGGCTGTGTGGCGTTCATGGGGGTGATGCTCCCGTGTCGGTGTGGTGGTCCAGGCCCGTTGTGTGGGATTGAACACCTGCGGCCAGGGGATGTGTCACCTGAAAATTTACACCCTCTCCAGAAACTTTAGAGAGGGTGTGCGCAGTGGGGGTCAGCGGATGCGGATGGTGGGGGCGCGGCGCAGGGAGTAGAGGAAGACGCGCAGCGCGTTGAGGTCCGAGGGGTTGAGGTTGGCGAAGGCCTCGGCGGCGAAGGCAGCTTCTCCGCCGTGCAGCGCGATGGCCTCGTCAAAGACGACCGCTGAGCCGTCGTGCATGTAGGGGCGCGTGTTGGCCAGACCCCAGAGACGGCGAGTGAGGTACTGCTCTCTGGCGACACCGTGCTCTTCGTTGACGCCGGCCAGGCGTGCTCCCATGTCGTGGCGTTTGAAGTCTGAGAAGACCGGGATCATATAGACGCCATCGTCATTTTTGTTGGGTCGCGGGGCTGCGCCTACCTCCGAGAGGTCAATGACCACCTCAGAGCCGGTCATCGGGGCGATGGTGCGGTAGAGCGAGGCGCTGACAGGCATCAGCGGCACGTGGCATGAGGAGCAACCGATGCTCTCAAAGACGCCAGAGCCTTGGAGCCAGCGCTCGGTCAGCTCTGGGGCCACGACCTGATCAATGCCATCGACAATGTCCAGTGGCAGGAGGTTGCCTTCGGTGGGCGGCATGACCTGGGGGACATCGAGCGTGGCCAGGAAGAGGACCAGCGCGGTCAACTGACCCTCGGTGATTTCTCGCGTGACGCCGTCATGGTCAGGGTCATCGGCGTTGGGACCGTTGCCAAGCTCCAGGAAGGGCAGCTCATCGCGTTGGGCGACCAGTTCCTCGGCTTGCAGGCCCATGTGAAGTTGGAGGCTGGTGCCCAGGAACTCACGGATGGTGGTGAAGACGCCTTTCCAGCCAAAGGGCTTGATCACCAGGTCAGGGTCGATGCCTTCGAGCGCTGAGGGATCAAAGGCGGCGCCGCCCATGCCGTCGGGTTCTGCCACCAGGGTGCCAAAGAAGACGCCTTTGGCGGTCAACTGTGCTTCAACGCGCCCATCTTCTTCGATGGCACGCGCAGCCAGCGCGTCGGCCTGCAGGCTCAGCTCGGCGGTCATCTCCTGGCCGATCAACTCCACCCAGCCCGAGCCCCACAGCGAGAGCGGGTTGCGCTCGTCGTGGGTGGTGATGTCGTTGCCGTCGCCCCGGAAGTAGGTGTTGTCGGCGCGGTCGCCGCCGCTGCCCAGGCCACCTTTCCAGTGGCAGTTGTAGCACCCGGTGGCGTCGGGGCCGCCAAAGTTGCCAACCTGAAAGCGGCGCATGTTGGGGGCAGGGTTGGGGCCTGCGGAGTTGTCTTCGAGTTGCGCCAGGCCGTTGCCCAGGCCTTCTTCAACGGTGAAGCTGCGCAGGTAGAGCCCGCGGCCCAGGTCGACGACCTGATTCAGATCCACGCAGCCCTCATCGATGAGTTCTTGCTCAATGCGATAGGTGGCGCGGATGCGTTCGGGCTTGTAGGCCTCCCAAAGACGCTCCTGTTCGCGCGCGCTGCGGAAGTTTTTCCAGTTTTGGGCCAGCGCCACGGTGACCTCGGCGTCGATGACGCCGCCGAGCCCAGGCGGGCCGGTCCAATCCGGGCACTCAAAGGGCTCATCGGCGTCGGCCTGGGCGTCTTGTGTCCCGGCGTCTTCCATGCCTGCATCAGCGCCCGGTCCAGGCGGTCCTTCGGGGCCTTCAGGACCTTCGGGCCCCTCTGGACCTTCAGGGCCTTCTGGACCCTCTGGACCCTCTGGGCCTTCTGGTCCCTCGGGTCCTTGCGGCCCCTGCGCTCCATCATTGCCGTCGCGTCCATTGGCACCATCGGCGCCCCGAGGGCCAGTGCAGGCCGCGCTCAACATCAGTGCGCCGATCAGAATGATCGACGCTTTCAGACGGGGTGTCTTGTGTGCGTTCATCATTACTCCACCAGCATCACGGGTTCACGGGTCAAAGACATCAAGAAGACGCGCAGCGCCCCCTGCTCGTCATCGTCCAAAGCGGCGTAGGCATCCCTTGATTCGGCACTCTCTCCGCCATGCCAGAGGATGGCGTCATGGACCGTTGGGGCTCGCCCGTCGTGCAGGTAGGGCGGCGTGTCGGCCAGCCCCCACAACGGGCGCGTCATCCACAGGTTGCCCGCCACCTCGCCGCCCTCAGGTTCCGGCAGCACTTCGGCGACGGGTTCTGCCAACTCTGGGCCCATGTCGTGGCGCCGCAGGTCAGTGAAGGGGTAGAAGGGCACGCCATTGGGGATGAAGCCTTCTGGGTCCGGCGTGAAGTCGATGTCTCGCGGTACAGGGTCAATCCCTGCCACGCCAAGATCAATGGTGATGAAGAGGTCGTCGGTGCCCTGGCTTTGCAGGTGGGTGTTGTAATCCTGAAAAGACAACTCCGAGCGGTGGCATCCTTCGCAACCAATCTCGGTAAAGAGGCGCCGCCCCTGGGCCCAGACCAGGACCAACTCCGGGTCTTCTGGGGGGCGGTTGCTGGGCGTGCCGAGCATGCTCAGGTAACTGGCCATCAGCACGGCCTGACCCGGGGTAGACTCGGACTGGATGCCGTCATCGTCACGGTCAAAGTAGTTGCTGCCGTCGCCCAGATACTCATCGGCGCGGTCGTCAAAGACCTCGGTGCGGGACATGCTCTGCATGCCGTGGTGGAGTTGAAAGGCCTCATCCGAGAGGGCCACCAGGTCCCCGTGACGTCCTTTGAATCCAAAAGGGCGAACCTTGAAGTCATGCGAGATGGTGGTCAGCCCTTCGGCATCGACGCTGCCGTCTGGAAAGACCGTGACTTCGCCGTAATAAATGCCTTTGGCGTCAAGGAAGGCAGTCTCAGGCTCTCCGGTGAACTGGGCCAGGTCATGTGCCAGCGCAATCTCCAACTCCAATTCGACTTCGATCTCTCTTGCCACCAGCGCCAAGTAGCCCAGCCCCATCACATGAGGGGCGTCACGTTGTGTGGATGAACCCAGCGTCTGTCCGTCGCTGCGAAAGAGCCCCAACTGAGAAAAGGTCCCGCCGCCATCTGGTCCACCGTTGAAGTGGCACGAACGGCACGACGAAGAGTCCAGACCGCCGCGCTCGCCAAGTTGAAGCCTGGCCGTTGGAGATGGATGTGCGGGGTTTTCAGGGGCCGGGCCAAGTCCTGCGCCAAAGACACGGTCGCGCTCGGCTTCAAAGGACTCGTCGGCAAAGAGAAAGAGGGTTTCAAACTCTCCAGCGTCGACCAGCCCGCGGACAAAAATGCCTGGGACCAGCGTGTCGCCGCGCTCCAGTGGATCGGTGGCGATGGTGAATTGTTCGGCGCTGGTGCGTGCGTAGAGTTCCACCGCCTCGATCAGCTCTTCTTCGGTGCCTGGTTCGATCGCTTGTTGATGGGTTTGGAGGGCAGGGGAGGCGTTTGGGCCGGTGTGTTCTGAGTCGACAGGGACACAGGCTCCCAGAGCCATCACCGCGCCAACCAGCGCCACCAGTGCGCAGGCTTGTGGGGTGTGTCGGGCTTGAGGGTACAAGGGGGCTCCCTGGGTGGTGTCTTGTTTGGGGGCGGGACGGTGAGTCCTTGGTTCATCATAGCAGCCGCGTTCAAAGGCGCAAGGCGCATCGCGCGCCGCTTGAACTTGTCTGTGCAGACCTTCAAGTGGTCAGCCATCACACTATTTGGGGTGGTCGCATAATGCGGCAAACAAGGTGGCTTTGGGGGTGAAGCGTCTGGTGACTTTCTGGCCACTGGAACGCTCGACGTTTTGTTGGGTGTGAATCCACTCTGTCTGGTTGTTATGGATGCTTGGCAGGCGAGCAAAGGGTGCGCTGAAACGTGGTTTTGTGGGGCAGGGCAGTGAGGGCGAGGTCAAGAAAGAGAAAAGGCCCTGTTTTGCAGGGCCTTTGTGGAAAAGTCAGGCGGTCTCAGGCGGCATCATGTGCACTCTGAGGCCGTTTGGGGCGCACCGTAGCATCAGCGGCAGCACAGGATGGGGCGAGCGACGCCGCAGCTCTGGCTGAACTTGATGTTGAAGAAGTCGCCGGTTTGGGCGTTGGGGTGGGGCTGAACGTTGTTGTTGATGACCACCGTGGTGCCGCGGGCAACATCGCCCGAGCTGTAGAGCATGTTGTGGCAGTTGTTGTTGGTGGTATTGTCGGCGTTGGAGCCGCGGGAGGTGGCGTGGACGAACCAGCTGTCCGTGCCAAAGGTCAGGCCGTTGCCGTAGTTGGCCCCGGCGACCGCGCGCTGGATTTCAGGCTCGGTGCAGACGTGGGCGGTGGGCTCGGCGCCAAAGGTCGTGCGGCACATCTCGTCCATGGCCTGCAGGCCAACCAGACCATTGAAGGTGCCGCCGCCAGCGAAGTTGTTGCTGGTCTGGCCAAGGATGAAGCCGGTCAGGCCGTTGCCGCCAGCGTTGTTCTCCAGGGCGGTGACGCGGGCCTGGAGGCTGCTGATGTTGGCGTTGGCGGCGTTGAGGTCGGTGATGGTGGCGTAGGTGCCGTCGATGAGCTCCAGCAGCGTGTCCAGGTCGTCCTGGGTGGCCACGGTGTTCTCAAGGTTGGTGACTCGGCCCGCGAGCGTGTTGACCGCGGCCTGCGTGGCGTCGGTCTCGTCCACCAGATCCAGGACCGTGTCCAGGTCGGCAGAGGTGGCGAACCCGGCGTTCTCCAGGGCCGATACGCGGGTCTGGAGGTTGACGATGTTGGCGTTGATGGACGTGATGGAGGCGTTGATGCCGTTGAGGTCGGCGGCGGTCAGGAAGCCGGCGCCTTCAAGCGTCTGGACGCGGCCGGTCAGGTCCGTCAGGGCGTTGTTGATGCCCGTCAAGTCGGCGGCGGTCAGGAAGCCGGCGTTCTCAAGCACGCCCACCTGGTTGGCGAGCTGGGTGACGGATTCGGAGACGGCGTTGAGCTGGTTTTGATCGACAAAACCGGCCCCTTCAAGCGTCTGGAGACGGCCGTTGATGTCGTTGACGGTGGTGTTGACGGCGTTGAGGCCGGTCTGAGTGGCGAAGAAGGCCGCGTGCTGGCCATCAAGCGTGTCCGCGTCCAGGCCCGAGCCTGCGCCGTCCACGGTGATCAACTTGGCCAGGACCTGCGCAGGGGTGTCGGAGCCACCCTCGCCGTTGAGGACCGTGGCCGAGGTGCCGTCGGTGCAGTTGATGGTGGCAAAGCCCTGACCCTGCTCGACGGTGCAGCTGTTGCCGTTGGTGCCGTTGGTGCCATCGCTGACCTGGGCGTTGGTGCCGTCGGTGCAGGTGATGTTGGCACCACCGTTGACCTGCTGGACAGTGCAGCTGGTGCCGTCCTGACCGCTCAACTGGTCGCCAAACTCATCGACGAGCAGTGCGCCCAGATCGCTCAGGAAGATGTTGTCGGCGATCAAAGACTGGGCGACGGCTTCAGGATCGGCGTCCTGACCGGCGGGACCAGCGGGACCCTGGATGCCCTGAGGACCCTGGGGGCCTTGAGGCCCGGCGTCGCCCTGGAGGCCAGCGGGGCCCTGGATGCCCTGGGAGCCCTGGGGGCCTTCGGGGCCGCGCAGCTGCTCGCCAAAGTTCTGAACCAGGAGCGTGGCGATGCTCAAGCGCAGGTTTTCATCGGCCAGGATGATGGCGGCGACTTCGGCAGGGTCGGCGTCTTCACCGGCTTCACCTTGCGGGCCAGTGGGGCCTTCAGGGCCGGTCGGGCCAGTGGGGCCCGCTTCGCCGCGAAGATCTTCGCTGTGGTTCTCGACCAGGAAGGTCGCCACCGCTTCGCGCAGCGTGTCGTTGTTCTCCAACGCGTCAGCCACATCGCCGACCGACGGGGAGACACCGTCTTGGCCGGGTTCACCCTGGGGACCGGTGGGACCGGCAGGGCCAGCAGGGCCAGCGGGGCCAGTGTCGCCTTGAGGTCCAGTGGGACCTTGCAAGCCGGTGGGGTCGCCGACCCATTGGCCTTCTTCGTTGATGACGGTCTGGCCGTTGATGCTCAGCGAGGACGGCGTGATGTCGCCCACGACGTTGTCAGCCACGCCCGCTTTGAGGGCGTAGGGCGCCGAGCCTATGGTCTGGCGAGGCTCCATTTCGGGGCCGTCGCCTCCCGAGATGCCCAGTTCCAAGGGCTCG
>CAKZKQ010000383.1 GCA_937123825.1 uncultured Pseudomonadota bacterium
GAAGCGCAAGATGCGCCGTCTGGCCGCCGAGCGCTGGTTGGAGGGCATTGGAGCGCCGCCGACCTGGGGTGGGCGCGGTCCGGCTTTTGTGGGGCTGTGTTACCACGGTGTGGCGACAGCCCAGGCGCCCTGGCCCTCGTACGATCCATATCTGATGGTCAGTCAGGGGTTTTTAGAGCGTCAGTTGCACTTGATCAGCCGCTGGTTTGGAGCGGTGACCGCCAGCGAGCTTTGGGCCAGACTTTCACGGGGCCCGGTGTCGATGCCGATGGCTCTGGTGAGTTTTGACGACGGGATGCGCAGCGTCGCAGAAGCGGGCGCGCCGTTGTTGAGGTCCTACCGCGTGCCTGCGACCCATTTTCTCAACGACAGCGTCCTGGGCTCGGGTTGGTTGTGGCACGACCGGGCGGCGGCGGCGGCCTCGGCGCTGGGTTCTGCTCGGGAGGTCTATCGGTGCCTCTTTGAGGTCTTTGGTGCCAAGATGCCGCGCCTTGCTGAGGGCGC
Organism: uncultured Pseudomonadota bacterium; assembly: GCA_937123825.1. GTDB lineage: Bacteria > Myxococcota_A > Bradymonadia > Bradymonadales > CAKZKQ01. The sequence goes on from CAKZKQ010000383.1 coordinate 505, forward strand.
CGGCGGCGTGGCGATGGCCACGGTGGGGGTCTTGAAGTGTTTCAGTCCGCCGAGCATTGCGGCGGCGGTCGAGGCGCTCGAGGCCCGCAGCGGCGAGCGCCTGGAGACGCAGGGCGGTTATATGAGCCCTGAGCAGGTGCGTGCGTTGGTGGCCGGCGGTGATGAGGTTGGGGGGCACACCCGCAGCCACATGATCCTGCCGTCCATGACGGCGCAGCAAGCGCGCGCCGAGGTTTTGGAGAACAAGGCGGCCCTGGAGGGGCTCTTTGGGGTGCCCGTGCGTGCTTTTGCGTATCCCAATGGGGATCACGACAGCCGCGCGCGCCGTTTGATGGCGCAGGCGGGTTTTGATGTGGCCTTTGAGGTCGAGGGGCACGATGGCCACGGCGGCCGTTGGGCTCTTGGGCGTCGCAACATTTGCGACGAAGTGTGTGTGGATGAACACGGGTGCTTTAGCGGCGCGCTTTTTCTGGGGTGGTTGCTCGGCCCCAGGCGCTGGATGGGGCACCCATCGAGGACTTCGCGGTGATGAACGCAAGCAAGATGGTGTTGTTGCTGGCCCTGATGGTGGGCTTTGGTGTGGTGGGTTCGGTGGGTTGTGCGCCGACGGCGGATTTGTCGCTCTACGATTGGTCCAAGCTCTCGGCGCCGGCCAGCTTCCTGTTGGGGCCGGACGATGTGTTGGAGGTCGAGTTCTGGAACCAGAAGGAGTTGTCGCGCGAGGTCACTGTGCGCCCCGATGGTTCCATCAACCTGCCGTTGATCGGCTCGGTCGAGGTGCAGGGGCTCAGCCCTGATGAGGCGCAGCAGGTCATTACCCAGCGGATGACTCAGTTTGAGAAAAACCCCGTGGTGACGGTGTCCTTGAAGTCCATCAAGTCATACCGGGTGTATGTGACGGGCAAGGTGCAGCGCCCCGGGATGTTCCAGGCCACGCGCAAGGTGACGGTCATGCAGGCGCTGTCGTTGGCTGGTGGGTTGGCGCAGTTTGCCGACGGCGATCGGATTGTGATCATCCGCCGTGTGGGCAACACCGAGCAGCAGCTGCCCTTTGTCTACTCCAAGGTGGTGGAGGGGGCAGTGCCAGAGAACAACATCGTGTTGGCCTCTGGGGACACGGTGGTGGTGCCCTGACGCCCAGACACACAACCCCATCCAACCCAACCCGATGGGGCTGAGCAGGGGCGCTGTGTGTCTTGCGCCAAACCTTTTTGAAGCGATGTTCGAGCCCTCAGGCCTGGGCGTTGGGGGCGTCGTCGGCGGGTTCGTCGGTGTTGGGGGCCGTGGGGACGACGCTGCCGGCCTGGATGGCGTTGTGGCGCGCGAAGTCTTCCAGGAACTGACGAGACTGGTCGTCGAGTGTTTTGGGGACGGTGACCTTGAGGTGGACGATGAGGTCGCCCCGGCCGCGTCGGTTGAGCGAGGGGATGCCCATGGAGCGCAGCGCGATGCGGTCGCCGGGCTGTGAGCCGGCGGGGATCTCCAAGGCGTACTTTTCGTCATCGAGCGTGGGGATGTCGATGGTGGTGCCCAGGGCGGCCTGGACAAAGGAGATCTCCAGCGGCAGGTGCACGTCGGCGCCATCGCGGTGGAAGACGTCGCTGTCATCCACGCTCAAAAAGACATAGAGATCGCCGGGAGGGCCGCCGCCCTCGCTCAGCTCGCCTTCATTGCGCAGCCGCAGCCGCGTGCCAGTGGCCACGCCCGCAGGGATTTTGACGGTGACTTCCCGGATGGTGCGCTCTCGGCCGGTGCCTTTGCAGGTCTTGCAGGGGTCGGCGATGGTGACACCGGCGCCCTTGCAGCGGGGGCAGGTGGTGGTCAGGGTGAAGAAGCCCTGCTGGTGAAAGACTTGCCCGCGCCCCTGGCAGGTTGTGCAGTTTTGGGGTTCGGTGCCTGGGGCGGCGCCGCTGCCATCGCACGTGCCGCAGCGCTTGTGGCGCGGGATCTCGATTTGGCGGCTGGTGCCTTTGACGGCCTCTTCAAAGGTGATGCGCATGTCGTAGCGCAGATCGGCGCCCCGGGCCGGGCCTCGGCTGCGACGGCCGCCTCGGCCACCAAGCAGATCCCCAAAGAGATCGCCAAACTGGCTGAAGATGTCGTCCAGACCCGAGAAACCCGAGAAGCCCTGACCGCTCAATCCCGCGTGTCCGTAGGTGTCATAGACGCGGCGTTTGTCGGCGTCGCGCAGCACCTCATAGGCCTCAGCGGCGAGCTTGAACTTCTCCTCGGCTTCGGGGTTATCGGGGTTGTGATCCGGGTGGTATTTCAGAGCAAGCTTGCGGTAAGCTTTTTTAATGTCTCTGTCGCTGGCGTCCTTTGCGACGCCCAAAACTTTGTAATAATCCTGTTTTTCCATCTTCAGCCTGATGCGACAAAGGGCCACGTCCATAACCCATGGCCGGAGGCATTCCGGTCGAGGGTGGCGCCGCGTTCATCTGCACGCAGAGCGTGTGGGGGCGCAGGGGTTGACCCTTGGGTCCCCATTTTCCCACACGTCCATCAAGGACGGGCGCCGGGAGGGGATGTTAGGCACATCGGCGTTTCAGTCAAGACACTTGCCCCCTTGCGTCAATGTGACATGATGGCGATTGTACATCGCTTCTGGGCTATGATATGCCTGAGGTCATGTCAGGCTGCTTGAGGATGCCTCTGGATGAGTTCCGACTCGAACAAAAACCGTACCGGGACCAAGGTCTCTAAGAAACTGACCCGTTCGGCCAATCTTCCCAGCACGTCCGTGGAAACGCGTGCGCTGGTCAACGACCCGATCAAACGCTATCTGGCCGAGATCCGTCGTTACCCGATTTTGACCAAGGAAGAAGAGTACGAATTGGCGGTTGAATTCCAGCAGAGCCAGTCGGAAGACACGGCGCTGCGGCTGGTGACGAGCAACTTGCGCCTTGTGGTCAAGATTGCCCTGGAGTACCAGTCCACCTGGACCAGTTTGTTGGATCTGATTCAGGAAGGGAACGTCGGCCTGATGCAGGCGGTCAAGAAGTTCGACCCGGAGAAGAACATCCGGTTGAGCTCCTACGCCCAGTGGTGGATCCGCGCCTACATCCTGAAATACCTCATGGACAACTACAAGCTGGTCAAAATTGGCACGACCCAGGCCCAGCGCAAGTTGTTCTACAACCTCAAAAAAGAGAAAGACCGCCTGGAGCGCCAGGGCTTCAAGCCCACCGCCAAGCTCCTGGCCGCCCGTCTCAACGTCCGCGAGCAGGACGTCACCGAGATGGAGGCTCGCCTCAGCGGCCGCGAAGCATCTTTGGATGCGCCGTTGGTCGACGATCAGCGCGGCACCCTCATCGACCTGCTCCCCAGCGGCGGCCCTGAGGTCGATGACATCATCGCCAGACGCCAACTCTCCAAAGAGCTGCGCAAGAAGCTCAAAGAGTTTGAGTCCACCCTCGAAGGGCGCGACATCGAAATCTGGCGTCACCGCCTCATGGTCGACTCCCCGTTGACCCTCCAGCAGATCGGCGATCTCTTTGGTGTCAGCCGCGAGCGCGCTCGCCAGCTTGAAGCCAGGATCCTCAAAAAGCTGAAAAAATTCCTCAACGACCAGGTCGCTGAGATCAAAGACATCGACTTTCCCATCGTCGGTTAGACCATGCCCTACAACACCCTCTCTTGTGCGCGAACCGGCCAACGCCGTCGCGCCGTCCTCTGTCTGCTCCTGGCCTTTGGTGTGTCCGCCTGCGGCGCGTCCCAGACCAACGTCGTCAAGCTCGACAACGCCCAGAACCCCAAGGCCAAAAACGCCAAGCTGGCCAACAAGACCGCCGCGCCCCAGGATACGCCTCCGGAAGAGCCCCCGGCCGATGTCCTCACCGCGCCCACGCAGCCCAATGCGCCCGCACCTGGCAATGCTGCCCCTGCAAACGCCAAAGCGCCCTCCGAGCTGTGGCGCGCCGAAATCGGCCAGACCACCTACCGCAGCACCATCCACGTCAGCCAGGGCCAGGTCATCGTCAACTCCAACGGCGAAGACCTCAACGCCAAGCGCGACCGCCTTGACGGTGTCCACGTCCTCAACGCCGCCACCGGAAGCCGCCTGATGCAGATCGTGCCGCCCGGCGGCGGAGAAAAGGACGCCAATGGCCTGGCCGTCACGCGCCAGGGCCTCTTTTTTGGGACCGATCAAGAGGTTTTTTACGCCTACGACCGCCAGGGCAAGCTGGTCTGGTCCTTTGAAGGCAAAGGCGACTTTGAAGCCGCGCCCGCCATGGCCGACTTCAACGGAGACCAGATTCTGGATGTCGCTGTTGGCGAAGAGGACGGCGATTTTTATCTGCTCGATGGCCGCACCGGCAAACCCATCCGCGTCTTCAAGACCGAAACCGGCGATTATGGCCAAACCGGCTACAACGCGCCCGCAGCCGTCATGGACGTCAACGGCGATCACATCCCCGAGATCTTTGTCCCCGGCCGCGACAACACCATGAAAGCCTTTGATGGGCGCACCGGCACCCAGCTTTGGCGGATCAAACGCGACAGCGGCCTGCACGGCGCCCCGATTCTTGTCGACGTCAACGGCGACGGAACCCGAGAGTTGGTTTTTTCAGAGGCCTACTCCGAGATCATGGTCGTTGAGCCTCGCTCCGGCAAAGTGGTCTGGAGCCAACTGCTGACCCACCCCACCGGCGGCATCGAGGGGCTTTTTTCTCCGCTGGGCTGGTTTGATGCCGACCGCTGCGCTCTGACCGGCACCGCCTGGTGGGGCAGCCGCGAGAGTTTTTACTGCGTGGGCGCCAGCGGCGTGGTCTGGCGCCACGAAGAGGCCAAGAAGAACATCTCCAGCGGCGCGGTCGTCGGCGATGTCGACGGCAAACCCGGCGATGAGGTCATCTTTGGCACCGAGTCCGGCAAGCTCGTGGCGGTGGGGCAGGGCGGCGCGGTGGTCTGGACCGTCGACCTCGGCGCGCCCATTGAGTGCACGCCCACGTTGGCCGATGTGGACGGCGACGGCACCACCGAAGTCCTGGTGGCGGCTGGAGACGGTTTTATCCGCGCCTTCAAGACCGCTGGGGCATCCCCCATCGCTCACCCCTACCACCGCGGAGACAGCGCCAACACCGGCCAGTGGTGAGCGCCGCGCGCCGATTTCTTGTCGGTGTGGTGTCCCTTGTTCTGAGTAAGGGGATTGCCCAAAGCCGTCCTGACCCAAGCTTGCGTGTCTTTTGTTGTTGTGGTGCCCTCTGCGTTGCGAGCGTTGACTTGCGATGGCGTGGTGTTTGTTGGAGGCGTGTGCGTTGAAGAAACAACAAAGGCGGTTTGAGGCCGATGTGGCCACGCTGCGCGAGCTTCTGGCCGAGCCCGATGAGTCCAAGGCTTCGCGCCAAACGCTGACCTGGGTCTTGAAGCACGCCAACATGCGCTCTGGGGCCACCACGCCGCTCAAGGCCGTGGCGACAACCAATCCCAGCGCGCTGATGTGGCGGATATTGGGGATCCTGGCGATTTATCCCCGGTACGTCGACCTGTGTGAGAGCGTGCGCGCGTTTTTGGTGGACATTGCCGGTGATGTGCCATGGCGCGCGGCAGTGGCCAGGCATGCCACGACGCGGTCTTGTTCGTTTGCGTTCTCTGGCTCCAGCGTCCGCGTTGATCCCGAAACCACCCAGTACCTCAAGGTCGCGCTCCTGGAGCATGCGATGCTTGGCGCCCAGCGCTGGTCGCATGCCGTCTGGCGTGAGCATGTGGTCCCTGCATTTGCGAACATTCGGGTGGTTTGGGGCGCGTGGGACGACGATGGGCGCCTGATGAGTGCGTCTCGGGACCCTGGAGCGGTCGAAGGCCAGTGGGTTGGGGTGCCCCACCCATTGGAATTGAGCCCCGAAGAGGTGCTGGCGCTTTGCCCCCAGGATTTGGAGGAGCCTTTTGAGCAAATGGGGCGCTGGCATGACCGCACAGAGCCCGAGCCCAGGCGCCGCCTGGATCGCGGCGTGTTTGGGTTGGAGGTCGAAGACGTCCGACTCTTTGGCAAGCTGCGGCGTCAAGGATGGCGGCGTGGGGAGATCATGGACTTCCCCGCGTTCACAGAGATGTTCATGCAGTGGCAGGGCCGCGGCGATGTGCGGCCTTTTGTTCGGTTTTTGCCCGGCATTCGACCCAATGGGCCAGGGCCAGAGGCGACGGCATGTCACATCCTGGTTTGTGGTTATGCAAACAAGAACACGCGGCCGCCATGGGGGCATTACTGGGATTCCGATGACGACTTGCTGGTCGGCGATGTCTCCCAAAGCGATCTGGACAAGGCCGATCACCGGGTGGGTTTGGAGTTGGCGGCCGTCGATCCCGTGGTGCGCAGCGAAACCCGGCGAACTCTGCGGTTGTTGACCCGCGCCGAGCGCTTGCTGCCTTACTCTGGACGCGCCAGCTCACCGGTTTACGAGGCCTATGTGCGCGGCGAGCACCTGGAGGCCTACGATGCGTGCATGGGCGGTGGTGTGGACCCGCAAACAAAGCGTGCCGTTGCCGAGGCGCTGGCCGATGCGATGTGGATGTCGGTGCAGGAGTTGCGCAAGCGTTGGCAACGCCTGGGCATCAAGCTGAGCCCCCATCTTCCCCATCGCCCAGGCCGCGTTTTTGCCTACAGCGGCCATGCCGCCGGTGCCAAAGCCGGATGTTTGGAGGCCCTCGCGCCGGTTCTGGCCAAAATGGACTTCCATCCCACCAACAAGAAGGCCTGGCCCGAGCGTTGGCCACCTGCCGACGAGTTGGATCCGCTCTTTTTGATGGGAAACACCATGTTTTTGATGCGTCAGGTGGTCTTCAGGACCCCCAGCGGCAGCCCGTCGTTGGAGAAGCGCTTTGATGTGGAGACCGACGCGCTCTTTGACCCGCTGATGTACCACCAGCAGACGCCCTGGCTCTTGCCCAGCGGGCGGCCAGCACGTTTGGTGGTCTGGTTGCGTCAAGTCATCCTGGAACAGGGCGGGATGGGGGCCACAGGGGTGATGCCCGATGTCTGCCCCGACCTCCTGGATGAACTCACCGAGGGTCTGCCTCGGTTTTAAGTCCCTCAAGGAGGGTGTGCGGGTCAGTCCTTGAACATCAAGTAGATGCCGTAGCCAATGGAGCCCAGGATCATCAGCATGCCCAGCGGCGTAAAGGGCGGGATGAGCATAAAGAGCGAGAACATGATCCACGCCACCAGCCCCACGATCTTCCACACCGACCACGGGCGCTCGCCCTGAACCTCGCCGGTTCGCGCGTTGACGATAAACTGGTAGGTCTTCTCGTTGTGGGTGTAGGAGCAGATCCAGATGGGCAGCAGGATGTGCTTGAACGAGACGTTGTCGTGCTGCGTGCTCAAGCTGCTGATGCGCTGGCGGTCGCCGCCGATGTCGCTCTTGATGGTCTGGCGGATGGTCTCCTCCATGATGGACTTGCCCTTGTCAAAGCCGCCAGCCAGGTCGGTCTCGTAGGCTTCGACCACAAAACCGCTCATGTACTCCTCTTTGGCGGGCCTGAGCGCCTCCAAATCCCAAGGCTCAAGCTCCCTGACCTGGTCGTTGGGGATGGAGTCGTTGGCCACCACCAGGACGTCGTCAAAGGCATCCCAGACCGTGCCGCTGACCCGGGTCCAGTCGACCTCGATCTCTTCGTACTCCTCTTCGACCTCGTTGCCCTCATTGTCAAAGGTGGTTCGGGTGCGTGTGACGGTGTACTCGTCGCCGCGCTCTCCCCGGTAGAAGGTCTTGGCGTTGCAGTCAAAGGTCCAGTATGGGGTGTAGACCCCTTGGAGGGCACCGCCGGTTTTGGCGCGCTCCTTGAGCGAGTTGGGGGCAAAGCTCAGGCTGGCCAACCATTGTTTGAAGGCGACCATGGCCTCATCGCGGGTGAGCTTGAAGGGCAGCAGCGCCTGGGGCCGTATCTGGCGCTGAGTCTGGACCTGTGTGCTCATGGCTGCGCCGCACCAGGGACAGTGGCTCAGCCCCTTGTTCTTGGGGGCCGTAGAGTTGGCCCCGCAAGAGTCACAGTGGAGCGTGTGGATTTCTACGGTGTCCTGGGCCTCGGCGTGTTGGGCGATGTACTTGTCAAAGTCCAACTCCTCGATGTCCTCTTCGGACTGAGGGATGGGGTTGACGTGGCCGCAGTAACCGCATTCGAGGGCGTCTTTGCCCGGTGCAAACTCAAGGCGCGCGCCGCAACCGCCGCACGGAAAATGTTGGACCTGGGTGCTCATATCACGGGTCTCCCATTGGGGGGTTTTGTCCTGGGACGCCTGTGTGTAACAGACATGAGCACGCAAATCATCTCTATTCTTTGCGGGCGGGCGCTGAATTGCCGACCTCCGTGGGCTTGGAAGGCCTGGGTCGGTATTTGGGGACCGCGTCGGCGCTCAGTCCAAGGACCGTTGTGGCAAACCAGACCTCTGCAGGGTAGGAGCGCGTCGGGGTGATGCCCACAAAGCTGCATTTGTCGGGTTGCTGGTCACAAAACACCTTCCAAGGGCCTTGCGGGCGTTCGGTGAGCAGGAGCCGAACCCTCGGATAGGCGCGCAGCGCGTCGATGAGCTGGCTCTCCTGGGCCTCTTCTTCTGACTGGCTGCCCCCAAAGAGGGAGGGCATCGACTTGGACAGCGCGCTTGCTTTGCCGCCCTTGGGCTGCTGGGTCGCGGTGGTGCCCACGTAGATGAACCAGGGTTGCTGGCTGTGCTCAAGCTTGCGCAACCACTCGGCCCGGAGCCTGGAGTTAAGGTGGCGCTCCTGGGGCGGCGGCGTGGGTCTTTGGAGGGTTTTGCCTGATTTGGGGAGCTGTTGTGAGGGCGGCAAGGCGTTGAGGTGCTCCAAGACCGTGGTGGGCGGGGTGGTTTGTGCGGCGAGTCGGGTCAGAGTTTTGGCGATGCGTTGGCGTGCGCTGTTGTGTCCGGGTCTGCCCGGTGCGCCCCAGAAGAGGATGAATTCGGAGCTTTCTTTGGGTGCGCTCTCTTTGGCGTTGTTGGGCGCTTTGTTCTGGTCTGGGGCCACCGGGGGCGGGTTTGGGGAGGGCAGAGGGGTTGGGGTGGAGTCGGCGTCGGCTTTGGCTGGGGGTTTTGAGCCTGCGGGTTTGTGGTTCTGTCCCGCGTCTGGGTGTGTGGCCACGGGGGGCAGCGGGGGGTTGGGGCGAGCCTTGTTTTCTTGGGGAAGCGTGTACCAGATGATGGCGGCGATGCTGGCCAGCAAGGCCAGCGCCAGAGCGATTTTGATGCCGTGGGTGTTGGGGTGGTTTGTCAGCGGTGTATCGGGGATGGGCAGCGGGCGCTGTGTCGGCAGGTCGACGGGCGGCGCTGGCCGTGTTTGGGGTTCGGGGGCGGTGATGTCGGGCGCGTCTGGGTGAGGCTCGGTTTGGGTAAAGACCACCGTGGCGGCCCAGAGTTCTCGGCAACTGGCGCAAGTCTTAAGGTGCTCGGCCACGATCCCGGTGGGAATGGGGGCATCGTCGGTGTCGCTCAAGGCTTGTTTGAGGACTTCGGCCTTGAGTTCGTTTTCGTGGCAAATGGTCATGGGCGAAGCTCCTGTCGCCACTCACCAAGCGTGTCGCGGATTTGCAGCAGCGCGCGTCGCGTTTGTTGGCGGCAGTTGGCCAGGCTGATGCCGTGTTTCTGGGCGATCTGGGCGTGGGGTGTGCCTTGGAGGTAGAGGCGCACGATGTCGGCGC